>JAKFCN010000045.1:0-64708 GCA_036676625.1 Lysobacter sp. | reverse complement strand
GAACCTGGCCACCAACAGCAACGGCAACGCGGTGACGGTCCAGGCCAGCCTGTGGGATGGCACGACCCAGATTGGCGCGACCGCCACCCAGAACTTCACCAACACCACCCCGACCCCGGTGGCATTCACCATTCCGCTGGCGGCGCCTTACACCCTGGCTGCCGGCAGGCAGCTGGTGTTGCGGATCGCCAACACCTCCGGCGGCAACCGGCCGGTCAGCTTCTACCAGTACAACCTGGGTCGCAGCACGGTCTCGTTCGCCACCGCCACCGTGATCAACGTCGACAGCGTGACGATCTATTCGGGTGCCTATCCGGCAGTCACCACCAAGGCGTTCTACCTGCACGGCGACGTCGTCTACGTGCGTGCGGTGGTCAGCGATCCATTCGGCAGCGCGGACGTCGGCGCCGTCGAGCTCACTCTGACCGACTCAGCCAGCACCGTCCGACTCAACGCGGCCGCGATGACCGTGGTTGCATCGGATGCGGCCAGCAAGACCCTCCAATTCGCCTATGCAGTCCCTTCCGATGCCAGGCTCGGTTCATGGACGGCCGGTGTTCTCGCCCGCGAAGGCAGCGAGGGCACGATCACCCATTCCGGCAATGCCGCGATCGACGTGCGAGGACGGATCACCCTCGGCAAGACATGGTCCAGCGCCAATGCCGGCGACGCGGTCGACCTCGCGATCACCGGTGGTACCGGCGCCGTCGCCGGTAGTTCGACCGCACCCGCGACCACGACCGCAGCCACCGCGATCAGCGTCGCCTCCGCGACGATCACCCTGTCCGAGGTCTATACCGTCGGGCTGCCTGGCGACTACACACCGTGGCTCGCCTGCAGCAAGGACAGCGACGCCAGCGTGGTCACGGTCACGGGTTCCGGCCTGTCGCGCAACATTACGATGCCCATCGACAGTTCGGTGACCTGCACCTGGACCAACGAGAAAACCGTCCCTCTCACCGTGGTCAAGCTCAGCCTGGTGTACTCGGACCCGGTGAACGGCACCAGCAATCCGAAGGCGATTCCCGGCGCGGTGGTCGAATACCAGATCGTCCTCACCAACCCGGCGCCGAACCCGGTCGACAACGACAGCGTCTTCGTCCGCGACCCGCTGCCGCCGCAGGTCGCGCTGCGGGTGGTGGATATCGGTGTCGCCGGTTCCGGCCCGGTCTCGTTCACGAACGGAGCCCCTTCGAGCGGGATGACCTATGCATTCACCGCGTTGGGCAGCACGACCGACGATCTCGAATTCTCCAGCGACGGGGGTGCGACCTGGACCTACGTGCCGGCGCCGGATGCGGACGGCGTCGACAGTGCGGTGACCGGCATCCGGATCAACCCCAAGGGCGTGTTCAATGCGAACAACGCCCAGTTCACGCTCAGGTACCGGGTACGGGTCAAATAGAGCCGATGCCCGGCTCTACTGCAACAGGCTGCGCAGCATCCACGCGTACTTCTCGTGCGTCTGCAGGCGCTGGGTCATCAGGTCGACGGTGGGATCGTCGCTGGCGCCGTCGGCGGTCTTCAATACCTTGCGTGCGGTGCGGCAAACTGCTTCGTTGCCGACGGTGAGCTGGCGCACCATTTCGCGCCAGTCGGTGGAGTCGGCCAGTCCCGGCTCCTCGCGGATCGAGGACAGCTTCACGAACTCGGCATAGGAACCCGGCGCGCTGTAGCCCAGCGCGCGGATGCGCTCGGCCACCATGTCCAGCGCCGTCCATTGCTCGGTGTACTGGGTCTCGAACATCAGGTGCAGGGTGTTGAACATCGGCCCGGTGACGTTCCAGTGGAAGTTGTGGGTCTTCAGGTACAGCGTGTAGGCGTCGGCGAGGTAGTGCGAGAGGCCGTCGGCGATCTTCCGGCGCTCCGCTGCGGACAGCCCGATGTCGATGGCCGGCGCGGAGGGGGGATTGGACTTGGTCTTGGCCATTTGCGTGCGCTCCAGTCGGGGGAGGCTTCACAATAGCCTCGCCGGGCAGTCGGTGGAAATGAACAGTTGCGACCACGTCCATATACCGGATCAATGAATTCCCCCATCGACCCACGCCTGCCGATCGACCCGCAGTTGCCGATCGCTGCGGCCGCGGACGAGATCGTCGAGCTGATCCGCAGGCACCAGGTGGTGGTGGTTGCCGGCGAAACCGGGTCGGGCAAGACCACCCAGCTGCCGCGCCTGTGCCTGGCGGCCGGGCGCGGGGCGAAAGGCATGATCGGCTGCACCCAGCCGCGCCGGATCGCGGCGCGCGCGGTGGCGCGCCGGGTGGCCGAGGAACTGCAGGTTCCGCTGGGCGGTGCGGTCGGCTTCCAGGTCCGCTTCAACGACAACGTCGGTGCGCAGACCGCGGTCAAGTTCATGACCGACGGCATCCTGCTGGCCGAGATCCAGTCCGACCGCCGGCTCTCGCGTTACGACACGCTCATCATCGACGAGGCGCACGAGCGCAGCCTCAACATCGATTTCCTGCTCGGGTACCTCAAGCAGCTGTTGCCGCGGCGGCCGGACCTGAAGATCATCGTGACCTCGGCGACCATCGACACAGCGCGCTTCGCCGAACATTTCGGCGGCGCGCCGGTGGTCGAGGTCGAGGGCCGCGGCCATCCGGTCGACGTGCGCTACCGCCCGCTGGAAGGCGAGGGCGACGATTCCGGCGAGCGCAGCGTCCTCGACGGTATCCTCGCGGCTTGCGACGAGATCGCGAAGGACCGGCCGACCGGCGACACCCTGGTGTTCCTGCCGGGCGAGCGCGAGATCCGCGACGCGCACCAGGCGCTGGAGCAGCGCAAATACCGCCACACCGAGGTGCTGCCGCTGTATGCGCGGCTGTCGGCGCGCGACCAGGACCGGGTGTTCCATCCCGGCAACCAGCGCCGCATCGTGCTCGCCACCAACGTTGCCGAGACGTCGCTGACGGTGCCGCGCATCCACTACGTGGTCGATCCCGGTTACGCGCGGGTCAAGCGCTACAGTCCGCGGCAGAAGCTCGACCGGCTGCACATCGAGCCGGTCAGCCAGGCCAGCGCGGACCAGCGCAAGGGCCGCTGCGGGCGGATCGCGCCGGGTACCTGCTTCCGCCTGTATTCCGAGGCCGATTTCGAATCGCGGCCGCGCTACACCGATCCCGAGATCCGGCGCGCCGCGCTGGCGGGCGTGATCCTGTGCATGCTCTCGCTCGGCCTCGGCGCGATCGAGGACTTCCCCTTCCTCGAACCGCCGGAGCCGCGCGCGGTCGCCGACGGCTGGCAGACGCTGGCAGAGCTGGGTGCGATCGACGCCGATACCGGGCACGGCCGCCGCAAGCTCACCGCCACCGGCCGCGTCATGGCGCGCATGCCGATCGACGTCAAGCTGTCGCGCATGCTGGTGGCGGCGAATGCCCACGGTTGCCTGCGCGACATGCTCGCGATCGCCAGCTTCCTCGGCGTCCAGGATCCGCGCGAGCGTCCGGCCGACCAGCGCGCTGCCGCCGACAGCGCACACGCGCAGTTCGCCGATCCGCGCTCGGAGTTCGCAGGCATCCTCAAGTTGTGGCAGGCCTGCGACGCCGCGCACGAGGAACTCACCCAATCGCAGCTGCGCAAGTGGGCGGCGAAGCATTTCCTCGGCTTCCTGCGCCTGCGCGAGTGGCGCGAACTGCATCGGCAGTTGCGGTTGGTGGCGTTGGAGCTGGGCTGGGAGATCGGGGAAAAGCGGGAAGAGCGGGAACGGGGAACGGGGAACGGGGAACAGGAGAACGCGAAGACGCTGCAACGCGCGTATGTGGCGCTGCATCGGGCGCTGATCGCGGGGTTGCCGACGCAAATTGGCAACCGCCAGCCCGGCGACAAGGCGAAAAAGGCCCCGGCGCAGTACGACGGTCCACGTGGGCGCAAGTTCCAGCTGTTTCCCGGTTCCGCCCTGGCGAAGAAGCCACCACCATGGGCCCTGTCGGCGACCCTGCTCGACACCGAGAAGGTGTGGGCGCTCACCAATGCCGCGATCGAGCCGGAGTGGGTGATGGCCGAGCTGCCGCACCTGCTCGCCCGGCGCCGCTTCGACCCGCGCTGGTCGCGCGCACAGGGCAGGGTGATCGGCAGCGAACAGGTGAGCCTGTTCGGGCTGGTGCTGGCGCCGAAGAAGCCGATCCACTATGGCGCGCTGTTCCCGGAAGAGTCGCGGCAGATCTTCGTGCGCGATGCGCTGTTGACCGGCGAGATCGACACCCGCAGCGTCTTCCTCGAGCGCAACCTCGCCGTGCTGGGCAAGGCGCACGAGGAAGAAGCCAAGCAGCGCCGCGCCGGCCTGGTGGTCGACGAGGACTGGCAGGCGCGCTGGTACCTCGACCGCCTGCCGTCGGACGTGCACAACGTGCAGGCGCTCGACGCCTGGTACGCGAAGCTGCCCGCGGAGAAGAGGCAGGCGCTCGAATGGTCGCGCGACGACCTGCTGGTCGGCGACGAGAGCGATGCCTCGCTCTTCCCGCGATACCTGGCACTGGGCGATGCACGGCTGGCGCTGCGCTATCGCTTCGAGCCGGGTGCGGCCGACGACGGCATGACCGTGGCGGTGCCGCTGCACCTGCTCAATGCGCTGGACCCGGCGCGGCTGTCGTGGCTGGCGCCCGGCTTCGCCGCCGACAAGGCCGCGGCGCTGATCCGCTCGCTGCCGAAGGCCCTGCGCCGCAACTTCGTGCCGGCACCGGACTTCGCCCGTGCCTTCGCCGAAGCCTGGCCGCAGCCCTCGGCCGACAGCATCGAGGGCGAACTGGCGCGCTTCCTGCAACGCACCACCGGGGTGGCGCTGTCGGCGACCGCATTCGATCCGGCCGCGATCGAACCGCACCTCCGCGCCAACCTGCGCCTGCTCGACATGCCGGACAAGCGCAGCGATGGCCACAACGTGCTGGCCGAGTCGCGCGACCTGGCGGAGTTGCGTGAACGCTTTGGCGCGCGCGCGGCCGCCGCCTTTGCGCGCCACGCGGCCCAGGGCATGGCGCGCAGCGGACTCACCACGTTCCCGGACGCGCCCATCCCCGCGGAGGTTCCCGGTGCCGGTGGCGTTCCCGCGTATCCCGCCTTGCACGACGACGGCGACAGCGCATCGCTGGCGGTGCATGCCGGGCGCGCCGCCGCCGAGCGCGCGCACCCGCGCGGTGTGCGCAGGCTGCTGGCGCTCGCGCTTGCCGACCGCATGAAACAGGCGCGCAAGCAGCTGCCGGCGCAGCCCAAGACCGCGCTGCTGTATGCAGCGATCGAGTCGGCCGCACCGCGCGGAAACCATGGAGACCGTCTGCGCACCGACCTCGTCGACGGCGCGTTCGCGGCACTTTCGGCCGATGGCCTGGGCGATATCCGCGACCCCGGTGCATTCGCCACGCGCCGCGATGCCGTCGCCAGGGCCCTGTTCCCCGAGGCGATGGCGCGCCTGCAACAGGCCGAGACGATCCTGGCGCTGGTGGCCGAGGTGCGCGGCAAGCTCGACTCGACATTGATCGGCTGGGCCAGCGGCAACCTCGACGACATGCAGGCGCAGCTGGCGGCGCTGGTGCCGCCGGGTTTCCTGCGCGAGGTGCCGGCAGTGGCGCTCGCGGAATATCCGCGCTACCTGCGTGCCCTGGCCCTGCGCGCCGAGCGCGCATTGCGCGATCCGACCCGCGACCAGGCGCGGATGCTCGAACTCAAACCCTTCGCCGGCGCGCTCGCCGCGGCCGATCGCGAAGGCCGGGCCGCGGACCCGGAATGGCAGGCGCTGCGCTGGGAGCTGGAAGAGTTGCGGGTCTCGCTGTTCGCGCAGGAACTGGGCACCCGCGGCGGGATCTCGGCCAAGAAGCTCGCCGTCAGGCTCGCCCGCCTGGGATAGGCGAATGCTAAGGTGGGTGCACGCCCCCACACCGTGACCTGCCGTGCCTTCCCCCGGGCCCGACAATCCGCTTTCGTTGTCCCCGGCCCTGCTGGACGACCCTTCCTGCGCCGCGATCCCTTCGTCGCTGCGCAAGCTGCTGCACGATGCCATTGCCGCTGGCACGTTCGCCTTGCGCGATCCCGAACCGGTGCTGGCCGACACCCTGGCCTCGCTCGCCCTGCTCGAATCCGGGGGCGACGTGCTCGCCGCCGCGATCCTGCACGTCGCGCCCGCGCTGGCGGAGGCGGTGCAACCCGAACTGTCGCGCAAGCATCCGACCGTGCTCGTCCTGCTCGAGGGCCAGCGCGCGGCGGCCCAGGTCTGGGCGCTGCATGCCGAGCGCCACGCACAGGGCGCGGGCAGCGAGGGCCTGCGCCGCCTGCTGCTGGCGATCGTGCGCGATCTGCGGGTGGTGCCGATCCTGCTGTCGCGACAGCTGGCGCGGCTGCGCGCCGCGGATGCATTGCCGGAACCCGCACGCCGCGCGCTGGCGCAGCTGACCCGCGACATCCACGCGCCGCTCGCCAACCGCCTCGGCATCTGGCAGCTGAAATGGGAACTCGAGGATCTCGCGTTCCGCCACCTCGAGCCGGACACCTATCGCCGCATCGCGCGCCTGCTGGACGAGAAGCGCGGCGATCGCGAACGCTTCATCGAAGAAGTCAAACGCGACATCGGCGAGGCGCTGGCGGCGCACGGCCTGCACGCCGAGGTCTCCGGCCGCCCCAAGCATATTTTCAGCATCTGGAAGAAGATGCAGAAGAAGGACATACCGATCGGCGAGCTCTACGACCTGCGCGCGGTACGGGTGATGGTCGACGACGTCGCCGCCTGCTACGCCGCGCTCGGCGTGGTGCACGCACTGTGGGCGCCGCTGCCCAGCGAGTTCGACGACTACATCGCCCGCCCAAAGCGCAACGATTACCGCTCGCTGCACACCGCCGTGGCCGGGCCCGGCGGCAAGACCCTGGAGGTACAGATACGCACCTTCGAGATGCACGCGCAGGCGGAGCTGGGCGTTGCCGCGCACTGGCGCTACAAGGAGGACAGGAGCGGGTCGGGCGGCCCCGGCCGTTCGGCCGCCGGCGATGCCGCGCTCGACCGCAAGATCGGATGGATGCGGCGGCTGCTCGACGTGCGCGCCGAAGGCGATGCCGGCCTGCTCGACGAACTCGACAGCGAGCTGGTCGAGGACCGGATCTACGTGTTGACGCCCAAGGGCGAGGTGGTGGACCTGCCGCTCGGCGCGACCCCGCTGGACTTCGCCTACCACGTGCACACCGAAGTCGGGCATCGCTGCCGCGGCGCCAAGGTCGACGGCCGCATCGTGCCGCTGGACCACCGGCTGGCCAGTGGCGACCGGGTCGAGATCCTGACCGCGAAGACCGGCGAGCCGCGCCGCGACTGGCTGGTCGCCGCCAACGGGTTCCTCGCCAGCCCGCGCTCGCGCGAGAAGGTGCGCAGCTGGTTCCACCGTCTCGATCGCGCGCGCAACGTGCAGGCCGGGCGCGAACTGCTGGAGAAGGAACTCAGGCGCGCCGGCTTGCAGCATGCGGAACTGGCGCCGGCGCTGCGCCGCTTCAGTGCCGACAGCGCCGAGGACCTGCAGGTGCTGGTCGCGCTGGGCGACGTCGGCCCGCACCAGGTGGTGCGGGCGCTGTCGGAGCATGAGCGCGGTCGCAACGAAGCACCGTCCGCAGACACGATGCCGCGCATCCCGCAGCCACGGCGGCCGCGCTCCGGCAAGGCCTCGCCGGTCACCGTGGTAGGCGTCGGCAACCTGCTGGTGCAGATCGCGAAGTGTTGCCAGCCGTTGCCCGGCGAGCCGATCGCCGGCTACCTCACCCGTGGCCGCGGCGTGAGCGTGCATCGCGCCGGCTGCGCAACCTTCCTGCGGCTGTCCTCGACCCAGCTCGACCGCGTGCTGCCGGTGGAATGGGACGGAGCCCGGGGCGGCAGCCATGAGGTCGACTTGCTGGTGGATGCGCTCGACCGCAAGTGGTTGCTGAAGGACCTCACCAACCTGATCGCGCAGGAGGATGTGCATGTGCTCGACATCCACAGCAATCGGAGCGGAAGCGAATCGGCCCGCGGCGGGCTGGTGCGCCTGCGCTTGCGCCTGCGGGTAGCCGATTACGGGCAGCTGTCGCGGCTGCTCGGCAAGCTCGAGGGCGTGCCCGGCATCGAACGCGCACGACGCGCGTAGCCGTTCGCGTTATCCCAGCAGGACCCTGCGCACGGTATCGCGTGCGGCATCGAGCGAGAAATGCCGCGCCACGTTCGCGAGTCCGCCCGCCGCGAGGCGCTGCCACAACGCTTCGTCCCGGTACAGGCGCAGGATCGCCTGCGCGAATCCTTCGGCGCCGTCGGCAACCAGCACGTCCTCGCCGTCCTCCAGGTGCATGCCCTCCACCGCACAGCGGGTCGCCACCACCGGCTGGCCGTGGGCCATGCTCAGGTTGACCTTGCCCTTGACGCCGGCGCCGTAGCGCAGCGGCGCCAGCGCGATCCGGCAGCCGTCCATGAACGGCGCGATGTCGGGTACATGCCCGTGCACCACCACGCCGGGCTGCGAACCCAGCGCCAGGATCTCCGCCGGCGCATGTGCACCGATGCAGTGGAAGCGGATGTCGGGGAGGGCCTCGCGCACCCGCGGGAAAACCTCGCCGGCGAACCAGCGCACCGCATCGACGTTGGGTGGATGCCTGAAGCCGCCGACGAACACCAGGTCGCGGCGCTGGCCGAACGGTTGTCCCGGCCCGGCCACCTGGTGCAGGTTGGACAGCACTTCCACCTGTGCGCCCGGTGCGTCGCGCGCCAGCAATGCGCGCTCCACCTCGCTCACGACCAGGGTGGCATCGCTGCGCGCGACCACGTCCAGTTCGAGCGAACGGGTGCGCGCGGCCGCGCGCAACAGCTGCGGGTCGCCGGCGAGCTCGGCCTTGCGCTGTTCGCGCAGGTAGTGCAGGTCCACGGTATCGAACACCACCCGCGCCTGCGGCGCCTTCGTCCGCAACAGCGGCAGGAACTCGCGCGCGACATAATGGCGGCAGGCGAGCACGCTGTGGAAGCGCGGGCCATGCTCGCGCAGCCACGCCGGCGCGCGCCGCGCGAACGGCGCATACCAGGCCTCCACGCCGAGTTGCTGCAGCGCCTCGGTGGCGGCTCCGGCATGCTCCCGGTTGGCGGGCAGGAACACCACGTGCGCGCCTTCCTCGCGCAGCAGCCGCATCAGGTTGAACAGCCGCAGCGAGCCCGAATCGTGATCAGGTTGGGGCGTCAGCGCATCCACCACCAGCACCTGGCACTGCCCGCGATGCAGCAACGCTGGCGAAAGGCGTGTGCCTGGTGAAGGTTGCGATGCCAGTTCGTGGTGGCGGTGGGCTGCGAATCGCGTGCGGTTGCGGGCCTGCGCGGCCTTGGCGCCGCTGCCGGTGTCGGTGCCGGAGGTGGCGCCTTCGTCGTGGACCACCTGGGCTGCTGGCTGATACAGCACGCGGCGTCCGGCTGCTCGTACGGCAAAGGCGAGGTCGGTGTCCTCGTAATAGGCCGGGGCGTAGCGCGCGTCGAAGCCGCCGACCGTGAAGAACAGCGCGCGCGGAATCGCGATCGCGGCGCCACTCAGGTAGTCGGCATCGCGCAGGTAGGAGTAGCGGGGATCCCGCGTCGACTCGAAGCGCCCGTAGTTCCATCCCCTGCCGTCGCTGAACACGATGCCGCCGGCTTCCTGCAGGCGGCCGTCGGGGTACAGCAGCTGCGCGCCGACCAGCCCGGTGCCAGGTTCCGCCTCGAACGTCGCCAGCAGCGCGTCGAGCCAGCCGGGCTGCGGCACGGTGTCGTTGTTGAGGAACACCAGGTATTCCCCGCGCGCGAGTGCGGCACCGTCGTTGCAGGCCGCGATGAAGCCACCGTTGGCGGCGCGCCGGTGGTAGCGCAGCCCCGCCACCTGCGGCAGCGTGGCCGCGGTGGCATCCGGCGAACCGTCGTCCACGACGATGATCTCGATCGGCACCCGCGGTGGATGCGCGGCCAGCGCGCGCAGGCAGGCCAGGGTGTGCGCCATTTGCCCATACACGGGGATGACGATGCTGGCCTGCGGCGCCGGCGCCGCAGGCACCGTGAACGGCGCAAATGGGGCGTCCGCCGGGCGATAGGGAGTGGTGGCCGGTGCCACGGCGGGCCGCAGCTGCAACTGCAGCCGGTCCAGGCTCGCGCGCCAGCCGCGGCTGCGCAGGCTGGCCGCGCCGCGGCGCGCGAGGCCGAGCGCGCGTTCGATCAGGAACCGGACTTCTGCCAACAAACCGCGTAACTCCGGCTGACTGGAAGGGACAGTGCAAGGGACGGCGCAACCGGCTGCGCTAGACTCGACGCATTCCCGGCATGCCGGGCCATTGTCGCATCCGCGCGCCCGGCGTGCGGGCCGGAAGCCATCCATGCCGCGCATCGAAAACGACGACGACAGCTACGATCATGACGACGGGGATGCCGGCAGCGGTCGCGACTGGCGCCGCCGCCTGCTGACCTGGGGCCTGGCCGCGATCGGCCTCGGCCTGGGCTTCATGATTCCCTACACCCTGTACCTGAACCACCAGGTCAGCGAGCGCTTCGGCGAGCTGCGCTGGCAACTGCCCACCCGGGTCTATGCGCGGCCCCTGCAGCTCGCGCCGGGGCTGGCGATGGATGCGGCCACGCTCAAGACCGAACTCGCCGCCGCGTCCTACCAGGACGACGGCGCCGGCGTGCGCCCCGGCACCTACAGCCACGACGGCGGCCGCTGGCGCATCGCCAGCCGCGGCTTCCAGGACGTGACCGGCACCATCGGCCCGAGCCGGATCGAGGTCGGATTGTCCGGTGGCCGGGTCGCCAGCCTGCGCGACATGGCACGCAGGCAGTCGATCCGCGCCGCCAGGCTCGACCCCGCGCGGATCGCCACGCTTTACGGCCAGAAGCAGGAAGAGCGCCGCCTGGTCGAGCTGAAGGACGTGCCGGAACTGCTGGTGACCGGACTGCAGGCGGTCGAGGACCGCGACTTCGCCCACCACCACGGCATCGACCTCAGCGGCATGTTGCGGGCGCTGTTCGTCACCGTGAGCTCGGGCGGCGAGACCGTGCAGGGCGCCAGCACCCTGACCCAGCAGCTCGCGCGCAGCGGCCTGCTCGGGATCGGCAACGAGCGCAAGCTTAGCCGCAAGTTCAACGAGATCATCTATGCGCTGCTGCTCGAGGCGCGCTACGACAAGAGCACCATCCTCGAGACCTACCTGAACCAGGTCTACCTGGGCCAGCGCGGCTCGCAGGAGATCCGCGGGGTCGCGGCCGGCGCCGAGTACTGGTTCGGCCGCGACCTGCGCGACCTCAGCACCGCGCAGGTCGCGCTGCTGGTGGGGATCATCAACGGCCCCTCCTGGTACGACCCGCGCAAGCATCCGG
Organism: Lysobacter sp.; assembly: GCA_036676625.1. Classification (GTDB taxonomy): domain Bacteria; phylum Pseudomonadota; class Gammaproteobacteria; order Xanthomonadales; family Xanthomonadaceae; genus Cognatiluteimonas. The sequence goes on along the minus strand of JAKFCN010000045.1, from coordinate 53,400 downwards.
ATCGCGCGCGCGCGCGCCGCGACTTCGCGCTGGCGAAATTCCATGAAACCGGCCTGATCACCGACGACGAGCTGGCGCGCGCCAAGGCTGCGCCGCTGGGCATCACCAGCGCCCCCGGCAGCACTTCGGCCAACCGCTTCCCGGCCTATGTCGACCTGGTGCGCCGGCAGCTCGCGCGCGACTATCCCGAGGACGCGCTGCAGGGCGCCGGGCTCGCGGTGATGACCGGCATGTCGCCGTCCGCACAGGCCTATGCCGAGGGCGCGGTGACCAGGACGCTGAAGTCGCTCGACTCGAAGAAGCGCCCGCCGCTGCAGGCCGGGCTGGTGATCACCGACGTGCACGAAGGCGAGGTGCGCGCGGTGGTCGGTGGCCGCGATGTCACCCGCCACGGGTTCAACCGCGCGGTCGAGGCGCAGCGTCCGGTCGGCTCGATCATCAAGCCGTTCGTCTACCTGCTGGCGCTGGCGCAGCCGGGCAAGTGGTCGCTGTCGAGTTTCGTCGACGACAGTCCGGTCACCGTCACCCTCGATACCGGCAAGCGCTGGAGTCCCGGAAATTCCGATGGCCGCAGCCACGGCACGGTACGGATGATCGATGCACTCGCGCATTCCTGGAACCAGGCCACGGTGCGCGTCGGCATGCAGGTCGGCCCGGAACGCATCGCCGACCTGGTGCGCACGCTGTCCGGTGTCCAGGCGGTGCCCAACCCGTCGCTGATCCTGGGTGCGATGGACGAGAGTCCATACGCGATGGCCCAGCTGTACCAGTTCCTGGCTTCCGACGGCGAAGTCCAGCCGCTGCATGCGGTGCGCGGCGTGGTCGACCGCGACGGCAAGGTCGTCAACCGCTACGACAAGGCGCCGGCACCGGCGCAGGAAGGCGACGCGATCGCCGCGCGGCTGGTGACGATCGCGCTGCAGCAGGCAGTCTCCGCCGGCACTGGCCGGCAACTGGTCGCCGACGGCCTCGGCCGGCTCAACGCCGCCGGCAAGACCGGCACCAGCAACGACAGTCGCGACAGCTGGTTCGCCGGCTGGACCGGCGACCACCTCGCCGTGATCTGGGTCGGCAACGACCAGAACCAGCCGACCGGCCTGTACGGCGCCACCGGTGCGATGCGGGTGTGGTCCTCGATCTTCGCGCGGCTGCCGAGCGCTCCGTTGCAGGTTTCGGACAAGGGCCTGGACTGGCAATGGGTGCAGGGTTCGCACAGCACCGACGCCGGTTGCCCGGACGCGCGCCGTTTCGCTTTCGTCGCCGGCTTCGCGCCCGCGTACCAGCCCTGCGTCTACGCCAACCCCGATCCGTACTACCAGCAGCAGGAAGAGCAGGAGGGCGGCTGGCGCAGCTGGTTCGGCTGGGGCGACCGCGACGATCCGGCCAAGCGGGAATCACCGCCGCCACCGGCGCCCGCGCCAGCGCCAGCGCCAGCGCCGGTTCCGGAGGGTCAGTGATGTTTCGCATGCAGGCGCCATTGCTCGCAGCGATGTTCGCGGCCCTGGCGCTGGGCGCTTGCGCAACTCCGCCAACGCCGGTGACGGCGACCCCGTCGACCACGCCCGAGGCGATGGTCGCGGCGATCCGCGCGGCCGCGGGCCATGCTGGCGTGGAGCTGGCGGTGCAGCCGCTGCGCGACCCGATGGTCGAGGACCTGCGCGAGCAGGCGCAGCGGCTGGAGCGGCAGCGGCGCTATCCCGAGGCCGTGGCCGCGCTCGAACATGCGTTGCGACTGGTACCGGACGATCCGGCGTTGCTGCAGGAACGCGCCGAGGCCGCATTGCTGTCGCACGACTTCGCCAGGGCCGCGCAGCTCGCACAGCGCGGCTGGGAACTCGGCGCCAGGGTTGGCCCGCTCTGCCGCCGCCACCAGGAGACCTTGCGCCAGCTGCGGTTGGCCGCGGGCGACGCGGTGGGCGCCGGCTCGGCGCAGCTGCAACGCGAGGCCTGCACCGTCGCCGGCCCCGCGCGCTACTGATGTCGGTGCTGTCGGAGTCCAGCCGCGCCGCGCTCGCGGAAGGCGGCGTGCTGGCCGGGGCGATTCCCGCATTCGTGCCGCGGCCCGCACAGCAGCGCCTGGCCGAAGCGGTGGCGCAAGCGTTCGAGTCGCGTGCCAGCCTGCTTGCCGAGGCAGGTACCGGAACCGGCAAGACCTACGCCTACCTGGTGCCCGCGCTGCTGTCCGGGCTCAAGACCATCGTCTCCACCGGCACCCGTGCATTGCAGGACCAGCTCTACCACCGCGACCTGCCGCGGGTGCGCGATGCGCTCGGCATCGGCCTCAAGACGGCGTTGCTCAAGGGCCGCGCCAACTACCTCTGCCGCTATCGCGTCGAACAGGCCAAGGGCGAGGCGAAGTTCGGCGATCGCGCCCAGGTCGCGCAGTTCCAGCGCATCGTCGCCTGGTCCGGGCGCACCCGCATGGGCGACATGGCCGAGCTGGAGGGCCTGCCCGAGGACTCGCCGCTGCTGCCGCTGGTGACCAGCACCACCGACAACTGCCTGGGGGGCGATTGTCCGTTCTGGAACGACTGCTTCGTGGTGCAGGCGCGCCAGCGTGCGCAGGCGGCCGACCTGGTGGTGGTCAACCACCACCTGCTGCTGGCCGACCTGGCCTTGAAGCAGGAAGGTTTCGGCGAGATCCTGCCGGGCGCGCAGGCGTTCGTGGTCGACGAGGCGCACCAGTTGCCGGAGCTGGCCGCGCAGTTCTTCGGCGAAGGCATCGGTGCGCGCCCGCTGGTGGAACTCGCGCGCGATGCGTTGCGCGAATGCAAGGATGTCGCCGGTGCACTGGCGACGGTGCAGCCTCACGCGCAACGGCTCGAACACGCCACCCGCGCGTTGCGCGCAGTGATGGACACCTTGCCGGCGCGCGCGACCCGTGCGCGCGCGCTGGAGGACGACGCGGTCGCGGAGGGTTTCGAGGCGCTGGCGCTGGCACTGGCGCAACTGGCCGAAGCGCTGACGCCGCTGCGCGAGGCTTCGCCCGGTTTCGACGCCTGCCATGCGCGCGCCATCGACTTGACGGGGCGGCTCGCCCGCTGGACCGGTGATGGTGCCGGCGTGACCGGACCAGGCGACGACGACGTGCTCTGGTACGAGCTGACTGCACGCGGATTCCGCCTGCAGCGCACGCCGCTGGACGTCTCGGGACCGCTGCGCGAGCATCGCGAGAAGTCGCGCGCTGCGTGGGTGTTCACCTCGGCGACGCTGTCGGTGTCCGGCGGCTTCCAGCACATCGCCACCCGGCTCGGCCTCGACCAGCCGGAGACGTTGCTGGAGCCGAGCCCGTTCGACTGGAATACCCAGGCACTGTGCTACCTGCCGCCGGGCCTGCCCGAACCGATGTCGCGCGACTACACCAGCGCACTGGTACAGGCGTTGAGGCCGGTCCTCGAGGCTTCCGGCGGGCGCGCATTCGTGCTGTTCGCCTCGCATCGCGCCTTGCGCGAGGCGGCCGACGCATTGCGTGGCGGACCGTGGCCGCTGCTGGTGCAGGGCGACATGCCGCGCGCGCAGTTGCTGCAGCGCTTCCGCGAGTCCGGCAACGGCGTGCTGCTGGGCGCGGCCAGCTTCCGCGAGGGCGTGGACGTGGCCGGCGATGCACTCAGCGTAGTGGTGATCGACAAGCTGCCGTTCGCGGCGCCGGACGATCCGGTGTTCGAGGCGCGGTTGCAGGCAGTGCGGCGCTCCGGCGGCAATCCGTTCCGCGACGAACAGCTGCCGCAGGCGGTGATCGCGCTCAAGCAGGGCGTCGGTCGCCTGATCCGCACCGAATCGGATCGCGGCGTGCTGGTGCTGTGCGATCCGCGCCTGGTCGGCAAGAGCTACGGTCGCGTGTTCCTGGAATCCTTGCCGCCGTTCCCGCTGACGCACGACGTTGCCGATGTCGCCGCCTTCTTCGCCGACAACTGTTCCGCCAGCGTCAGCGCGACGTTGTCGCGCAGGTAGGCGGGCTCCACCCGTTCGGGCGCGAGCGCTTCGCCGCGCGCGAACATCGGCGCCGCCAGCCGTGCGACATCCGCGGCGTGCGGCAACGCGGTCGCGTCCACGTGCGCGAGCCGCGTGCCCAGGCGTGCACGCAACATGCCATCGACCGCCGCGAAGCCGGTGCCGGTGCCCTGCCAGCCGTCGCCTTCCGGAAGTGCGATGGCGTCCGGTCTGCCCACGGCCTCCGCCTGCAACGCGCGGAGTCCATCGCCCTCGCGTGCGAACGCGCCGAGATAGACCTCGCCCATGCGCGCATCGATCGCGGCGAGGATGCGCTCGCCCGCAACCGGAAACGCCAATGCGGCCAGCGTGGATACCGCCACCACCGGGCGATCCAGCGCCAGTGCGATGCCCTGCGCCAGTGCCACGCCCAGGCGCACGCCGGTGAAGGCGCCCGGCCCGCGGCCGACCGCGATCGCATCGATCCGCGACTTCGCGATGCCCGCTTCCGCCAGCAGTGCCTGGGCCCAGGGCAGCGCCAGCTCGGCATGCTGCCGCGGCGCGATGCCGAAGCGCTCGCGCAATTCGCCGTCCTGCCACAGGGCCACGGAACAGGCTTCGGTCGAAGTTTCGAACGCGAGCAGGATCATGCGGTCGATGTTACCGGTCGGCTGCCATGCCGTCCGGCGGCGTGTCGTCGGAGTTCGTATCGTCCGACATCGTGCCGCCCGGCATGAACTGCCAGGTGCGCACCACGTTGAGGATGTCCGGATCCTCGTCGGTCGGCGGCAGCGGCGGGTAGGGTTCGGCCAGCCGCGCGATCCGCAGTGCGGCCGCATCCAGCATCGGCACCTTGCTGGAGCGCACGATCTGCGCGTCCTCGATGCTGCCGTCGCGGCGGATGCCGACGTTGATCACGACCGTGCCGCCGAGCCGGCGCCGGCGCGCCGCGTCCGGATAATTGAGGTTGCCGACCCGTTCCACCCGATCGACCCATTCACGCAGGTAGGCCGCCCAGGCGTATTCGCGGGTGCTGGCGGAGACGAACTTGCGTGAAGGCCGACGGGCGTAAAGCCGGGTGCTGGCGTTGATCTCGGCCGCCAGCCGGGCCATGGCGATGTCCTCGACCACCTGGCGCTCGCCGCGCGGCAGCGGGGTGGCCACGGCGTCGGGGGTCTTCTCCGGCACCGGCACCCGCGCCTTGCCGCTGCTGCTGGTGACGATCCGCGCCTGCGGCGGCGGCGCCGGCGCGGGCGCCTGGGCCCGCAGCTCGCGCGGCGCCAGCCCGGGCTCCGGCTTGGGGGTGTCGCCGGTCTGGCTGTCGCGCGGGCGGCTGGCCTTGTCGTCCTCGCCGCCGCCCTGGTTGTTGGCCTGGGCGAGGAAGTCGGCCTGCCTGGGGGTCAGCGCGGTGCGGGTCTGGGACAGGATCACGTCCAGGGTCGGCATCACCGGCGCCGCCGACTCCAGGGCGAAGCCGACCCCGAGGATCAGCAGGCCGTGCAGCAACAGCGACAACACCAGGGTCGCGCTCAGGCGCTCGCGGTCGCCGATGCGCGGGGGGGCGACGGCGGTGGCGTTCATGCCCGGGCCGGCTCTCCCATGGCGTGCGCTCCCGCTGCGTGCCTCGCCTCGATGGCGTCGAACAGCAGGCCGGCGATGTTGAGCCCGAACTGCCGGTCCAGCTCGCGGATGCAGGTCGGGCTGGTGACGTTGACCTCGGTCAGGTAGTCGCCGATCACGTCCAGGCCGACGAACAGCATGCCGCGGCGCTTCATTTCCGGGCCCACCTGGGCCGCGATCCAGCGGTCGCGGTCGCTCAGCGGGCGTCCCTCGCCGCGGCCGCCGGCGGCCAGGTTGCCGCGGAACTCGTCGCCCTGCGGGATCCGCGCCAGGCAGTAATCGACCGGTTCGCCGTCGACCAGCAGGATCCGCTTGTCGCCGTCCGAGATCTCCGGCAGGTAGCGCTGGGCCATCGCCAGGCTGCGGCCGCCCTGGACCAGGGTCTCCAGGATCACGTTCTGGTTGGATTCGCCGGCGCGGACACGGAAGATGGAACGCCCCCCCATGCCGTCCAGCGGCTTCAGCACCGCGTCGCCATGGGTGGCGACGAAGGCCTTGAGTGCGGCGGCGTCGCGGCTCACCAGGGTCGGGGGACAGCACTGCGGGAACAGCAGGGCCGCCAGCTTCTCGTTGTAGTCGCGCAGGCCTCGGGGATCGTTGACCACCATGGCGCCGGCGGCCTGGGCGATGCCCAGGATCTGGGTATCGTGGATGTATTCGCTGTCCACCGGCGGATCGGTGCGCACCAGCACGGCATCGCCCCGGCCCAGTGCGCGATGTGACGCAGTTCCCAGTTCGAACCAGCCGGCGGGGTCGTCGCGGACCGCGAGCGGCTGGCAATCCGCGATCGCCGCGCCATCGCGCAGGCTGAGTCCGCCGGGGCGCACGTAGTGCAGCCGATGGCCGCGCCGCTGCGCCTCGAGCAGCATCGCGAAGGTGGAATCCTTGGCAATCCGGATGGCCCCGATGGGATCCATCACGACGACGATGTCGAGCACCATGCGGCTGGTCCGCGGCGTGGGGAATGCATGGTAGCAGGCGCCCGGCGCGGTCCGCGGCCGGGGCAACGTGTTCAGGCGGTGATCCCGGACAACGAAAACTTGACACTGCAGCCGCAGGCTGGGATATAGGTGTTTCGCAGCGGCGCCGGCAATCAAGAGCACCGCGCCAGGGGAGTTTAGATGACGCCAGACGACAGCCGCACCGGGAGCCTTGATGGCCTCCGAGTGATGGTGATCGACGATTCCAAGACGATCCGGCGTACCGCCGAGACGCTGCTCAAGCGCGAGGGCGCCGACGTGGTCACCGCCACCGACGGCTTCGAGGCCCTGGCCAAGATCGCCGACCAGCAACCGCAGATCATCTTCGTCGACATCATGATGCCGCGCCTGGACGGCTACCAGACCTGTGCCCTGATCAAGAACAACCAGCTGTTCAAGTCGGTGCCGGTGATCATGCTCTCGTCCAAGGACGGGCTGTTCGACAAGGCGCGCGGCCGCATCGTCGGCTCCGAGCAGTACGTCACCAAGCCATTCACGCGCGAGGAACTCCTCGACGCCATCCGCAAGCACGTCAACGCCTGACCGGGGGGTAGGGCAACAACATGGCACGCATCCTGCTGATAGAAGACTCGCCCACCGACGTGGCGGTCCTGACCCAATTGCTCGAACGCAACGGCCACCAGGTGCTGACTTCGGGCAGCGCCGAGGACGGCATCGAAGTCTGCAAGCGCGAGCTGCCGGACCTGGTGCTGATGGACGTGGTGTTGCCGGGAATGAACGGTTTCCAGGCCACCCGTGCGCTGTCGCGCGACGGCGCCACCAAGGCCATCCCGGTGCTGATCGTCAGCACCAAGGGCATGGACGCGGATCGTGCCTGGGGCCTGCGCCAGGGCGCGAAGGACTACATCGTCAAGCCGCCGGACGAGGGTGCCCTCGTCGCCCGCATCAACGAGCTGGTCGGTGCCTGAAATGAGCAAGGCGCACGGCCCGTTCGAGATCCTCGCCGACTACGAGCAGCGCAGCCTGGCGCACGTTGCCGGCCTGCCCGAGCAGCTCGACGCGCCCGGTCTGTGGCGCGGCGTCGGCTTCCGGGTCGGCGCCAGGCGCCTGGCGGCGGGCTTCGAGGAAGTGGTCGAGATCATCCCGATGCCGCAGGTCACGCCGGTGCCGGGCGCACAGCCCTGGATGCTCGGCGTCGCCAACGTGCGCGGCAACCTGCTGCCGATCGTCGACCTCAAGCAGTTCCTCGACGGCGAGCGCACGGTGCTGCACGAGGGCCAGCGCGTGCTGATCGTGCGCCAGCCCGGCGGCGACGTCGCGGTCACCATCGACGAACTGTTCGGCCAGCGCAGCTTCGTGGACGAGCAGCAACTGCCGGCCGACAGCCTGCGGGAACACGACTTCACCAGCGGCCGCTACACCCACTTCGTCGAGCGCGGATACCGGCTCGGCGACGACACCTGGGGCATCTTCAGCCTGCAGAAGCTGGCCCGCACCCCCGAATTCCGACAAGCCGCGGCCTGACCGCCGCGCATCGCAACCGAAGATCGAGGTCGAACCATGAGTACCGTGATGAACGACACCACCGCCAAGGGCCGCAACGTCGGCACCAACTTCTGGCTGGTCCTGCTGGTCCTGTCGCTGATCGTCTTCGGTGCCAACACCGGCTACTCGATCACCAAGGCCCAGCGCCTCAGCGGAGCCAGCGGTTCGGCCTCGAACCTGCAGGTGAACTCGCAGCGGCTCGCCAACCAGGGCCGCGAGGCGGTCGGCGGCGATGCCGACTCGTTCGCCGCCTTCAAGACGACCCGGCAGCAGATCAACAGCGACATCCAGTCGCTCAACCAGAAATACGGCCAGGCCCCGGGCGTGTCCGCGCCGATCGCCACCGTCACCAACACCTGGCTGCCGCTGGACAGGAACGCGCAGCAGGTGATCGATTCCGAGCGCGCGGTGCTCGGCCTCGCCGGCAACGCCAACAGCTTCGTGCAACGCGTGCCGCAGCTGCAGGCGCAGATGGACGAAGTGGTGCGCGCGATGCTGGCCAGCGGTTCGGCCTCGTCGCAGGTCTACCTGGCAGTGCGCGAGGGCATCCTCGCGGCGACCATGGCCCGCCGCGTCGCGGAGATCCAGGCAGGCGGCACCGGCGCGCAGATCGCCGGCGACGCGCTGGCGCGCGACGCCGGCGTGTTCGGGCAGGTGCTGAAGGGCCTGCACGAGGGCGGCGGTGGCGAGGCGCAGAAGGTGACCGCACCCGCGGCAGTGGCCTCGCTCAACCAGGCCAACACCCTGTGGACCGCGATGAAGACCGACCTCGACGCGATCCTGGGCACCTCGCAGAACCTGTTCCGTGCGCAGAGCGCGGCGACCGCGATCGCCGGTGGCTCCGACCAGCTGCTGTCCGACAGCGAAAACCTGTTCGGTGCGCTGACCGCGTTCGGTTCGCTCAAGGACACCAGCATCATCGGCGGCGTCTGGGTCAGCATCGTGTCCGGCGTCCTGACCCTGTTCTCCATCGTCGGCCTGCTCATCGCCCTGAGCCGCGCCCAGCGCAAGCGCTACGAAACCACGATGGAACTCAACAACCGCAACCAGGAGGCGATCATGCGCCTGCTGGACGAGATGGGCTCGCTCGCGGAAGGCGACCTCACCGTGAAGGCGACCGTGACCGAGGACATGACCGGCGCGATCGCGGACTCGATCAATTTCGCGGTCGAGCAGCTGCGCAGCCTGGTGCAGACGATCACCGACACCTCGGTGCAGGTAGCGTCGAGCGCGCAGGAAACGCAGGCCACCGCCATGCACCTGGCCGAGGCCGCCGAGCACCAGGCGTCCGAGATCAACTCGGCTTCCGACCGGATCAACGAGATCGCGGCCAGCATCAACCAGGTGTCGAAGAACTCCGCCGAGTCGGCCGAGGTGGCGCAGCGCTCGGTGCAGATCGCGACCAGCGGTGCCGGCGTGGTGCGGCAGACGATCCGCGGCATGGACAACATCCGCGACCAGATCCAGGAAACCTCGAAGCGCATCAAGCGCCTCGGCGAGTCCTCGCAGGAAATCGGCTCGATCGTCGAACTGATCAACGACATTTCCGAGCAGACCAACATCCTGGCGCTGAACGCGGCCATCCAGGCGGCCTCGGCCGGCGAGGCGGGCCGCGGGTTCGCGGTGGTGGCGGACGAAGTGCAGCGACTCGCGGAACGTTCGTCCAACGCGACCAAGCGAATCGAGTCGCTGGTGCAGACGATTCAGGCGGATACCAACGAGGCGGTCAGCTCGATGGAGCAGACGACCTCGGAAGTGGTCGCCGGTGCGCGACTGGCCGAGGACGCGGGTACCGCGCTGGGCGAGATCGAAAACGTGTCGACCAACCTCGCCGACCTCATCCAGGGCATTTCCAGCGCGGCGCAGCAGCAGACCGCCGCGGCGTCGAACATCACCCAGGCGATGAACACGATCCAGTCGATCACCGCGCAGACCTCGCAGGGCGCCAGCCAGACGGCGCAGTCGATCGGAAACCTGGCCCAGCTCGCCGCCGACCTGCGCCGTTCGGTCGCCGACTTCAAGCTGCCGGCCTGAGTCGGTCGGGACCGGACAGAGCCGCACGATGACGACTGCGCTGCGCGACGCGATCGACTACACCACGCTCGGCTGGATCAAGCCGGAGCTGGACGAGACCCTGCGCAAGGCGCGGATCGAGATCGAGGGGTTCGCCGAGAACCTTGCCGACACCGCCCGTATGGGCGTGTGCGCGAACCGGTTCCACGAAGTGCAGGGCACCCTGCGCATGGTCGAGCTGTATGCCCCGGCGAAGGTCGCCGAGGAAATGGAACGACTCGCCGAAGCGCTGCGCGACGGCGGCGTGCCCGCCCGCGAGGATGCCTGCGCCACGTTGATGCGCGGCGTCGTGTTGTTGCCGGACTACCTCGAACGCCTGCAGGGCGGGCACAAGGACATCCCGGTGTTGCTGCTGCCGCTGTTGAACGACCTGCGCGCGGCGCGTAGCGAGCCGGCACTGGACGAGAGCGTGCTGTTCTCGCCCGGCATGCAGCGGCCGTTGCCGGATGCCTTCGGCGCCGGTGTGCCGCAGGCGGGCGATGCCACGCCTTTGCTGGCGCAGATGGAGGCCGCGCTGGTGGCGTGGCCGGCGCAGCCTGCTGCGCTCGCGACCGCGATCGAGGGCCTGCTTGCCGGCGCCGGCAACGATGAGGGCGCGCGACGCATGTTCTGGGTGGCGTCCTCGGTGGCGGCGGCCCTGCGCGACGGCGCATTGCAGCCGGACGAGGCATTGCGCGCGGCCTTCGCCGCGGTCGCGGACGAGGCACGCCGCGGGTCCGGCGCTGCCGCGGGGGTTCCGGCACGCGCCGATGCCGCGCTCGAGCCAGCGCGCCGTCTGCTCTACCAGGTCGCGCGCAACAGCGCCGACCATCCCGCACTGCGCAGCCTGCGCGACACCTTCGACCTCGACCTGCAGGCGAGCGAATCCGAGCTCGCGCATGCCCAGGGCAGCCTGAGCGGCCACAACCGCGCGCTGCTCGACACCGTGTCGACCGCGATCAAGGAAGACCTGTTGCGGGTCAAGGATGCGCTCGACCTGCATCTGCGCAGCGGCCAGGCCGACATGGCCGGGCTGCAGCCGCAGGCCGGCGCACTGGGCACCATCGCCGACACCCTCGGGATGCTCGGCCTGGATGGCGCGCGCAAGCTGGTGACGCAGCAGCGCGACGCGCTGCAGGCGATCCTCGCCGGCAGTCGCGAGGCCGACGAAAGCGCGCTGCTGGAGATCGCCGCGGCGCTGCTGTACGTGGATGCATCGCTGGACGAACAGGTCGCCCGCCTGGGCGGCCCCGGCGCCGAGGGCACCGACGACCTGCTCGCAAGCGAGTCGCGCAAGGTGACCGAGGTGCTGGCGCGCGAGGCCATCGCCAACTTCGCCGATGCCCGCCAGGCCTTCGTCGCCTTCGTCGAGACCGGTTGGGAGCACGGCGAACTGGTCGAAGTGCCGCGCCTGCTGGGCGAGGTCGCCGGCGCACTGCAGATGCTCGACCTGCCGCAGCCCGCACAGTACCTGGCCGGCGTGCGTGCCTACACCGAGCGCGAGCTGATCGGGCGCCATCGCGTCCCCAGCGGACGCCAGCTCGACACGCTCGCCGACGCGCTGGCGAGCCTGGAGTATTACCTGGAGGCGTTGCGCGAGCAGCGCGGCAACCGCGACGACATCCTCGACATCGCACGCAACAGCCTGGAGGCACTCGGCTACTGGCCGATCCCGGCGGCCGAACCGTTGCCCGTGGCGACCGGCGTCGAGCCGCAGGCACCCGGGGCGGAAGCCACCGCGCCGGAACCGATGGCGATGGAGCCGATGTCGCTGGAACCGACGGCTGGCGACATGCCTGCACCGGCCGGCACGCTCGCGCCGTCGCCCCCGATGCCGCCACCTGCACCGGCAGCGCCTGTTGTCCCGGCGCATGCGCCGGCACCGGTCGGCACCGGCAGCGCCGGCGGCTTCGAAGTCACCGGCGACGAGATCGACGACGAGATCCGCGAGATCTTCCTCGAGGAATTCGAAGAGGAGATCGCCAACCTGCGCGGCCAGCTGCCCGAGTGGCGCGAGGCGCCGGACGATCTCGAACGGCTGCGCCCGATCCGCCGTGTGTTCCATACCCTGAAGGGCAGTGGTCGCCTGGTCGGTGCGCGCACGCTCGGCGAGTTCGCGTGGAAGACCGAGAACATGCTCAACCGCGTGCTCGACGGGTCGCGTCCGGCGAGTCCGGCGGTGTTGGCGCTGGTCGACCAGACCTGCACCACATTGCCGCAGCTGTTGTCCGCACTGCGCGGCGATGGCGCCATCGCCGCCGATCTCGGAGCCATCCAGGCCGTGGCCGATCGCGTCGCCGCCGGTGAGGAGGCGTTCTACCACGCTGCCGCAGGCACGCCGGAACCCGTGTTGCCCGAACCCGTTACGGAGCAGGTGCCGGAGGCAGAACCCGCGCCGCCGCCCGCCTTGGAGGACACCGTGGTGGACGTGCCGGCGGCGGAGGACGCGGGCACCCCGGCGAATGTCGACCAGGTGCTGCTCGAGATCCTCGACGTCGAGATCAGCGGCCACCTCGCCACCGTCGACCAGTGGCTGCTGGCTGCGCGCGCCGCGCCCTCGTTGGGCGACGACGGCCTGCTGCGCGCCATCCACACCATGAACGGTGCCTTCGCGATGACCGAAGTCCCGGCCATCACCGATGCGATGACGCCGGCCGAGGCCTACGTCAAGCGCATGGTTGCCGCGCATGCCCTGGCCACGCCGGAAGGCGTCTCGGCGTTGGCGCAGCTGGCCGACGCCGTGCGCGGCACCGTGGCCGCCCTGCATGCGCCGTCGCCGCGCGTGCCGAATTGCGACGCGCTGGCCGCGCGCCTCGTCGCGCTGCGCGACAGCCTGCCCGAGATCGCCCCGGCGGACGAATACGCTGCAATGGGCGTGACGCTGGAACACGAGCCGGAAGCCGAACCCGAAGCGGAAGTCGAACCGCAGGGGCCGGTCGACGATGGCGATGCGCTGGCGCGGGAACTGGCGGCGATCGACTTCAGTGCCTTCGGCGACCTGGCCGCGAGCCTGGATGACGCCTCGCTGGAAGCGCCGGCACCGGCCGATGCCGGCGTTGCCGAACTGGAAGCGCAGATCCTCGAGGCAGAGCGGCGCGACGCCGAACGCCTCGAGGCCGAACACCTGGCGGCGCAACGTACCGAAGCCGAACGCCTCGAAGCCGAACGCCTCGAAGCCGAACGTCTCGAAGCCGAACGCCTCGAAGCCGAACGTGCCGCCGCGGACGAAGCCGCCGAATATGCGCGCCTCGAAGCCGAATACGCGGAACAGGAACGCCTTGCACGCGAGCAGGCCGCCGCTGCCGAGGCCGCCGCCATCGAGACGCCTGTCGAAGAACCGGTCGAGGCGCCCGCCGAAGCGCCCGCGATGCAGCAATCGCCGTCGCCGGAACACCCTGCCCCGTCGTTCGTCGACGACAGCGTGGAGGATCCGGACGCACCGCTCGACCTCACCGGCCTCGACCCCGAACTCATCGACATCTTCGTCGAGGAAAGCGTCGACCTGCTCGACCATTCCGACGCGCTGCTGGCGCAACTGCATGCCGCACCGGGCGAGGGCGACTCGCTGATCGGCCTGCAGCGCGACCTGCACACGCTCAAGGGCGGCGCGCGCATGGCAGGCGTCATGGCCGTGGGCGAACTCGGCCATGCCATGGAATCGCTCCTGGAAGCGGTGGTGGACCAGCGGGTCGAACTCGGACGCGATGCCGTCCCGTTGCTGGAGCGCGGCCTCGACCGCCTGCATGCGATGATCACCCGGGTCGGCGCACGCCGCGCGATCGGCCTGCCGGAACGCCTGATCGCCGAGTTCGACGCACGTTCGCGCGGCGAGACCCTGGCACCGCAAGACGCCGCCCCGCGACCCGCCACGGTTGCGGTTCCCGCGCCGAAGGTGGACCTCAAGCCGCTGTCCGCGCCGATCGGCGACGCCGGCCACGACGACGACGATGCCAGCGTGCGCGCGCCGCAGGAGCAGGTGCGCATCCGCGCCGACCTGCTCGACCGGCTGGTCAATTACGCCGGCGAGGTCGCGATCTACCGCGCCCGCCTGGAGCAGCAACTGGGCGGGTTCCGCACCTCGATGGGCGAAATGGAGCAGACCAACGCCCGCCTGCGCGACCAGCTGCGCCGCCTCGACAGCGAGACCGAAGCGCAGATCATCGCCCGCTACCAGCGCGAGCACGACACCGGCGACCAGACCTTCGACCCGCTCGAGCTCGATCGCTTCTCCACCCTGCAGCAGCTGTCGCGCGCGCTGGCCGAGTCCGCGGCCGACCTGAGCAGCCTGCAGCAGTCGATGGACGACCAGGTCCGCCACTACGAGACCCTGCTGCTGCAGCAGTCGCGGGTGAGCTCGGACCTGCAGGAAGGCCTGATGCGCACGCGCATGGTGCCGTTCGACGCACTGGTGCCGCGCCTGCGCCGGGTACTGCGCCAGGCCGCCACCGACACCGGCAAGCAGGTCCAGCTGAAGCTGGAAGGCGCCCAGGGCGAACTCGACCGCAACGTGCTTGAGCGCATGACCGCGCCGCTGGAACACATGCTGCGCAATGCCGTCGCCCACGGCCTGGAGTCGCCGGAAGATCGCCGCAAGGCGAAGAAGGACGAAGAGGGCACGGTCCGCATCGCGGTCCGCCGCGAAGGTTCGGAAGTGGTGCTGGAAGTCGGCGACGACGGCGCCGGCCTCAACCGCAAGGCGATCCGCAAGCGCGCCGAGCAGCGCGGGCTGGTGCAGCCGGGCACGGTGCTCAGCGACAGCGCGCTGGACGCGATGATCTTCGAGCCGGGCTTCTCCACGGTGGACGAAGTCAGCCGCCTCGCCGGCCGCGGTGTCGGCATGGACGTGGTCGCAAGCGAGGTGCGCCAGCTGGGCGGCACCTTCGACATCCGCACCAGGGGCGGCGAAGGCACCACCTTCACCCTGCACCTGCCGCAGACGCTGGCGGTCACCCAGGCGGTGTTCGTGCGCATCGGCGAGACCAGCTTCGCGGTACCGATCGCCTCGGTGCGCGGCGTCGGCCGCATCTCGCGCGAGGACATGGAGAAGGAAGGCGCGGGCTACAGCTACGGCGGCGAGGAATACACGCTGCACGACCTGGGCCTGTTGCTCGGGCATGGCGCGGCCAAGGCCGAAGGCCAGCTGCAGATGCCGCTGCTGCTGATCCGTTCCGGCGACCTGCGCGCCGCCGTGTGCATCGACCAGGTGATGGGCAACCGCGAAATCGTGGTCAAGCCGGTGGGGCCGCAGGTGGCCTCGCTGCCCGGCATCTTCGGCGCCACCATCATGGGCGACGGCAGCGTGGTGGTGATCCTGGACATCGCGCCGCTGGTGCGTCGCCAGGCTGCCGCGCCGCGCGACGTGACGCCGGTCGCCCCGGTGGAAGCGCGCAAGGTGCCGCTGGTGATGGTGGTCGACGACTCGGTGACGATGCGCAAGGTCACCGGCCGCGTGCTCGAGCGCCACAACTTCGAGGTCGGCACCGCGAAGGACGGCATCGATGCGCTGGAACGGATGGTCGAGCGCGTGCCCGACCTGATGCTGCTCGACATCGAGATGCCGCGGATGGACGGCTACGAGCTGGCGACCGAGATGAAGGCGGACCCGCGCCTGCGCGACGTGCCGATCATCATGATCACTTCGCGTACCGGCGAGAAACATCGCCAGCGCGCGATGGAGCTCGGGGTCAACCGCTACCTGGGCAAGCCGTACCAGGAGCACGAACTGCTGCGCAACGTGTTCGAGCTGCTGGCGCAGGAGCAGCGCGATGGCTGAACCGGCGATGCGGGTCGCATTGCTCGCGCGACCCGGCGCCGCCTGCGACAACCTGCAGGCGGCGCTGCGCGAAGCCGGCGCGGAGGTCGTGCTGGTCGCCGACCCCACCAGCAGCGATGCGGGCACCGTGGCCGCGTCGGCGCCGCGGGCGGTGCTGGTCGCGCTGGAGCCCAGCGTCGAGGATGCGCTCGACCGCTATCAGGATCTCCTGCAGGATCCCGCCAGGATCGTGATCTACGACGAGGTCGCGATCGCAGCCAGGCGCGAAGGGTGGGACGCCGCGCGCTGGGTGCGGCACCTGGCCGCCAAGCTGGGTAGCCACCACGACGTGCTGCCGCCCGGCGGTGAAGCCGATGCGGAACCGGCGATGCGACCCGTGCCCGTGCCCGCAGGGCCGGGGGAGGAACTCCATCCGGAGTCCCACCTCGGCGTCGAGGCCGGCGGGACCGAACGGTCGGCGCAGGCAACGGGCGGAATCGACTTCGGCGGCTTCACCGACGAAATGAAAATGGCGCTGGCGCTGGACGACGAAGCCGCTCCGGAAGTCGAGCCTGCCGGCGAGCCGAACCTTGCCGACGGCATCGAATGGGAGCCACTGGCCGTTCCCGCAGCGCCGGTGCAGGCACCCGTTGCACCGGCACCGGTCGTACCGGCGCCCAGTGCCGCATCGACGCCGTCACCGAGCTTCGGGAACCTGACCCTGGAAGAGATCTTGCCGGAGCCGCAGGCGCAGGCGTCGCCTGCGCCTGCGATCGCGGATCCCGCGCCGCCCGCCGCCGCCCACGCAACCGCGGTCGCCGAAAGCAGGGGCGGCGTGATCGTGCTCGCCGGGATCGGCGGCCCCGATGCCGTGCGGCAATTCCTGTCAGCGCTTCCGCTGGGCTTCCCGCGCGCGGTGGTGGTGCGCCAGCGCCTCGACGGCGGCCGCCACGACCGGCTGGTGCGACAGATGCAGCGCGCCACCGCACTCCCGGTCGAACTTGCGCAGGCCGGCGCCAGGCTCGCGCCCGGACACGTCTACATCCTCCCCGATGCCATGACCACGGAGTCGGATACCGGTGCCGCCTTCGTCGGCGCCGACGGCCCGGTTCCGGTGCTTGCCGGCCTGCCGGCCGCGGACAGCGCCGTACTGATGTTGAGCGGCAGCGATCCGGCCTCGGTGGCCGAAGTGCTGGCTGCCGGCAACGCCGGTGCGTTCGTCGCGGCCCAGGCGCTGGAGGAATGCTTCGACAGCGAGGCGCCTGCTGCGTTGGCGGCCGCCGGCGCGGCCGCGGCCCCGCCGGCCGATCTCGCCAACCGCCTGGCCGCGCGCTGGCAACCCTTGAGGAGCGAGCGATGAGCAAGACCATGGCCGTCCAGGCCGATATCCGAGGCGTGCTGATCCAGATCGCGGGTTCGCGCCTGCTGTTGCCCAACGCGACCATCGCCGAGGTGCTGTCGTTCGCCGATCCGGAACCAATCGCGGGCGCGCCTGCCTGGCTGCTCGGACGCATCCGCTGGCGTGGCTGGCAGCTGCCGCTGGTGGCGTTTTCGCGCCTGGCCGGGATCGCGGAGGAGAAGGGCGGCCTCGGCAGCAAGGTGATCGTGCTGAAGGCGCTGGGCGGCGACCCCAAGGCGCCGTTCTTCGCGGTCCTGACCCAGGGCTTCCCGCGCCTGGTGACGGTGTCCGCGGCTGCGCTGGTGACCGAGGAGACCGAGCGTTCGCTGCTGCCCAACGGCGTGCAGGCACGGGTCACCCTCAATCAGGACGATGCACTGGTGCCGGACCTGGCGCTGGTCGAACGGATGATCGGCGAGAGCCTGCAGCAAGCCGCGTAGCGTTCCTACGCCAGGTCGCCGAAGCGGGACTGCAGCGCGGCGATCGCGGCGATGCCGGCGGTCTCGGTGCGCAGGATGCGCGGTCCCAGTCGCAGGCCGTCGAAGCCTGCGGCGCGCAATTGTTCGCGGTCGCGCGGCGACCAGCCGCCTTCCGGTCCCACCGCCAGCACGCATCCATCCACAAGCGGCATCATCGTGGCGATCGACTCGTGCGCGGTCGGATCGAGCAGGAATCGCGGCACGGCATCCGGCCGTCGCGCGAGTGCCGACGCCAGCGGTTGCGGCGCCTGCACTTCGGGCACCCGCGCTCGGCCGCCCTGGCCGCAGGCCGAAGCCACCACGCTGCGCCAGTGCGCCAGCCGCTTCGCGGCGCGTGCGTCGTCGAGCCGCACTTCGCTGCGCTCGCTTTCCACCGGCACGAAGGCGGCAACGCCAAGCTCGGTCGCCTTCTGCAGGATCCAGTCCATCTTCTCGCCGCGGGCGATGCCCTGCAGCAGCACGATCCGCAGCGGCGACTCGTTGCCGACGGCGCGCACCGCGACCACTTCCGCCTCCGCACCGCGCTTGCCCGCGGCGAGCAGGCGAGCCTCGTAGTCGTTGCCGTCGCCGTTGAACAGGGTGCAGGCATCGCCGGGTTGCAGGCGCAACACACGCACCAGGTGCGCGGTCGCTTCCTCCGGCAATGCGACCTTGCCGCCGACGGCAAGCGGCAGGTCGACATGCACCCGGGTCACGCGCATGCGGTGGCCTCGTCGATCGCTTCGCGGGTGACCCGCGCGAGCAGCTGCAGTTGTTCCTCGTCGATGCAGTACGGCGGCATCCAGTAGAGGATGTCGCCGAGCGGCCGCAGCACTACCCCGCGCTCCAGTGCGGCACGGTAGGCGCGCAGGCCGACGCGCAGTGCCGGGTCGAACGGGGTGCGGCGGTCGCCGCCGCGGGTGAGCTCGAACGCCACGATCATCCCGGCCTGTCGCAGGTCGGCCATGTGCGCGTGGCCGGCCAGCGGCGTGGCGAGCTCGGCCATGCGCGCGGCGGTGCCCCGGTTGCGTGCGAGCACGTCGTCGCTGTCGAAGATGGAAAGCGCCGCCAGCGCGGCTGCGCACGCCAGCGGGTTGCCGGTGTAGCTGTGCGAATGCAGGAAGGCACGTTCGCGCGAGTCGTCGAGGAAGCCGTCGTAGACGGATTGCGTGGCCAGCACCGCGGCCAGCGGCAGGAAGCCGCCGGTCAGGCCCTTGGACAGGCACAGCAGGTCGGGCTGGACGCCCACCGTACCGCCCACGCGAGCGTCGGCGGGTGCCTGCTCGCAGGCGAACAGGGTCCCGGTGCGGCCGAAGCCGACCGCGATCTCGTCGGCGATCATCAGCACGCCGTGCGCATCGCACAATTCGCGCGCGAGCCGCAGGTACAGCGGATCGTGCATTCGCATGCCACCGGCGCACTGCACCCGCGGCTCCAGGATCATCGCGCAGATTTCGCCGGCGTGCGCTTCCAGCAGCAGGCCCAGTGCGTCCGCGGCGCGGCGTGCGCACTGTTGCGGCGTTTCCCCCGGCTCGCCGAGGTAGGCGTCCGGGCTCGGCGCGAACAGGCATTCGGCCAGCAACGGCGCATACACCCGGCGATACAGCGGCACATCGCCGACCGCGAGCGCGCCGAGGGTCTCGCCGTGGTAACCGTTCTCGAGCGCCACGAACTTCGTGCGCCGGACTTCGCCGCGATTGCGGAACCAGTGGAACGCCATCTTCAGCGCGACCTCGACCCCGGCGGAACCGTTGTCGGCGTAGAACACCTTGGCCAACGGTTCGCGGCCCTGCTCACGCGGTGCGATGGCCAGCAGCCGCTCGGCGAGCTCCACCGCCGGCGCGTGCGAGAACCCGGCGAGGATCACCTGCTCCAGCGATCGCGCCTGCGCAGCGATGGCCGCGCCGATGCGCGGCTCGGCATGGCCGAACAGGTTGGTCCACCAGCTCGCCACCGCGTCGAGGTAGCGACGGCCGTCGTAGCCCACCAGCCAGGCGCCGTCGCCGCCGGCGATCGGCACCAGCGGCAGGATGTCCGGGTGTTCGCGCATCTGCGTGCACGGGTGCCAGAGCACCGCCAGGTCGCGCGAACGCCAGCGCTCCGCATCGGTTGCCCTTATCATGTCGGCATGGCCTGCGTCTTCCTGCATCCGCGCATTATCCCCGCATTCGCCGGATCGCGATGACACGCCGCCTGCCCACCATCCATGGCGTCACCGAACACGAGTCCGGGCCTTACCGGATGGAACGCCTGGACCTGGAGTTCAGCAACGGCGAGCGCCGCCAGTACGAACGCCTGCATGGCCGCGGCCACGGCGCCGTGATCGTGGTGCCGCTGCTCGACGACGACACCGTGCTGCTGGTGCGCGAGTACGCTGCCGGGCTGCACCGCTACGAGCTGGGCCTGGTCGAGGGCAAGATCGATGCCGGCGAGGCCCCGCTGCATGCGGCCAACCGCGAGCTGCAGGAGGAAGCCGGCTACGCCGCGCGCTCGCTGCACCTGTTGCGCATGCTGACGCTGTCCCCGCGCTACATGAGCCACCAGGCGCACGTGGTGGTCGCGCGCGACCTGTATCCGCAGCGGCTGCCGGGCGACGAGCCCGAGGCGCTGGAACTGGTGCCGTGGAAGCTCGATGCGCTGCACGAACTGGTGCTGCGCGAGGAGTTCTCGGAAGGCCGCGCGGTCGCGGCGCTGTTCATGACCCGGGAGTGGTTGCGCCATGCGGGCGAGTGAGATGGCGGCTGCCGAGCGGGACCGTCTGCGCGAGGGCATCATCGCGCTGGCGCAGGACGCGGCCGCCGCGATCCTGGTGGTCTACGGCGGGGAATTCGCGGTCGAACGCAAGGCCGACGACTCGCCGCTGACAGCCGCGGACCTCGCCTCGCATCGATGCATCGTCGAGGGCCTGGAGCGGCTTTCGCCCGGCATCCCGGTGTTGTCCGAGGAGTCCGCCGGGGAAGTGCCGTCGCTGTTGCGGCGGCAATGGCCGCGGATGTGGCTGGTCGATCCGCTCGACGGCACCCGCGAGTTCGTCAAGCGCAATGGCGAGTTCACCGTCAACATCGCCCTGATCGAAGATGGCGAGCCGGTGCTCGGCGTGGTGCAGGCCCCGGTGACCGGCGCGTTGTGGCACGGCCAGCGCGGGCGCGGCGCGTTCCGGCGCGAGGGGGCCGGCGACATCGCGATCCACACCCGGGTGCCGGCGACCGCGCCGTTGCGGGTGGCCGCCAGCCGCTCGCATCGCGACGCGCGCACCGAGGCGGTGCTGCAGCGCATGGGCGAAATCGAACCGGTCGGCATCGGCTCCTCGCTCAAGTTCTGCCGCCTCGCCGAAGGCAGCATGGACGTCTATCCACGCTTCGGGCCCACCAGCGAATGGGACACCGGCGCCGGCCAATGCGTGCTCGAAGCCGCAGGCGGCGCGGTCATGGATCCGGCGGGTCGGCCGTTGCGTTACAACCAGCGCGACACCATCCTCAACGGCGACTTCATCGCCCTGGGCGACCCGTCGCTGCCCTGGCGGGAGTGGCTTGCATGAGCATGGACGACATCCGTTCCGGCGACTTCCATTCCGGCGACATCGCGGGCCTGTTGCGGATCATGGCGCGGCTGCGCGATCCGCACGGCGGTTGTCCGTGGGATGTCCAGCAGACCTTCGCCACGATCGCGCCGTACACGATCGAGGAGGCCTACGAGGTCGCCGACGCGATCGACCGCAACGCCATGGGCGATCTGCGCGACGAACTCGGCGACCTGCTGTTGCAGGTGGTGTTCCATGCGCGCATGGCGCAGGAGCAGGGCGCATTCGCATTCGCCGACGTGGTCGCCGCGATCAGCGACAAGATGCTGCGCCGGCATCCGCACGTGTTCGCCGGCACCAGCGTCGATGGGGTCGAGGCGCAAACCCGGGAATGGGAGGCGCACAAGCGCCGCGAGCGCGACGCTACCGGCGACGGGGACGCTTCGGTACTGGCCGGCATCGCCCGTGGCATGCCCGAGTGGCAGCGTGCGGTCAAGCTGCAGAAGCGTGCCGCCACGGTGGGCTTCGACTGGCCCGGGCCGGAACCGGTGATCGCCAAGCTGCACGAGGAGATCGAGGAGGCGCGGGTCGAATTCGACGCGGTCGCGGCCGATCCCGGCGATGCGCAGGCGCACGACCGGCTCGAGGACGAGATCGGCGATCTGCTGTTCGTCTGCGCCAACCTGGCGCGGCATGCGAAGGTCGATCCCGGCACCGCGCTGCGTCGAGCCAACGCCAAGTTCGAGCGCCGCTTCCGCGCGATGGAAACCCTGGCCGCCGCCGACGGCGTGCGCCTGCAGGACCTGCCGCTGGACGCGCAGGAAAATTACTGGAACCGCGCCAAGGCGCAGGAACGCACATGAAGGAATTCACCAGCTTCCGCGAGTTCTACCCCTTCTATCTCTCCGAGCACGCCAACCGCATGTCGCGACGGTTGCATTTCATCGGCAGTTGCGGCGTCCTGGCGCTGCTGGCGACCGCGCTCGTGCAACGCAATGCCTGGTGGCTGCCGGCCGCGCTGGCTTGTGGCTACGGTTTCGCCTGGACCGGACACTTCTTCTTCGAGAAGAACCGCCCCGCGACATTCCGGCACCCGCTCTATTCCCTCGCCGGCGACTGGGTGATGTTCCTGGACATCCTGCGCGGCCGCGTGCGGATCTGAGGCGACTCAATCCATGAAGATCAGCCAGGCCGCGACCACGATCAGCGCGAAGCCGGCCCAGTGGTTCCATTTCAGGGGTTCCCCGAGGTACCAGGCCGAGAATCCGGCGAATACCAGCAGGGTGATCACCTCCTGCATGCCCTTGAGCTGCGGCGCACTGTAGACCGCGCTGCCGATCCGGTTGGCCGGCACCTGCAGGGTGTACTCGAAGAAGGCGATGCCCCAGCTGGCCAGGATCGCCAGCACCAGCGGAGACGACTTGTAGCGCAGGTGGCCGTACCAGGCGAAGGTCATGAAGATGTTGGAGCCCAGCAGCAGGAGCACGGGCAGGAGGCGGTCGTAGAAGGGCATGGGGCGGCCGGATGTGAACGGGAAACTGGCGCAGACTAGCGCCTTCACGCGATTTCTACCTGCGGACCGGCAGCCTTTCACAAAGCTGAAGACAAGGAGCCTTCCCGATGCGCGCTTCCCAAGAACCCGCTGGCCTGGTCCTGATCGTCGAGGACAACCGCAACATTTCCGAAATGGTGGGCGAGTACCTCGAAGGACGCGGTTTCGAGGTCGACTATGCCTCCGACGGCCTCGACGGCTACCGCCTGGCCTCGGAAAACAGTTACGACGTGGTCGTGCTCGACCTGATGCTGCCGCGCCTGGATGGGGTGGAAGTCTGCAAGCGGCTGCGCGAGGAAGCGCGCAAGTCCACCCCGGTGCTGATGCTCACCGCCCGCGACACCCTCGACGAGAAGCTCACCGGGCTTTCGGTCGGCGCCGACGACTACCTGACCAAGCCGTTCGCGATCCAGGAGCTGGAAGCGCGCCTGCGCGCGTTGATCCGCCGCGAGCGCCGCCAGGTCGGTTCCGAGGTGCTCAAGGTCGCCGACCTGGTGCTCGACCCGGCTTCGCTGCGCGCCACCCGCGGCGGCGTCGAGCTGCAACTGTCGCCGATCGGGCTGAAGCTGCTGACGATCCTGATGCGCGAATCGCCGCGCGTGGTCAGCCGCCAGGAAATCGAGCGCGAGATCTGGGGCAACGGCCTGCCGGATTCCGACACCCTGCGCAGCCATCTCTACAATCTGCGCAAGACGATCGACAAGCCGTACGACAAGCCGTTGCTGCATACCGTGCAGAGTGCCGGCTATCGCATCGCCGACATCGAACAGCCGCCCGCTTGAAGCCGGCGATACCGCCCATGCCGCAAGGGCTCCCGCGCAAGCTGCGTTTCGCATTCCTGATGCAGGTGGCGATGGCCAGCCTGGTCATCCTTGCCGGCACCTGGGTGGCGATGGAAGTGGCCAAGCGCGAGATCGCACGGCATGCGCTGCAGGAGGAAGCCGACTACTTCTTCTCCAGGCGCGATGCCGGCGACCTGCAGCGACAGCCGCCGGACGAGGCGCGGTTGCGGGGTTATGCGGTGGCCGCCGGCGATTCGGCGGCGGCACTGCCGCAGGCACTGCGCCCCCTCGCGCCGGGCATGCACGAGCTTGCCGACCAGGTGGTGCTGGTCGAGCAGCGCGGCGACATGCGCCTGTACCTGACCTATCCGCGCATCGCGATGGACGTGCGCTCGCTGCAGATGGTGGCGGCGCCGGTGCTGCTGGCGCTGCTGGCGCTGCTGGCCAGCGCCTGGTTCACCTACCGCAACGCGAGGCGGATGGTGGCGCCGCTGGACTGGCTGGCGCGCGAGGTGCGGCACTGGGACCCGATGGATCCGGATACCAGCGCGCTCGGCCCCGACCGCCTGCCCGGCAACGCCGGCATCGAGGCGCGCCAGCTTGCCGGCGCACTGCAACGCATGGCCGAGCGCATGCGTGCCTTCGTGCGCCGCGAGCGGGATTTCACCCGCGATGCCAGCCATGAACTGCGCACGCCGTTGACCGTGATCCGGGTGGCCAGCGACCTGCTGCAGAACGACCCGGACCTGCCGACGCGCGCGCAACGCTCGCTGGCCCGGATCCAGTTTGCCGGCCGCGACATGGAAGCGGTGATCGAGTCGTTCCTGATCCTGGCGCGCGAGGGCGACGTCGAGCCGCAGCGCGAGGACTTCGCGGTGCGCGAAGTGGTCGCCGAAGAAGTGGAGAATGCGCGGCCGCTGCTCGGCGACAAGCCGATCGAGCTGGACGTGGTCCGGTCGGCCGATCCGATGTTGCATGCCTCGCCGCGGGTGTTGGCGGTGATGCTGCGCAACCTGCTGGCCAACGCCTGCACCTTCACCGAGCGCGGCCGGATCGAAGTGCGCATCGAGCCGGACCGGCTGGTGGTGGCCGATACCGGCATCGGCATGTCGGCCGATGCGCTGCAACGCGCCTTCGACCCGTTCTACCGCGGCGATCCCGACCGGATTTCCGGCAAGGGCATGGGCCTTTCGATCGTGCGCCGGCTGGGCGAGCGGTTCGGCTGGCCGATCAGCCTGGACAGCCAGCCCGGCCGTGGAACCATCGCCACCATCCGTTTCGGCGAAGCACGCGCCTGAGTCGTGTCAACCGTGCTTGCGGACAGGCGTTAGCCTGTCCTGATGCCCCTGTCGAAGCGACCGTCCATGGCCCGAGCCGCCACGCCCGCGAAGAACAATCGCCGCAACCCGCGCCGCATCGGCACCATCGCCGCCGCCTGCGTGGTCGCCATTGCCGCCCTGTGGTGGTGGCAACACCGCGCCGCCGCCGGCGATACCGGTTTTCGCACCACCACCGTCGAGCAGGGCGATATCCGGGTGGCGATCTCCGCCACCGGTACCCTGAGCGCGATTTCCACCGTCACCGTGGGCAGCCAGGTGTCGGGGCAGGTGACCGACGTGCTGGTGGACTTCAACGACAAGGTGGCGAAGGGCCAGGTCATCGCGCGCATCGATCCCAGCACCTACGAGGCGCAGATCGCGCAAGGCAATGCGCAGGTCGCCAGCGCACAGGCCCAGTTGCGCCAGGCCCGGGCCGGGCTGCGCAACGCCGAGCTCGACTACCAGCGCAAGGCCGCGCTGGGCGGTCAGCAGCTGGTGGCGAAGAGCGACATCGACCTCGCACGCGCGGCACGCGACCAGGCCCGGGCGCAGGTGGGTTCGGCGCAGGCGCAGATCCGGCAGCAGGCCGCGTCCACCCAGACCACCCGGGTCAACCTCAACCGCACCGTGATCCGCTCGCCGGTCGACGGCGTGGTGCTCACCCGCACCATCGAGCCCGGGCAGACGGTGGCCGCGAGCCTGCAGGCGCCTGAGCTGTTCACCATCGCCGAAGACCTGTCGAAGATGAAGATCGAACTCGCCGTCGACGAGTCCGACATCGGCCAGGTGCGCGAAGGCCAGGCAGTGACGTTCACCGCCGACGCTTTCCCCAACCGCCGGTTCCGCGGCACCGTGGAGCAGGTGCGGCTGTCGGCGACGACCACCAGCAACGTCGTCACCTACCCGGTCGTGGTGACGGTCGACAACAGCGACGGCACCTTGCTGCCGGGCCTGACGGTCAATGCCGAGATCGAGGTGAGCAAGCGCAGCGGCGTGCTCAAGGTGGCCAACGCCGCGCTGCGTTACAAGCCGGCCGACAACGGCAACGCGCAGCCGGCCGCGCAGGTCGCCGCAGGACCGCGTGGCGGTGGCTCCGGCGTGGTCGACGACCTCGCGCGCACGGCCGCCGGCCTCGGCCTGGATGCCGCCCAACAGGCGGCCCTCGACGCAGCGATCGACGCGATCGGCAAGCGCCAGGCCGCACGCCAGGCCGCGCCGCGGCAGCAGGGCAACGGCATGTTCGGCGGCGGGCAGCGCTTCGCGGTACGCAGCGGCGGCGGTGGCGGCGACATGCAGGCGCAGATGCGCCAACGCATGCTCGAACGTTTCCAGCAGGATTTCGCCGGGTTCCGCGCCACGCTTGCCGAGGCCCAGCGCAAGCAGTGGGATGCTGCACTGGCGGGCATGGTCGGCGCCACCCGCGTTGCGGTGTACAAGCTGGTCGACGGCAAGCCGCAGCCGGTGATGGTGCGGATCGGCGCCAGCGACGGCACCGACACCGAGATTTCCGGCGACATCCAGGCGGGCGACGAACTGGTGACCGGCGAGCGCGCGGCGGCGCCGGCGCAATGAGCGCCGTGGCCGCGGCCACGCCGCCGGTGATCCGCACCCGTGGCCTGGGCAAGGTGTATTCGGCAGGCACCCAGGCCGAGGTGATTGCCTTGCGCGGCGTCGACCTGGACATCGTGCGCGGCGAATTCGTCGCGATCATGGGGCCTTCGGGTTCCGGCAAGTCGACCCTGATGAACCTGGTCGGCTGCCTCGACACCGCCAGCAGCGGCAGCTACGAGTGCGACGGCGTCGACGTCTCCACCCTGGACGCCGAGGAACTCGCTACCTTGCGCCGCGACAAGATCGGCTTCGTGTTCCAGGGCTTCAACCTGCTCACGCGCATGGATGCGCTGCACAACGTGGCGATGCCGCTCGGCTACGCCCGGGTGCCGCATGCGCAGCGCCTGGACAAGGCGCGCGAGGTGCTGGCCGCGGTGGGCCTGGCCGAGCGCGCCAACCACCTGCCCAGCGAGATGTCCGGCGGCCAGCAGCAGCGGGTGGCGATCGCGCGCGCGCTGGTCAACCGGCCGCCGATCCTGCTCGCCGACGAGCCGACCGGGGCGCTGGACTCGAAGACCGGCGAGGAGATCCTCGGCCTGTTCAAGCGCCTGCGCGACGAGGACCACACCATCGTGCTGATCACCCACGACGCCGAGGTCGCCGCGCACGCGGACCGCACCTTCGTCATGCACGACGGTGAACTGCATCCACGGGGAGCCGCGGCATGACCTTCCTCGACATCCTCCGCACCGCGATATTCGCGCTGCGCGGCAACTGGATGCGCAGCGCGTTGACGTCGCTGGGCGTGATCATCGGGATCGCGGCGGTGATCGTGATGGTGTCGGTGGGGCAGGGCACCCAGCAGGAGATCGACAAGCTGGTGTCCGGCCTGGGCTCGCAGCGGCTCGACGTGTCGCCCGGCTCGCGCCGCGGCCCGGGCGGCGCGCGCATGAGTTCGAGCAGCTTCTACACGCTTACCGAGGACGACGTCGAGGCGATCCGCAACGAGGTTCCCGAAGTGCAGTACGTCGCCGGTGCGCTGCGCGGCAATACCCAGGTGGTGTACGCCGAGAACAATGCGTCCACCAGCTGGCAGGGCGTGCAGCCCGACTGGTTCGCGATCAACGACTGGAAGCTCGCCGCCGGCGACGGCTTCGAGGCGCAGGACTACAGCAGCGCCGCCAAGGAAGTGGTGATCGGCGACAGCGTGCGGCGCACCCTGTTCGGCGACGACACCGGCATCGGCCAGACCATCCGCCTGGGTCGGGTGCCGTTCACCGTGGTCGGCACGCTCGCGCCCAAGGGCCAGGGCGGCTTCGGCCAGGACCAGGACGACGTGGTGATGGTGCCGCTGGAGACCGGGCGCCGGCGCCTGCTCGGGGCGATGGGCCTGCCGCCGAGCGCGGTGATGCAGATCGCGCTGACCGTCACCGATGCACGCGACCTGACCTACACCCAGACCGAGGTCGAGGGCCTGCTGCGCCAGCGCCACAAGATCCGCCCGGGCGAGGACGACGACTTCAGCGTGCGCAACATCAGCGAGATCGTTGCGACGCGCACCGCGACCACCAACCTGATGTCCAAGCTGCTCGGCGCGGTGGCGACGATCTGCCTGGTGATCGGTGGCATCGGCATCATGAACATCATGCTGGTGTCGGTCACCGAGCGCATCCGCGAGATCGGCCTGCGCATGGCGGTCGGCGCGGGTCCGTCGGACGTGCGCCGGCAGTTCCTGGCCGAGGCGATGCTGATCTCGCTGATCGGCGGCGTGATCGGCATCGCGATCGGCGTGGTCGGCGCGTTGCTGGTCGGCAAGTTCAGCGAACTGCCGGTGGCGCTCAACGGCCAGGTCGTTGGCCTGGCCGCGGCCTTCTCGATCGGCACCGGCCTGTTCTTCGGCTACTACCCCGCGCGCAAGGCCTCCCAGCTCGACCCCATCGAAGCCCTCCGCCAACAGTAGGAGCGGCGTAAGCCGCGACCGCCGGCCGGCCCTGGCGTTTGTGGCAAAATTGCAAGGTTGGCGGTTCCAACCGCCGAATCCAGGACCTCCCAGGATCTCGAATGGCGGATGAAGTCGGCCACTTGCCGCGGCGCCCCGGTCGCATCTGGCTTGCGACCAAGTGGTCGATGCAGGGCTTGCGCGCGGCATGGCTGCACGAATCCTCGTTCCGCCTCGAGGTCTACCTGCTGGCGGTCCTCGGGCCCCTGGGCCTGTGGCTGGGCGCCGACGGGATCGAACGTGCGCTGCTCCTCGGCAGCTGCCTGCTGGTGCTGGGGGTCGAGCTGCTCAATTCGGCGATCGAGGCCGTGATCGAGCGCTACGGCGCCGAGCACCACGAGCTCGCCGGACGCGCCAAGGACATGGGCTCCGCCGCCGTGTTCGTGTTGATGCTCAACGTGGTGTTCACCTGGGGATTGATCCTCGGGCCGCGCTACTCCTGACCTTGCTGCTCCCGACCCCCATGCCTGGAACGATCGCTCGATGAGTCTTGCAATGCTTGCCGACCCGCAGACCTGGATCCTGCTGGTCACCCTCAGTTCGATCGAGATCGTGCTCGGCATCGACAACCTGGTCTTCATTTCGATCGCGGTCAGCAGGCTGCCGCTGTCGACGCGCGAACGCGCGCGCCGCTTCGGCATCGCCGCCGCCTGCGTCACCCGGGTGGCGCTGCTGCTGACGCTTGCCTACCTGGCGCACATGAAGACCGACCTGTTCACGGTGTTCGGTCGCGGCCTGTCGGTGCGCGACCTGGTGCTGCTGCTGGGCGGCATCTTCCTCGTGTTCAAGGGAATCATGGAAATCCGGGACCAGGTCGCGGGCGAACCCGAGTCGGAGGACATTCATGCCAAGCCGGCCAGCTCGTTCGCCGCGGTGATCGCACAGATCGCGGTGATCGACATCGTGTTCTCGCTGGACTCGGTGATCGCCGCTGTCGGAATGGCCGACCAGTACGTGCCGGTCATGGTCGCGGCGATCCTGCTCGCGGTAGCGGTGATGCTGCTGGCGGCGCAACCGCTGGGCCGCTTCATCGACAACAATCCGACGATCAAGATGCTGGCCCTGGCCTTCATCGTGCTGATCGGCGCCTACCTCGTCGTCGAAGGCCTCGAGATCCACGTGCCCAAGGGCTACATCTACGGTTCGATGGGTTTCTCGGCGATGGTGGAAGGCCTGAACCTGTGGGCCAAGCGCCGCGCGCGACTGCGGGTCGGCGACGGCTGAATCCGGCCACGCCGTCGTTGCGCCTTCACGCGGCCAATGCTGCAATGCCCGGGACGCCCTTGTCCCCACCCGTGCGGAGTCCAACATGCGCATCCTCGTGACGATCGTGCTCGCCGCGCTGCTCAGCGGCTGCGGTTACAACCAGATCCAGTCGAAGGACGAAGCGGTCACCGCGGCCTGGTCGCAGGTGCTCAACGTATACAAGCGCCGCGCCGACCTGGTGCCCAACCTGGTGGCGACGGTGAAGGGCTATGCCAGCCACGAGGAGCGGGTCTTCACCGAGGTCACCGAGGCGCGCTCGAAGGTCGGCAGCATCGACGTCGATGCCGGCGACCCCGCCTCGCTCGAGCGGTTCCAGCAGGCCCAGGGCGAGCTGCAGAGCGCGATCGGGCGCCTGCTGGTCGTCAGCGAGAACTATCCGCAGCTCAAGGCCGACCAGAACTTCCTGCAGCTGCAGGCGCAGCTGGAGGGCACCGAGAACCGGATCACGGTGGAGCGCCAGCGTTACATCCAGGCGGTGCAGGACTTCAATACCTACATCCGCCGCTTCCCGGTGAACCTCACCGCGAAGCTGTTCGGCTACGGGGTCAAGCCCAACTTCAGCGTCGACGACGAACGGCAGATCCAGGAAGCGCCCGCGGTCGACTTCGGGCAATGACCTGCCTGCGGCGGCCGCTGTCGCGCGGGTTCGCGCTCGCGGCGCTGCTGCTGGCCGCCTTCGCGCTGCAGGCGCAGTCGCTGGCGCCCGTTCCGGCGCTCGACTCGCCGGTGGTCGACACCACCGGCAGCCTCGATTCCGCCGCACGCGAGGCGCTGGTCGCGCAGTCGCTGGCGCTGCAGCAGCGCAAGGGCAGCCAGCTGCAGGTGCTGCTGGTGCCCACCACCGGACCCGAGGACATCGCCGCCTATTCGCAGCGCGTGTTCGACCAGTGGAAACCGGGTCGCGAGGGGGTCGACGACGCCGTGCTGGTGGTGGTCGCCAGGGACGACCACCGTGCGCGGATCCAGACCGGCTACGGCCTGGAAGGCGCGATCCCGGATGCCACCGCGGCGCGCGTGATCCAGGAGTACATGGCGCCGAAGTTCCGCGAAGGCGACTACGGCGGCGGCCTCCTCGATGCCACCGCGGCACTGGTGAAGCTGATCGACGGCGAGGCATTGCCGGCGCCGATCGCCGGCAACCGGTCGGGTGGCGGCGGCAGCGGCAACTGGCTGTTCGCGCTGTTCGCCGCGTTCGTGGTGGCGCAGCTGGCGCGCGCGATCTTCGGGCGCGCGCCTTCGCCGCTGCGTGGCGTGCTGGGCGCGGCGGCGGCCGGCGGCGTCGCCTTCCTGATCGCGCAGGCACTGCTGGTCGGCGGACTCGGTGCGTTCATCGGCCTGTTGCTGGGACTCGCCAAGGTCCAGCCCGGGCGCTACGCGCGCCACGGCGGTTGGGGCGGGTTCGGTGGCGGCGGTCCTGGGGGCGGTGGTTTCGGGGGAGGCGGCGGCTTCGGCGGCGGCGGTGGCTGGTCTGGCGGTGGCGGCATGAGTGGAGGCGGTGGCGCCTCCGGGAGCTGGTGAGCATGCTCGCGCGCCTCGTCCGCCATCTGTTCGCGCCGTCGGCCACCCGGCTGTTCCCGGCCGCCACGATGCAGCGCATCGCGGCCGCGGTCGCGACAGGTGAAGCCAGCCACGATGGCGAGGTCTGCTTCGCGGTCGAGGCCGCGCTGCCGCTGCGTGCGGTGCTCGCCGCCCGGGACGCGCGATCGCGGGCACAGGAAGCTTTCGCGCAATTGCGGGTGTGGGACACCGCCGGCAGCAACGGAGTACTGCTGTACCTGTTGCTGGCCGACCACCGCATCGAGATCGTCGCCGACCGCGCACTGGCGGCGCGCGTCAGTCCCGAGCAGTGGCGGGGTGTGTGCCAGCTGATGGAGGAACGCCTGCGTGCGGGTGATGCGGAGGGCGCCGCGGTGCAGGGCGTGACGGCGGCATCGGCCCTGCTGGCGCGGCACTTCCCGCGCGCCGGCGATGCGTCCGGCGCCAACGAACTGCCCGACCTGCCGCACCTGTTCTGAGCATCCGGCACAATAGGGCCCGGACCTACAATGGAGCCGCCGGTGGCGCCCTACCTGCACCAGATCGATCCGATCGCCCTCCAGTTCCCGGAATTCACGCTGTTCGGCGCAACATTCCATCCGGCGGTGCACTGGTACGGGGTCATGTACCTGCTCGGATTCGCGATCGCCTGGTGGCTGGGCCGCCGGCGGATCCGCGCCGGGCGGCTGCCGGGGATCGACGAAACCGCCTTCGGCGACCTGCTGTTCTACGGCATGCTCGGCGTGATCCTGGGCGGGCGCCTGGGCTACATCCTGTTCTACGACCTCTCGAGCTACCTCGCGCATCCGGCCCAGGTATTCAAGATCTGGGAAGGCGGGATGAGCTTCCACGGCGGGCTGCTCGGCGTCTGCGTCGCGGCCTGGTGGTGGGCGCGCCGGCACCGGCTGCACCTGTTCGACGTGATCGATTTCGTGGCGCCGGTGGTGGCGCCGGGGCTGGGCCTGGGCCGGATCGGAAACTTCGTCAACGGCGAACTCTGGGGCAAGTACACCGACGGTGCCTGGGGCGTGGTGTTTCCGCATGCGGAATCGCAGCTGGCCGGGCTGACGACGGTGCAGTTGCAGGCGATGCAGGCCAGCGGCGCGCTCGACCGCTACGCGCGCCACCCATCGCCGTTGTACCAGGCGCTGCTGGAAGGCTTGGTGCTGTTCGTGGTGGTGTGGTGGTACTCGCGCAAGCCGCGGCCGCGGTACGCAGTGGCCGGCGTGTTCGCGCTGCTGTATGGCGTGTTCCGTTTCGTCGTCGAGTTCGTGCGCGTGCCCGATGCCCAGCTCGGCTATCTCGCCTTCGGCTGGCTGACCATGGGCCAGGTGCTGAGCCTGCCGCTGGTTGCGCTCGGCCTGTACTGGCTGTGGCTGTCGCGCCGGCAGTGAGGCCATGACGTCATGAAGCAATACCTCGACCTGTTGCGGGAGGTGCTCGAGCACGGCACCGACAAGGGCGACCGCACCGGCACCGGCACCCGCAGCGTGTTCGGCCGGCAGCTGCGCTTCGACCTGAGCGAGGGCTTTCCGCTGGTCACCACCAAGAAACTGCACCTGCGCTCGATCGTGCACGAGCTGCTGTGGTTCCTGAAGGGCGAGACCAACGTCGCCTACCTGCGCGACAACAAGGTCTCGATCTGGGACGAATGGGCCGACGAGCACGGCGAACTCGGCCCGGTGTACGGCAAGCAGTGGCGACGCTGGGTGGGCACCGACGGCAGCGAGATCGACCAGGTGCGCTGGGTGGTCGAGGAGATCAAGCGCAACCCGGACTCGCGGCGGCTGATCGTCAGCGCCTGGAACGTCGCCGACCTGCCGAAGATGGCGTTGATGCCGTGCCACGCGCTGTTCCAGTTCTACGTGGCCGACGGCAGGCTCAGCTGCCAGTTGTACCAGCGCAGCGGCGACATCTTCCTCGGGGTGCCGTTCAACATCGCCAGCTACGCGCTGCTCACCCACATGGTGGCGCAGGCCTGCGGGCTCGGCGTCGGCGATTTCGTGCACACCCTCGGCGACGCGCACCTGTATTCGAACCACTTCGAGCAGGCGCGCGAGCAGCTGGCGCGCACGCCGCGCAGGTTGCCGAGGCTGAAGCTCGATCCGGCGGTCACCGACCTGTTCGCCTTCGGCTACGACGACATCGCGATCGAAGGCTACGACCCGTTGCCCGCGATCAAGGCGCCGGTGGCGGTGTGACCGCGCTGGTGCTGCTGGCGGCGCTCGACCGCAACTTCGCGATCGGCAGGCACAACGCCTTGCCGTGGCACCTGCCCGCCGACCTCCGGCGCTTCAAGGCGCTGACGCTGGGCAAGCCGTTGCTGATGGGCCGGCGCACCGCGGAATCGCTGGGCCGCGCGCTGCCCGGACGCCGCAACCTGGTGCTGACCCGCAGCGGCCGGGTGCCGTTCGATGGCATGGAGCCGGTGGCCAGCGTCGCGGAGGCGCTTGCGCGGACGCAGGAAGACGGCGCGCGGGAGCTGTGCGTGATCGGTGGCGGCGAGGTATTCGCGGAAACCCTGCCGGTCGCCGCGCGCCTGCACCTGACCTGGGTGGATACGGTGGTGGAGGGTGCCGACGCATACTTCCCGCGCTTCGACCCGGCGCAGTGGCGGGTGGTGTCGCGGCAGCCGCATCCCGTCGACGCGACACATGCCTGCGCCTTCGAGTTCGTGGACTACGAACGGTTGTAGGAGCGGCCTCATTCATTCACGCTTCGGCGGATTGGCCGGCACATCGCGCCCCGGCACCTGCACGATCCGCAATTCCTCGCTGTCCAGCTGCAACGCCGTGAGCTTGCCGCCCCACACGGCGCCGGTGTCGATCGCGTGTACGCCGTGGCCGACGAACAGCCCGAGCGCCGACCAGTGCCCGCAGACGATCTTCAGGTCGCGCTCGGCGTGCCCCGGCACCGCATACCACGGATACAGGCCTGCCTGCTGGGTGCCCGGTGGCCCCTTCTCGTCGAAGGCGATGCGCCCACGCGGCGTGCAGTAGCGCATGCGGGTGAAGACGTTGATGATCGCGCGGTCGCGTTCGGGGCCGGTCAGTCCGGGCGACCATGCGGGACGGTCGCCGTACATGTTCTTCAGCAGCTTGCGGAAGCCGTCGCCGCGCAGTTTCTGCTCGATCTCCGAAGCGTGCTTCTGCGCCAGGGAAGTGGTCCATTTCGGCGCGAGCCCCGCGTGCACCATCATCCACCCCAGCGCCCGGTCGACGTGCACCAGCGGCTGCGTGCGCAGCCACTCCAGCAGCTCGCGCGCGTCGGGCGCGAACAGCACCCGCTGCAGGTCGGGGTTGACCTTGCGCTGGTCCTCGGGGCGGCGCTCGCCGATCGCCAGCAGCGAAAGGTCGTGGTTGCCCAGCACGCTGACGCAGTTGGCGCGCAGCGAGTGCACCAGGCGCAGCGTTTCCAGCGATTCGCCGCCGCGGTTGACCAGGTCGCCGCAGAACCACAGCCGGTCGACCGCGGGATCGAAGCGGATCCGCTCCAGCAGCCGCTGGGTCGGTGCGTAGCAGCCCTGGAGGTCGCCTATCGCCCAGGTACTCATGCCCGGATGCCCATGCCGTCAGTGCAGCGTGCGCGGCACGGCGAGCACGAAGGCGGGGATCGGCGCCTGGAAGCGGGTGCCGTCGTCCGCCAGCATCGCGTAGGTGCCCTGCATCGTGCCCTGGTGGGTCTCCAGCACCGCGCCGGAGGTGTAGGTGAAGTCGTCGCCGGGGCGCAGCCACGGCTGCTCGCCGACTACGCCGTCGCCGACCACTTCCTCGACCTTGCCGTTGGCATCGGTGATCACCCAATGGCGGCCGAGCAACCGCGCCGGCACCGAGCCGGTGTTGCGGATGTGGATGGTGTAGGCGAAGACGTAGCGGTCGCGCTCGGGCTCCGACTGCTCGTCCAGGTAGCGGGCGTCGACGTCGATGCCCAGGGCGTATTCGCCGTTGTCCGGCTGGTTCTGGTCCATGCGCACAGTGTAAACGCGATGCGTGAACCCGAGGCACGGGCCCCGCGCGATTGCGTCAGCGCAGGTTCGCCAGGCGGACGAAATCGGCGACGGCAAGCTGCTCCGCGCGCGCGTCGGGGCGCAGCCCGGCAGCTTCGATCGCGGCGGCGTCCAGCACGCCGGAAAGCGCGTTGCGCAGGGTCTTGCGGCGCTGGCCGAAGGCGGCCCGCACCACCTGCGTGAAGCGCGCCGGATCGTCGATGCCGATTTCCGCCGGTGGCCGCGGCTGCAGCCGCACCACCGCGGAATCGACCTTGGGCGCGGGCCGGAACGCGCCTGGCGGCACCGTGAACAACGGCGTCACCTTGCAGTACGCCTGCAGCATCACGCTCAGGCGGCCGTAGACCTTGCTGCCCGGCGCGGACGCCATGCGCTCCACCACTTCCTTCTGCAGCATGAAATGCATGTCGCGGATGGCTGCGGCGTGGTCGAGGGCATGGAACAGGATCGGCGAGGACAGGTTGTAGGGCAGGTTGCCGACCAGCCGCAACGGCGCATCGTCGGCGAGCGCGGTGAAGTCGATGTCGAGCACGTTGGCGTTGAGCAGGGTGAGCTCGCCATGCGCGCGCGCCGCCGCGGCCAGCGGCTGCAGCAGGTCGCGATCGAACTCGATTGCCGTCAGCGCACCGTGGCGGTCGAGCAGCGGCAGGGTCAGCGCGCCCTGGCCGGGACCGATCTCGACGATGCGGTCGCCCGGCTGCGGGTCGATCGCCAGCACGATCCTGTCGATCACCCCGCGCTCGTGCAGGAAGTTCTGCCCGAGGTGCTTCTTGGCGTCGCGCCGGAAGCCGTCCGCGTCGCGTTCGTCGTGGCCGGGGCGCCGGCTCATGCCCGGGGCCGCATGCGCGCCAGCCGCGCGCGGGCCAGGCTTGCACAGGTCTCGATCGCGGCGAACAGGCTCGATGGATCCGCGCTGCCCCGGCCGGCGATGTCCAGCGCGGTGCCGTGGTCGACCGCCACCCGCGGGTAGGGCAGGCCGAGGGTGAGATTCACCGCGCGCTCGAAGCCGCTGTACTTGAGGACCGGCAGGCCCTGGTCGTGGTACATCGCCAGCACCGCGTCGCATTGCGCCAGCTTCGCCGGCAGGAAGGCAGTGTCGGCGGGCAGCGGCCCGGCCAGGTCCATGCCTTCCGCGCGCAGCCGCTCGACGGTCGGCCCGATCACGTCCAGTTCCTCGCGGCCGATGTGGCCGTCCTCACCCGCATGGGGGTTGAGCCCGAGCACCGCGATCCGCGGCGCGGCGATGCCGAAATCCACAAGCAGCGATGCATGCAGGATGCGCAGGCTGCGCGCCAGCCCGTCCGCGGTAATGGCATCGGCCACCGCACGCAACGGCAGGTGGGTGGTCGCCAGTGCGACCCGGACGATGTCGTTGGCCAGCATCATCACCACCCCGCAGCCTGCCTGCGCGGCCAGCAGCCCGGTGGTTCCGGTGTAGGCGATGCCGCCGTCGTTGATCGCGGCCTTGTGCACCGGACCGGTGACCAGTCCTGCGAAGTCGCCGCGCAGGCAGGCGGCGCCGGCTTGTTCGAGCGCGGTGATGGTGCTCGCCGCGTTGGCGGGCTCGAGCCGGCCGAAGCGGGTGGCGACCGGGGCGGGGACAGCGAACAGCGGCAGTACCCCGGGCGCGCTGTCGGCACCTGCCGGAGCCAGCGTCAACGGCAACCCGAGCGCGGCCGCGGCGGCCAGCAGGCTGCGGCCGTCGCCGAAGGCGGTGAGGTTGGCGTTCCAGTCGCGCTGGGCGGCGCGTACGCACAACTCCGGGCCGACGCCGGCCGGCTCGCCCGGGACCAGCGCCAGCCGCGGGCGCGGCATCAATCGCCGCTTGCGGGAGCGGGAACGGGAGCGGGAGCGGCGGCAGGCGCAGGCGTGGTGGCGGCTGCGTCCTGGCCAAGGCGGATGTCGACGTAGGCTTCGCCGCGCATCTCGCGCAGGTAGCGCTCCCATTCTTCCCCGAGCTTGCGCTGGCCGATGCTCTCGCGCACGCGCTGGCGCAGGTTGTCGTCGGCGGCGGCGACCTGGCGCGAACCTTCGCGCAGGACGATGTGCCAGCCGGCCGCGGTCTTGAACGGCGCCGAGACCTGTCCGTCCTGCAATGCCGCGACCTGGGCGCCGAAATCGGCGCCGTAGGTGTCCTGGGTGAACCAGCCGAGTTCGCCACCCTTGTCGGCGCTGGCCTGGTCCTGCGAATTCTCCTTCGCCAGGGTGGCGAAGTCGGCGCCACCGGTGATGCGCGCGCGCAGCGTCTCCAGCTTTGCCTTGGCCTCGGCATCCTCACCCTTCACGAGGATATGGCGCGCCTGCAGCTGGGTGGCGGTGGCGGGCCCGGCAGCGTCGGCGGCACGGATTTCCACCAGCTGCAGCAGCTGGAAGCCGCTGGGACCGCGGATCGGGCCGATCACATCGCCGGCGTGCAGGCCGCCGATGGCCTGCGCGAACGCCGGCGGGATCTCGTCCAGGCTGCGCCAGCCGAGGTCGCCGCCTTCGAGCGCATTGGGGCTGTCGGAGTAGCGCACCGCTGCGGCGGCGAACGCGATCTCGCCCTTGTCGAGCAGGGCCTTGATGCCTTCGACCTTCTTCACCGCGACGGCGATCTGGTCCGGGGTCGCGCCTTCGGGCAGGCCGACCAGGATGTGGGCCAGGTGGTACTGGCTGCCGCCCGCCTGGGTCGCCATCGCGGCATCGATTTCACCCTCGCTGACGCTGATGCGGCCCTGGGCAAAACTCTGCCGCAGGCGCTGGGTGGCGATCTCGTCGCTCACCGACCTGCGCAGGTCGGCCAGGGTCATGCCGTCGGCCGCCAGCTGGGTGGTGAGCTGGCCGATGCTGAGCTGGTTCTGGCTGGCGATGTTGGCGATCGCCGAATCCAGTTCGGTGTCGCTCACCTGGATGCCGGATGTCTGGGCCTGCGCCACCTGCAGGCGCATCAGGACCAGGCGTTCCAGCACCTGTCGCTCGAGGATGTCCGCGGGCGGCAACTGGTCGCTCTGGCCGGCGTACTGCGAGCGGATGTTCACCAGCGCACGGTCGAGTTCCGAGCGCAGGATCACGTCCTCGTTGACCACGGCGACGATGCGGTCCAGGGGTTGCATCTGCTGGGCGGCGGCCGGGATCGCGGGCATCGCCCAGCAAAGGCCGGCGACGGCGACGGCGAGGAAGCTGGCGGTCAGTCGGTTCATGGCACCACGTCGAGGGAATTGGCGTCGTCGTCGCTGGCTTGCGGCGGCGGCACGAGGTAGAGATCCTCGCGGTAGTAACCGAGGATAGCACGGCGCAAACGGCTCTCCGTGTCCGGGCCGGCCGAACCCAGGCCCTTCAATTCCACTTCGACCTGGATCGAATTGCCGAGTTCCCCGAGGCGGTTGTGCAGGTAGCGGCGGCCCACCAGTCGCACCGCCATGCAGCAGCTGTTCCACTGCAGGCCGGCGATGCCCTCCAGCAGCTGGCTGTCGTGGATCGAGTAGTAGTAGCGGCCGACCACGCTCCACGCGGGCGTGAGCGGATACAGGAAGCTCAGGTCGACCTGTTCGAGCAGGTCGCGGCGGTAGCGGTAGCCGAGGTTGACGATGCCGTCGTCGCCGATCAGGTAGCGGGTGCGCACGCTGGCCAGGTCCTTGCGCCGGAACTTCGGGTCCCATTGGTAGGACCCGCCGACGCTCCAACGGTCGTTGACCGCGTAGCTCGCATCGGCGACCCACGCCGACTTGCCGCGCTCCACCGGCACCTCGCCGGGCACCGTGACCCGGGATTCGTCGAAGTAGCGGATCTGGCCGAGGCTGGCGGACAGTTTTTCGCGGCCATCGGCCTGGCGCAGCAGCCGGGTGGACACCGCCAGCGTCAGCTGGTTGGCGTCGCTCTGGCGGTCGGCGCCGGTGTAGCGGTTCTCGCGGAACAGCTGGCCCCAGCTGAAGGTCATCGGCCGGGTGTCGAACAGCGGCAGCCCGGCCTGGTCGCGGTAGGGCACGCGCAGGTAGTACAGGCGCGGCTCCAGGGTCTGCAGGTAGCTGGTACCGCCGATGCTGGTGCTGCGGTCGAAGAACAGGCCGGCGTCGAACGAGGCGACCGGCAGGCTGCGGGTCGGAGCGTCGTCGCCGAGGCTGGCGGCGAGTTCGTCGTCGAGCTGGTAAGCGGTGTAACGCCAGGCGATCTTGGGCGTCATGAACCAGCTCGACCCGAGCAGCGGCATGCTCAGGTAGGGCTCGAAGTCGAGGCGGCTGCCGCCGGGCCGGTCCGGATGCTGGAAGCGCACCGCCTCGGCGTCCAGCCCTGCCATCAGCCAGGACTGCAGCGGCTGGTCCCAGCTCAGGAAGGCGCGCGGCAGGCGGTCGTGAGGCAGGATGGCGTCGTCCAGGGTGTAGTCGGCGAGTTGCTGATGGTCGGCCATGACCCCGGCTTCCCAATGCCGGCCGTGCCCGTAGATGCCGATATTGCTGTACAGCGAGTAGGGCGCCAGCCCATCGATGTTGCTGCTGAAGTCCTCTAGGTAGCGCGGATCGCTGATCCAGTTCAGGTTCGCGCGCGCCTGCCAGCCGGCGAACAGGTCCTGGCTGCCGTTGAAATGGAACCAGGCACGGTCGTCTTCGCGGCGATTGGCCAGCGGATAGCCGTTGGTCAGGAATTCCGCGGTCTCGTCGTCGCGCTCGCGGTCGGTGAGCTTGTCTGACGGCAGGTAGGCGAACTCGACGGTGCCGCGACCGGCGTCGGTGAGGTAACGGAACTGCGCGCCCAGCTGCAGGCCACGGCTGGTCATCAGCCGCGGGGTGATGGTGGCGTCGTAGTTGGGGGCAAGGTTGAGGTAGATCGGCTGGCGATAGTCGAAGCCGTTGCGGCCGGAGGAGCCGATGCCGGGATAGAGCAGGCCGGTGCGGCGCCGGTTGTCGATCGGGAACGGGAACCAGGGCACGTACAGCACCGGGACCTTGCCCACCCGCAGGGTCGCATTGTGGGCGACGCCCATGCCGGTGTCGGTGTTCACGTCGATCCGCTGCGCGCGCAACTCCCAGCTGCGGGCATCGGGCGGGCAGGTGGAATAGGTCGCACCAAACAGCGTGCCCTGCGGACCCTGCATCTCGATATGGCTCGCGCCGCCGTTGCCGCGCCGCGACACCAGCTGGTAGCGCACGTTCTGCAGGTCGTGGCGATCGGATTCCTGGTTGCCCTCGGCCTTGTCGGCCACCAGGCGCATGCCGGAATCCTGGTAGCGCACGCTGCCGGTGGCGACGTACTGGCTGGTCTCGCTGTCGAAGGTGAGCTTGTCGGTGCCGAGGAACTGGTCGCCACGGCGCAGCGCGACGTTGCCCTCGAACTGGCGGCTGGCCTCGGTGCCGCTGAGCTGGTCGCCCTCGATATCGGTAGGCTGGTCGACCCGGGCGCCGGTGATGGCGGAAGACTGCTGGGCGTCGGCGAAGGCCGGGACCGCGTCCTGGACCGGGCACAGCTTCCAGTCCTGCGGCCGATCATCGGCGGCATGGGCGACATGGGCAGCCATGGACAGGGCGATACAGGCCGGCAATGGCAGCAATCGAAGGGCTTTGCGCACGCAGGCGTCCATCGGGCGAAAACGGCGGTTAGCTTGCCCCATCCCTTGTGTACCGGCAATGCAGGCGATCAACCTATGCGGGTCGCGGGTTGCGCCGCTCGTGCTTCCAGGTGACCTCGCCGTGGCCATCGGCACGCGCCAGCACCCGTGCCAGCACGAACAACAGGTCGGAGAGGCGGTTGAGGTAGTGCACCGCCTGCGGGCGCACGTCCTCGTCGCGGGCCAGCGCCACCGCCTCGCGCTCGGCACGGCGCACGACGGTGCGCGCCACGTGGCAGCGCGCCGCGGCATCGCCACCGCCGGGCAGGATGAATTCGCGCAGCGGCGGCAGCTCGGCATTGTGCGCATCGAGTGCCTGTTCCAGCGCGGTGACGTCGGCATCCTGGATCGCGGCATGCCCCGGGATGCAAAGCTCGCCGCCGAGGTCGAACAGCTGGTGCTGGATCGTGGTCAGCAGCGCGCGGACGGGCTCGGGAAGCTCGGCGGCCAGCAACAGGCCGATCGCGGAATTGGCTTCGTCGACGGTGCCGTAGGCCGCGACCCGCGCGGAATCCTTGGCCACCCGGGTGCCGTCGCCGAGCCCGGTGCTGCCATCGTCGCCGGTGCGGGTGTAGATCTTCGAGAGGCGGTTGCCCATCGCGGGCCGCGCTTATACCGTCTGCGCGCGCAACGCCGGCAGGCGCCGCCGCAGCAGCGCGAAGCCGCCGAACAGGATCGCGGCGTAGGCCAGGGTGCCGAGCACGGTCCACTGGAAGAACGGAATGCCGGCGGCATAGGCCGCCACCAGGCCGGCGCCCGATTGCGGATAGATCGGCGAGCCCAGCCATGCGCCGAAGTTGGTGACGACGAAGAACAGCACCGAGCCGGCCAGCGAATAGCCGAGCACGCGTGCGCCGCCCACCTTGCCGCGCAGGCCGAAGCCCAGCAGCGTCGACAGCGCGATGCAGGCATACACCGACCAGAAACTGATGCCGCCGATGTAGCTGGCGTAGCTGGCGCCGATCACCGCTCCCATCACCAGGTCCGAGACCAGCAGCGCGATCAGCGGCACCGCCAGCGCCCATGCGCGCGAGGCGAAATACGCGCCGCCGAACAGCGCGATCGCTTCCACCGGCGAGAAGTTCGGCGGATGCGGCAGCAGCCGCGACAGCGCGGCCACGAAGATCAGCGCGGCCAGGACCAGCGGGCCGGGAGCGAAGGCGGTATCTGCGGCAGATCGGTTCATCGTGGGCATGCAGGTCGTAGCGTGGGAACCGGTAGCATAGCGCAGCCATGAACGACCCCGTGCGAACACGTCCGCTTGAAGCAGGCCCGCCTGGAGCCGGTCCTTCCCGCGGCCACGACGTGCTGATCGTGGGCGGCGGCCTGGTCGGTGCCAGCCTCGCGATCGCGCTGGACCGCGCCGGAATCGACGTCGCGATGGTGGAGGCGACCCCGGCCGGCGCGCTGCCTGCCGTGTTCGACCAGCGCAACCTCAGCTTCGCCGAGGCCACGGTGAACGCGCTGACCGCGTTGGGCGTACTGCAGAAGCTGCGGTTGCCGGCCGCGCCGATCCGCCGCATCCACGTCAGTCGCAATGGCGACTTCGGCCGCGTGCGCCTGGAGGCGACCGACTACGGCCGCGAATCCTTCGGCCGGGTGGTGGTGGCGCGCGACTTCGGCGAGGCCCTCGAGGCGCGGCTGGCGGAACTCACCCACCTCACCCGCTATCGTCCGGCGCGCTTCATCGGCCTGGAAGACGATGCCGGCGGCGCACGCACGCTGCGGATCGACGCCGGCGATGGCGAGCGGCTGCTGTCCGCGCGCCTGCTGGTGGCCGCCGACGGTACCCGCAGCGGCGTGCGCGCGAGCCTGGGGATCGGGGTTGCCGAGCGCGATTACGGCCAGATGCTGTTCGTGGCGCGGATGCGCGCGGCGCGCCCGCCGGACGGCAGCGCATGGGAACGCTTCGGCG
Organism: Lysobacter sp.; assembly: GCA_036676625.1. Classification (GTDB taxonomy): domain Bacteria; phylum Pseudomonadota; class Gammaproteobacteria; order Xanthomonadales; family Xanthomonadaceae; genus Cognatiluteimonas. The sequence goes on along the minus strand of JAKFCN010000045.1, from coordinate 10,679 downwards.
ACGACGGCCCGACCGCGCTGCTGCCGCGCAGTGATGGCGGTTACGGCGTGGTCCATGGCGTCGAACGCGCGCAGGCGGACGCGGTTGCCGCGCTCGACGATGCCGCCTGGCTGGCACGGCTGCAGCAGGCCTTCGGCTGGCGCGCGGGCCGGTTCCTCGAGGTTGGGCCGCGCAGCGTCCATCCCGCGTTGCAGCTGCGCGCCGAACGCACTGTCGCGGCGCGCGCGGTACTGGTCGGCAACGCCGCGCAGACCTTGCATCCGGTCGGTGCGCAGGGCTTCAACCTCGGACTGCGCGATGCGTTGACGCTGGCGGAACTGCTGGAGGGCGCGGACGATCCGGGCGCTGAAGGGTTGCTGGCCGAATACGTGCTGCGCCGGCACGAAGATCGCACGCGCACGCTGGCGTTTTCCGATGGGTTGGCGCGGATCACGGCGGACGCTTTCCCCCTGCTGCGGCCGCTGCGCGCTGCGGGGCTGCTTGCGGCGCAACGGCTGCCCGCTATGCAGGCCTGGCTGGTCGGCGGCGCGATGGGCTATCGCGGCGACGTGCCGCGCCTGTGCCGCGAGCGCGTGGCGTGAACCGCCGCGCCAGCATCGATGCGGTGATCACCGGCGGCGGCGTGGTCGGCGCCGCGTGCGCGCTGGCGCTGGCGCGCAGTGGCCTGGACGTGGCGCTGGTCGAGGGTGCTGCGCCCGCGCCATGGCGCCGCGAGCATCCCGACCTGCGCGTCTATGCCTTCGCTGCCGACAACGCCGCCTTGCTGGATGGGCTCGGCGTGTGGGATGCGGTGCGCGCGGCAAGGGTGCAGCCGTACCGGCGCATGCGCGTGTGGGATGCGGCCGGTGGCGGCGAGCTGGCGTTCGACGCCGATGCCTGCGGCCGCCGCGAACTGGGCTGGATCGTCGAACATGGCCTGCTGCTGGACCGGCTGTGGGCGGCGCTGCCCGGTGCGGGCGTACGCGTGCATTGCCCGGCGCGGGTGGTGGCACTGGAGGCGGCGGGCGAGGGCGACGGGTTCGCGCGGCTGCAGCTGGATGACGGCAGTCGCGTGCAGGCGCGGATCGCGATCGCCGCGGACGGCGCGAAGTCGACCCTGCGCGAACTCGCCGGCCTGCGGGTCGCGCGCCACGATTACGGGCAGCGCGGCATCGTCGGATACGTCGCCAGCGAACGCGGCCACGAGGACACTGCCTGGCAGCGCTTCCTGCCGACCGGGCCGCTGGCGTTCCTGCCCTGCGCGGACGGCTCGAGTTCGATCGTGTGGACGCTGCCCGACGGCGAAGCGACGCGCGTGCTGGCGCTGGACGACGCGGCCTTCGGCGGGGAGCTGGCGCGCGCCTTCGATGCGCGCCTGGGTGCGGTGCGGGCGATCTCGCCGCGCGCCGCGTTCCCGTTGCGCCGGCAACTCGTCGACGCCTACGTGCGCGACCGGGTGCTGGTCCTTGGCGACGCAGCGCACGTCGTGCATCCACTCGCGGGTCAGGGTGTCAACCTGGGGCTGCGCGACGTCGCCGCGCTGCGCGCCATGGTCGAGGCGGCGCAGCGTTCGCGTGGCGACTGGGCTTCGCCAGCGCGGCTCGCGCGCTGGGCGCGCGGCCGCAAGAGCGAAAACGCGCTGGCCGCGCACGCCTTCGAAGGCATCGATCGGCTTTACCGCAGCGACGGCTTCGCTGCGACGTTGCTGCGTGGCCCGCTGCTCGGACTGGCCGGGAAGCTGCCGCCGGTCACCCACCTGCTGTGGAAGAGGGCGGCAGGGCTTCCGTAACCGGCCGTGCCGGATGAAGTCGCGCTCAATCGAGCCAGCCCTTCATTTCCTCGCGCGTCAGCCGGCCGTTGTGGTTGGCGTCCACCACGTGGAACTCGCGCATCAAGTCGGCGTTGCCGCTGGCCTCGGCGCGCACGATGCTGCCATCGTGGTTGCCATCCATCGCCTCGAAGTCGACGTGGTAGTTGGGCGAGATCGAATTGCCGGGGTGGTCGGTGAAAGTCACGTTGGCCTGCGCGGCGGGCGCGGCCTGCGGCGGCAGTGCGGGCGGATCCTGCATCGCCGGCGCGGCCAGTGCGGCCGCGGCCGCGGTCTGGCTGGCGACCTGGGCGTCGACCGCGGCATCCTGCGCGACCGAACCGGCGGCACGCGCGATTTCCGCGGCCTGTTCCGCGGTCTCCGCCGCTGCCTTGGTCTGCATGTTGCCGGTGGCCGAGTCGTCGGCCACCGTGTTCGCGTTGGCGGCTGCCACCGATGCCATGCCCGCCGCGGTCCCGGCCTGCACCGCATTGTCGCTGGCCATGTCGGCCGAGATCGAGGCCGCACCGCTGGTCTGCGCCGTGTTGGCGGTGGCATCGGCGTTTGCGGCCGCCGCGCGCGCGGTCTCTGCGTCCGCATTGGCCTGGGCTGCAGCCTCGGTCGCGGCCTGCGCCTCGCGTTGCGCCTTCTGCTGTTCCTGGGTCTGGGCCAGGGTCGGGGCGCTGAAGCCGATCGCCGTCAGCAGCGCGATCGACAACATCGTGTTCTTGTTCTTGCGGGTCATGGGGGGCTTTCCTCGCGGTGGGGAACGCCCGGATCGTGGACCCCGCAGGATCAATCCACCGTCAAGCGCGCGTTGCGGGGCTGAACGCGGGATGGCTGGCTGGCGAAGACGGTGATTTCCTCGCGGTCGTGGTACAGCTGGCGTGCACGCACCGTGAGCGGCCTGCCGGCTTCGGCACTGAATTGTCCCAGGCACAGCTCGGTTTCCAGCCAGCGCTTCTTCATCGGCAGCTTGAGGTTGAAGATCGCACGGCTGCACCAGCCTTCGGCGAACCATTGCGCCATGCGCGCGGCGACCCGGCGCGGTTGCTCGACCATGTCGCACACCATCCAGTCGAGCGGGCGTGGTGGATGCCAGGCGAAGCCGTCGGCGCGCAGGTGCTCGACCAGTCCGCTGTCGAGCACGTGCTGGCGCAGCGGGCCGTTGTCGATCGCGGTGACCCGCAGGCCGTTGCGCAGCAGCACCCAGGTCCAGCCGCCGGGCGCGGCGCCGAGGTCGGCGGCGCGCATGCCCGGACGCAACAGCGTCGCGCGCTCGCCGTCGTCGAGCAGGGTAAGCAAGGCTTCCTCGAGCTTCAGTGCCGAGCGCGACGGCGCGTCGGCATGCAGCCGCAACCGCGGGATGCCCAGTGGCCATGGCGCGCTGTCGCCCGGATCGCCCCGTGCCAGCAGCATGTGGTCGCCGGCGAGGAAGCAAAGGTGCAGCCGCGGCTTGCGCGGGTCGACCTCCGCTTCCAGCAACCCGGCTTTCCGCAGCACTGGCCGCAAGGCATTGCCGAAGCTGCGCGCGAGCCCGGCCAGCGGCTTGCCCATGTCGGAATCGGGATGCTCGACGACGAGGTCGCCGAATGTGCCGCCGTCCGATGCCGCCGTCGCCTGCAGCGCCTCGAGCACCGGTGCGATGCGGTCGCGCGGATCGATCGCACGCAGTTCCACCAGCAGGCGCAGCTTCTGGCGCGCGAACACCAGGTCGCGCCAGGGCAGGGCACGATCCAGTGCCTCCGCATCCACGCCCGCGAACACCACGTAGCCGTCGCCGCGGCCGGCGCGCGAATGCCCGTGCAGGCCGGCCCGCGCCGCGCGTTCACCCAGCTCCGCCGCGAGTTCCGGTTCGAACCCCGCGCGGCAATAGCACAACAACCCGGTCATCGTAGGAGCACGCTTTGTAGGAGCTGGCCTTGCGTGCGACAGCTCAATAGAAGGTCCCGCCCTGTTCCCCATACCCTTGCAGCACCGCGCACGCATCGTCGCGGTGCAGGTCCCGCACCACTTCGATCCCGCGCCGTTGCAGTTCCCCCACCCAGTCCGCCGGCAGCGGGCCTTCGTCGAACTCGGTGAGCCGCATCACGTCCTCGCTGCGGGCGCCGATCAGCAGGCGGTCGACGCCGGCCCAGAAGGTGGCACCGTAGCATTGGCAGCACGGTTGCGCCGAAGTCGCGAGCAGGAAGCGGCCGTCGGGGTCGTTGAGCCGCGACCGCTGCAGGCGCTGCTGCGCCAGCATGTAGGCCATGTTCTCGGCGTGCGCCAGCGAGCAGCTTTGCGGCAGCACCCGGTTGACGCCGATGCTGACGATGCGGTCGTTGCCGTCGAACACGGCGGCGCCGAACGGACCGCCACTGCGGGCCTCGACGTTGCGCCGCGACAGCTCGATCGCGAACGCGACCTTGGCTTCGTCGCCGGCGAAGCTGCCCGACAGGTCGACGTCGTGCACCCAGACCGGCAGCGTGAGGTGGAGTTGCGCGGGCAGCATCGCGGTCGCCCCCGTCAGGCCTTCTGCGCCCAGGTGTCGCGCAGGGTCACGCTGCGGTTGAACACCGGCGCGCCGGGCCGGTGATCGCGGCGATCGGCGACGAAATAACCCAGGCGCTCGAACTGGAACGACTGCTCGGGTGCCGCACCGGCCGCGGCCGGTTCGACATAGCCCGTGACGGTGCGCCGCGAATCCGGATTGAGATGATCGCGGTAGGTCTTGCCGCCTGCGTCGTCGTCCGGATCCGGCACGCTGAACAGGCGGTCGTACAGGCGGATCTCGGCGGGGATGGCGTGCTTCGCGCTGACCCAGTGGATGGTGCCCTTGATCTTGCGGTTGGCGCCTTCCATGCCCGGGCGCGATTCCGGGTCCAGGGTGCAGTGCAGCTCGACCACGTTGCCGGCGGCGTCCTTGATCGCCTCGTCGCAGCGGACGATGCCTGCGCCGCGCAGCCGTACGTCGCCGCCGACGGTGAGGCGCTTGAATCCCTTGGGCGGCACTTCGGCGAAATCCTCGCGCTCGATCCAGATCTCGCGCGAGAACGGGATGCTGCGCTCGCCGAGGCTCTCGTCCTTGGGATGATTGGCGAACGCCAGCGATTCCTCGTGTCCTTCGGCCAGGTTGGTCAGCACGACCTTCAGCGGGTCGACCACGGCCATGCGGCGCGGCGCGGTGGCATCGAGGTCGTCGCGCAAGGCGCCTTCCAGGATCGAGATGTCGAGCAGCGAGTTCTGCTTGCTGATGCCGACGCGATCCACCATCAGGCGCAGCGCCGACGGTGTGTAGCCGCGGCGGCGGATGCCCTGCAGGGTCGGCATGCGCGGGTCGTCCCAGCCGTCGACCAGGCGTTCCTCCACCAGGGCCAGCAACTTGCGCTTGCTCATCACCAGGTAGTTGAAGTTGAGCCGCGAGAACTCGATCTGGCGCGGCTTGGCGGCCTCCAGCGGCAGACCCTTGTCCGTCAGCGGCCTCAGCAGTCCCGGGTTGCCGGCGAGGTCGACCTTGTCCACGCACCAGTCGTACAGCGGACGGTGGTCCTCGAACTCGAGCGTGCACAGCGAGTGGGTGATGCCTTCGACCGCGTCGCCCAGCGCGTGCGCGAAGTCGTACATCGGGTAGATCGGCCAGGCGTCGCCGGTGTTCTGGTGTTCGACGTGCTTGATCCGGTAGATCGCCGGGTCGCGCAGGTTGATGTTGCCCGCGGCCATGTCGATCTTCGCGCGCAGGGTGCGGCTGCCGTCTGCGAATTCGCCGGCGCGCATGCGCCGGAACAGGTCGAGGTTCTCGGCCACGCCGCGGTCGCGGTACGGCGAATTGCGGCCCGGTTCGGTCAGCGTGCCGCGGTATTCGCGCACCTGCTCGGCGCTGAGGTCGCAGACGAAGGCGTCGCCCTGCTCGACCAGCTTCTCGGCGGCCAGGTAGTACACGTCGAAGTAGTCGGACGCATGGCGCAGGCTGGCCCAGTCGAAGCCCAGCCAGCGCACGTCTTCCTGGATCGCGGCGACGTACTCGGGGTCTTCCTTCGCCGGGTTGGTGTCGTCGAAGCGCAGGTTGCAGCGCCCGCCGAATTCCGCGGCGATGCCGAAGTCCAGGCAGATCGCCTTGGCGTGGCCGATGTGCAGGTAGCCGTTCGGCTCGGGCGGAAAGCGGGTGCGGATCGCCTGGTGCTTGCCGCTGGCGAGGTCGTCGCGGACGATCTGCCTGATGAAATCATGCCTGATGAAATCATGCTTGATGAAGTCGTGCCTGATGACGTCGGGAGTGTCGTTGGGCGCTGGCACGGGCAGGGATCGTTCGGGGAGAATGTCCAGTTTAGCCTAGCTGCGAAAATCGCCCGAAGCTTCGGGCTGGTAGCGCACTTCCAGCACCCGCAGGCGCGTGCGCTGGCCGCCGGGAACCGGCCATTCGATCGATTGCCCGGCGCGCAGGCCGAGCAACGCACTGCCCACCGGGGCCAGCACCGACACCCGCTCGGGGCTGCCGTCGGCGTCGCGCGGATAGACCAGGGTGATCTCGCGCTCCGCACCGGTGGATTCGTCGAGGAACCGCGCGGTCGAATTCATCGTGATCGCATCGGCGGGCATGTCCTGCGGCTCGCGCACTTCGGCGCGGGCGAGCTCGTCGCGCAGCGCGTCGAACTGGGCGCCAGCCTGGGCGGGCTGCTCGAGCAACGCCTCGAGCCGGTCGCAGTCGAGCCGGGAGACGATCAGCGCCGGGGTCGCCTGGTCGTTGGGGGTAGCCATGGGTTTCTCCAAAAGCAATACGGGCGGGGCATTCCTGCGCCCGCCCGCATGGTTGCGAATGTGACCACGTTATCGCGCGGGCGGCACTTGGGCAACTGTCGCGTGGCCGGCCCCGGGGCCGGAGGGCAGGCTTCCCCGGGTCCTGCCGGGGATCGCGAGCAGCCCCGGCGGCAGTTCGCGGAAGACCCGGGCCAGCTGGCCCAGGAAGGCCCCCATCGCCGAGGTCCTGCGCCAGGCCATGGCGATCCGGCGGCTGGGGTGCGAGTCCCGGAACGAGAGCAGGCGGATATCTTTCGAGCGGGCCACCGGCGGTTGCACGGCCAAGGCCGGCAACAGGGTCACGCCGACGTTGGCGGCCACCATCTGGCGCAGGGTTTCCAGGCTGGTGGCCTGGAATTCCGACTTTTCGCTGGCGCCGGCGAGCTGGCATACGTCCAGGGCCTGGTCGCGCAGGCAATGGCCGTCCTCCAGCAGCAGCAGGCGTTCGCGGGACAGGTCGGACAGCACCAGCGTCTGCTTGTCGGCCAGGCGATGCTGCGCGGGTACCGCCAGCAGGAACGGTTCCTCGAACAGGAACTCGACGTGCAGCTGGTCGTCGTGCAGCGGCAGCGCCAGCAGCGCCGCGTCCAGCTTGCCCTCGTGCAGGCGGCGCAGCAGCTCGGGGCTTTTTTCCTCGACCAGCAGCAACTCGAGCCGCGGGAAGCGTTCGCGGATCTGCGGCATCACGTGCGGCAGCAGGTACGGGCCGAGGGTCGGGAAGATCCCGAGGCGGACGCTGCCGGCCTCGGGGTCGATGGTGCGGCGCGCGGCCTCCTTCAATTGCTCGACCTCGGCCAGGATCCGGCGCGCGCGTTCCGCCACCTCGCGCCCGGCAGGCGTCAGCATGACCTTGCGCGGCGCGCGTTCGACCAGGGTGACGCCCAGTTCCTCCTCCAGCTTGCGTATCTGGGTGGAAAGCGTGGGCTGGCTGATGAAGCTGGCCGCGGCCGCGCGGCCGAAGTGGCGGTGGTCGGCCAGCGCCACCAGGTACTGGAGGTCGCGCAGGTTCACGCGGCCCTGGCCACGGCGGCCGGCGCCGAGGTGCGGATCAGGTGGTCGAACGCGCTCAGCGCGGCGGTGCTGCCGGCGCCCATCGCGATCACGATCTGCTTGTACGGCACGGTGGTCGCGTCGCCGGCGGCGAACACGCCGGGCACCGAGGTCGCGCCGCGGTCGTCGATCACGATCTCGCCGCGCGGGCTCAGTGCCACCGCGCCCTTCAGCCACTCGGTGTTGGGCAGCAGGCCGATCTGCACGAACACGCCCGCCAGTTCGATGGTGTGCGATTCGCCGCTCTCGCGGTCCTTGTAGACCAGCGCATTGACCTTCTGGCCGTCGCCCAGCACCTCGGTGCTCTGCGCGCTGACCAGCACGTCGACGTTGGGCAGGCTGCGCAGCTTGCGCTGCAGCACCTCGTCGGCGCGCAGCTTCGAGTCGAACTCGAGCAGGGTGACGTGCTCGACGAGCCCGGCCAGGTCGATCGCGGCCTCGACGCCGGAGTTGCCGCCGCCGATCACCGCCACGCGCTTGCCCTTGAACAGCGGGCCGTCGCAGTGCGGGCAGTAGGCCACGCCCTTGTTGTGGTACTGGTCTTCGCCGGGCACGCCCATCTGCCGCCAGCGTGCGCCAGTGGACAGGATCACGCTGCGCGACTTGAGCGACGCGCCGCCGGCGAGCCGGACCTCGATGAGGCCACCCGGTTCGCTGGCGGGAATGAGCTGCTCGGCACGTTGCAGGTTCATCACGTCGACGTCGTATTCGCGCACGTGCTGCTCCAGCGCGACGCCGAGCTTCGGGCCCTCGGTGTACTGCACCGAGACGAAGTTCTCGATCGACATCGTGTCGAGCACCTGGCCGCCGAAGCGCTCGGCCGCGACGCCGGTGCGGATGCCCTTGCGCGCGGCGTAAACCGCTGCCGCGGCACCGGCCGGGCCGCCGCCGATGACGAGGACGTCGAAGGCGTCCTTGTTGCGGATCTTTTCCGCCTCGCGCGCGGCGGCACCGGTGTCGAGCTTCGCGACGATCTGTTCGACCGTCATCCGGCCCTGGTCGAACGGCTGGCCGTTGAGGAACACGGTCGGCACCGACATCACTTCGCGTGTTTCGACCTCGTCCTGGAACAGCGCGCCATCGATGGCCACGTGCGAAATGCCGGAATTCAGCACGCTCATCAGGTTCAGCGCCTGCACGGTGTCCGGGCAGCTCTGGCAGGAGAGCGACATGTAGGTCTCGAAACGGAACTCTCCCTCCAGGTCGCGGACCTGGTTGGCGAGCGCTTCCTCGATCTTCGCCGGGTAACCGCCGACCTGCAGCAGCGCCAGCACCAGCGAGGTGAATTCGTGGCCCATCGGAATGCCGGCGAAGCGCACGGACACATCGGTGCCGCTGCGCACGATCGCGAACGACGGCTTGCGTGCATCGTCGCCCTCGCGCAGGGTGATCCTGTCCGAGGTCGAGGCGATCTCGCGCAGCAGGGCGTCGAGCTCGCGCGAGGTATCGCTGTCGTCGAGCGACGCGACCAGTTCGATCGGTTGCGCCAGCTTCTCCATGTAGGCCGCCAGCTGGGCCTTGAGGTCTGCATCGAGCATGGTTGGCTCCGGGGGAAAAACTTCGGGGGTAAGGACTGCAGGAGCGGCCCGGACAGGACACCGGAGGGGGGAGGGAGTCCTGCTTTGGACCCGGGCCGCTTCTGCAAGCCTCACGTTCTGCAAGTCCAGGGACTTGCCGCGATCCCGGGCGGCGAACCGCCCGGGATGCGAACGCATGTCGGTTGCCGGTCAGATCTTGCCGACCAGGTCCAGCGACGGCTTCAGGGTCTTGTCGCCTTCCTTCCACTTGGCCGGGCACACTTCGCCCGGGTGGCTGGCGACGTACTGCGCGGCCTTGACCTTGCGCAGCAACTCGGACGCGTCGCGGCCGATGCCGTTGTCGTGGATCTCGCACAGCTTGATCTGGCCTTCCGGATTGATCACGAAGGTGCCGCGCAGCGCCAGGCCCTCTTCCTCGATCATCACGTCGAAGTTGCGGGTGAGCGCGCCGGTCGGGTCGCCGATCATCGTGTACTGCACCTTCCTGATGGCGTCGGAGGTGTCGTGCCACGCCTTGTGCGCGAAATGGGTATCGGTGGAGACGCTGTAGATCTCGACGCCGAGCTTCTTGAACTCTTCGTACTTGTCGGCCAGGTCCTCGAGCTCGGTCGGGCAGACGAAGGTGAAGTCGGCGGGATAGAACACCACGACCGACCACTTGCCCTTCAGGCTGGCCTCGGTGATTTCGACGAACTTGCCGTCCTTGAGGGCCTGGGCCTTGAACGGCTTGATCTGGGTGTTGATGAGGGACATGCGCTGGATCCTCGTGGGTGCGTGGGAGGGGTGGAAGGAACTGCCGCATCAATATAGGGCGGGCCCATCCAATCATCAAATCGATTGATAGAATCAATTTAATAGATATTAACTATTGGAATGACGGCGCCCTCACTTCTCCGGGCGCAGCGTCCCCCGCTGGGCGTGCCTGCCGGCGCGCGAGGGAGCAGGGCAATGGAAGAACCTGTACTGATGCTTCGAGTTGCCGCGTGCCTGTTCGTGGTCGCCGCCCTGGGCGGACTGGCGATGGCGGGCATCCACTTCCTGGGCAAGCGCAACCCGCCGCCGTGGCTGGCGATGGTCCACGGGCTGGTCGCGGGCGCGGGACTCACGCTGCTGCTGTATGCGGCGCTGACGGTAGGCATCCCGCAGCTGGCGATGTGGGCGCTGGTGCTGTTCGTGGTCACGGCCCTCGGCGGACTGGTGATGAACCTCAACTACCAGTGGAAACAACTGCCGCTGCCCTCGGGGCTGCTGGTGGTGCATGCGGTGTTGGCGGTGGTCGCCTTCCTGATGCTGCTGGCCGCGGCCTTCGGGTAAGCCTGCCCACCCGTAGGAGCGGCGTAAGTCGCGACTCCGAGAGTTGGATCTCGTGCAGGGGCCGCCGCGAGGCCGTGTCCTGCAAGCCGGAGCACGCCGTGAATACATCCATGTAGCAACTGTGTCGGATCAGGCTGGGGCCAGGCTGTCTCGCATGCGGGCGTTCAAGATGACCAGCAGCTTGCGCATCACGGCCACGATGGCGACCTTGGCGG
>JAKFCN010000044.1:0-12774 GCA_036676625.1 Lysobacter sp. | reverse complement strand
TGCAGGGAGAATCCGGCGTGGGGACCTGGCTACATGTCGGTCGCCAGACCCCGGCTCAAACGGTCGCCCACGCCGGCTCTCGACGCCTAAGCTGCCAGATCACGAACAGATAAGGCTCGGCGCCGGCATCCATGCCGGCGACGGTCCCGCCTCCCAGGCCCGCGCTCACGCCGCCTACGGCGACTGCGTATCCTCGCTTCTTGCGCCCGAAGAGCTGCCACCTCACATGGCCTCGCCCCGGCCCCGCACGGAGCGGCAGTGCTCTTGGGGCTAAAATGCGGATTCCGCCGACTCCTCGATGCAGCCCCATGGCCCAGCACGCCCCGCACACCGCTTCCGCGCCAGCCAACGCCCAACGGCGTTACGAGGTCAGCCGCAGCGACCTGCCGCTGAGCTGCCCGCTGCCGTCGATGGCGCTGTGGAACTCGCATCCGCGCGTCTATCTGCCGATCGAGACCGAGGGCGGCGAAAGCCAGTGTCCGTACTGCGGCGCCCACTTCGTGCTGGTCGACTGACCGCTCGCGGTCGCAGTCGAGCGCAGCCTCGCCGATGCGCCCGCTGACCGTCGTGCAACTGTTGCCGGCGCTGGAATCCGGCGGCGTCGAGCGTTCCACCATCGAAATCGCCGATGCATTGGTGCGCGCCGGACACCGCGCCCTGGTGGTGTCCGCCGGCGGCCGGTTGCTGCCGGCGCTGCTGGCCACCGGCGCCGTGCACGTCGCCCTCGACATCGGCCGCAAGTCGCCGCTGGCGCTGCGCCACGTCGTTACCCTGCGCAGGCTGTTCGCGCGCGAGCGGGTCGACATCGTGCATGCGCGTTCGCGCCTGCCGGCCTGGCTGGCACGGCTGGCGCTGCGCGGGGGCAACGGAACACGCCCGCATTTCGTCACCACCGTGCATGGCCTGAATTCCCCCTCGCGCTACAGCGCGGTGATGGTGTCCGGGGAACGGGTCGTCTGCGTGTCGCGGACCGTGCAGGAATTCGTGCTGCGGCACTACCCACGGGTCGACCCGGCGCGCCTGCGGGTGATCCCGCGCGGCATCGATCCGGCGCAATTCCCGCGCACGCCGCTGCCCGATCGCGCGGCCCGCGCCGAGGTCGCGACGTTGCATCCGCAGCTCGGCGGCGATGGCCCGCTGCTGCTGCTGCCGGGGCGCGGCACCCGCCTGAAGGGACATGCCGATGCGCTGCGGTTGCTGGCCGCGCTGCGCGGCGATGGGCTCGATGCGCGCCTGTGGCTTCCCGGTGCACGCGATCCGCTACGCGCCGCCTACGTGACCGAGCTGGAGTCGCTCGCTGCGCATCTGGGCATCGATGGTGCGCTTGCGATTACCGCGCCGACATCCGCCATCGCCCGCGCCTATGCCGCCAGCGAGCTGGTGCTGCAGCTTTCGCACAAGCCCGAGGCCTTCGGCCGCACCGTGCTCGAGGCGCTGTCGGCAGGACGGCCGGTGCTGGGCTGGAACCATGGCGGGGTCGGGGAACAGCTGCGAACCTGGTGGCCGCAGGGAGCGGTGGCGCCATTCGACGCCGCGGCGCTCGCCGCCGCCGCACGCACGTGCCTGGCGCAGGCGACGGCGCCTGCGGTTACGATGCCGGACACCTTGCGCACCATGCAGGAGGCGACCCTGTCGCTCTATGACGAACTTGTCCCGAACTGACGGCCCCGCTCCCGGCTCGCACGCCCCGGCCGGCTGGCGCTGGGCATCTGCATGGGTACTCGCCTTCGTGGCGCTCTGGCCGGCGCCCGGTTATGCGGAGGCGGTCATGGTGCTCGGCGCACTGGTGGCGATCGCGCGCTTGCTGCTGGTGCGATTCCGCGATGGCACGCGCCTGCTGAGCGGCCCGGCATGGGCGCTTACCAGCGTACTGTTCTGTTCCTACTGGTTGCCGGAGCTGCTGTCGGCGTTCGACGCGGTGGATCGGGCACGGGCGCTCCGCGAAGCGCTGCTGGACCTGCGTTACCTGCCGTTCCTGTGGCTGGTGGCGACGGCGGTGGCGGACGCGCGCGGCCGCCGCACCACGTTCGTCGGGCTCGGCATCATCGTCGGCCTGTGGACCCTCGACGCCCTGGTGCAGGCGCTGGCCGGCACCAGTCCGCTGTTCTGGGGCATCGACGCGATCAAGCAGGCCATCAGCGGCCATGCCATGTGCCCGGTGCAGGAAGTCGCGCGGGTGGATCGCCTGAGCGGCGTACTCGGTCCCTGCAACCTCAAGCTCGGCATCGTGGTGGCGAGCCTGTCGCCGTTTGCGCTGTTCGCGGCAGCGAAGCGCTTCGGCAGCGCCGGCTGGCTGGTCGCCGCGGCCGCGGTCGGATTGGTCGTGCTGCTTGCCGGAGCGCGTGCTGCCTGGCTGACTTTCGGCCTGGTGCTGGTGTTCTCCGGTTGGCAGCTGCTGGGCTGGAAGCGGCTGCTGGGGGTGTTCGCGTTCGGGGCGATCGCACTGGGCGTGCTCACCGCCACCTCGCCGCAGGTGCACGAGCGGATGCAACGTACGGCGCAGGTGCTCACCGCGGACCCGGAAGGGGTGGACATTGCGTTGTCCGGCCGTGGCCGCATCTGGGGCGCGGCGTTGTGCATGGCACGCGAGCATCCGCTGAACGGCATCGGCGCGCGCGGTTTCCGCGATGCCTTCCCGGCTTGCGACCCGTCGCCGGAGGAGGCTCCGGCGTGGGGCAGCGGGCCTGCGCTGCACGCGCACCAGTTGGTGTTCGAGATCCTGAGCGAGACCGGCATCCTCGGCCTGCTGTGCTGGCTCGCCGGCGCGGCACTGGCGGTGCGCGCCTGGCGCTACGCAGACGCCAGCGCGCGCGACAATGCGCGGCCGGCGATGCTGGCGCTGGCGGTGACGGTATTCCCGCTCAACACCCACCTGGCGTTCTATTCGACGTTCTGGGGCGGGCTGACCTTGATGCTGGCCGCGCTGTATACGGGAAGCCTGCTGGCGAAAGAAGGCCGCTGACGCGCGGCCGCGCTACCGATAGGGATCGCCGCCTTCGGGCCGGCGCTTGAAGCGCCGGTGGATCCACAGGTATTGCGCCGGCACGGCACGCGCCATCGCCTCGATCGCGGCCATCACCCGCGCGGTGTCGGCGGTTGCATCCGCAGTCGGGAAACCGGTGAAGGCCGGCGACAGGCGCAGGCGGTAGCCGCCATCGTCACGGCGCTCGTGCGCGAACGCGAGCACCGCCGCACCGGACAATCGCGCCAGCTGGTGGGTGGAGGTCAGGCTCGATGCCGGGCGGCCGAAGAACGGCACGAACACGCTGTCGCCGCGACGGGTCTCCTGATCGGGCGCGAACCACAGCACGCCGCCTGCCTTGAGGTGACGGATCGCCGGCCGCAGTTCCTCGCGCCCGAACATCGCCACGGCATAACGCAGGCGCCCGCGCTTGACGGCCCACTCCAGCGCGGGCTGCGCATGCGGCCGGTACATGCCCGCCAGCGGCACCCGGTCGCACAACAGGCGTCCGCAGATCTCCAGGGTGGTGAAATGGCCGGAGACCAGGATCACGCCGCGGCCCCCGGCGCGCGCGGCCTCCAGGTGCTCCAAGCCTTCCAGGTCGAGGCCGCGGCGCGAGGCGGCGAGCGGGCCCCACCAGGCACGCGCGAACTCGAACAGGCCGATGCCCAGCGCAGCGAAATTCCTCCGCAGCAGCCGCTTGCGCGCGGTCGCGTCCAGTTCCGGGAAGCACAGTTCGAGGTTGCGGGCGGCGACGCGCCGGCGCGAACCCATCGACATCCGCAAGCCCGCTCCCAGCGCGCGCCCGAGCCCACGCTGCAGCGGCCAGGGCAGGCGCGCCAGCGCGGCCATCGCCGCCACCAGCAGCCATGTCGGCCAGTTCCGTGGCGCGAGCGGCGGGGGTCCGGCGCTGGTGGGCGAGGCGGGCTCGGTCATGGCACCGATTCTAAGGGCACTGACTCTCCCCGGCCTTCGCTTATCCTGTCGCCATGCGGGCCGATCCCATCGAACGAGTGCTGCGCGGCCTGTATTCGGCCGCGCTCTACCTGTTGCTGCCGGTCACCGTGTACCACCTGATCTGGCGCAGCTTCCGCCAGGGCGAGTACCTGCAGCGCTGGAACGAGCGCTACGCCGTGTATGGAAACGCACCGCGGCACGAGGCCACCGTGTGGGTGCATGCGGTATCGGTGGGCGAAGTGAATGCCGCCGCGCCCGTCATCAACGCGCTGCGCGCGCGCAGGCCGGACCTGCGCCTGCTGGTGACCAGCATCACTCCGACGGGCTCGGCGCGGATCCGCGCGCTGTGGGGCGACACGGTCGATCACGTGTACCTGCCATACGATCTGCCGGGCGCCGTCTCGCGCTTCCTGCGCCACTTCCGCCCGCAGCTCGCGCTGGTGCTGGAAACCGAGTTGTGGCCGAACCTGATGTTCGGCTGCCGCGAACACGGGGTACCGGCATGGATCGTCAATGCGCGCCTGTCGGAGCGTTCGCTGCGTGGCTACCGGATATTGCGGCCGCTGCTGTGGCGCGCGTTGCGCACCTTGCGCGGCGTGTTGGCGCAATCGGCCGACGATGCCGCGCGTTTCGTGCGCCTGGGCGCGGATCCCGCGATCACCCGCAATGTCGGAAACCTCAAGTACGACGTGATGGCCGGCGACGGCGGCACGTGTTTCGCGGAAGCGTTCCGCGAGCACGCCGGCCCCCGGCCGGTGTGGATCGCAGCCAGCACCCACGCCGAGGAGGAGGCCGCGATCATCGCCATCCACCGCCAGTTGCGCGGCCGCTGGCCGGACCTGCTGCTGCTGTGGGCGCCGCGACATCCGGAACGGTTCCGCGCGGTGGCGCAACAGGCGGTCGAGGCCGGCTGGCGCGTGTCCACGCGCCGGCTGACGCACTGGCCGGACCCGGACGATGCGGTGTTCGTGGTCGATACCCTGGGCGAGCTGGTGCCGTTCTACGGCTGCGCGCAGGTGGCGTTCGTGGGCGGCAGCCTGCAGGACATCGGCGGCCACAATCTGCTGGAGCCGGCCGCTGCCGGAACTGCGGTGGTCACCGGGCCGCACCTGCACAACTTCGCCGACATCGTTGCGCGCATGCGCGCGGCCGGCGCGCTGCGCATCGGCGCGGATGTCGATGAGGTGGGCCGCCATGTGGCGGCATTGCTGGCCGATGGCGAAATGCGTGCGGCGATGGTCGCCGCGGCGCATGCACTGGTCGAGGAAGGCCGGGGCGCGCTCGACCGCACGCTCGGCCTGGTGGCGGCGGACCTGCCGCCGCCCTGAGCGTTATTGCTGCTGCGTGGCCGCGCGGTCGGCCGGCGACAGCTGTGCGTCGGCATCGGCGGTCAGCAGGCGGTTCACGTCCTGCACGTCGTCGATGTCGAGGGTGCCCGCGGCCTGCTCCAGCAGCAGCCTGTTCTGCAGGAAGCTGTACTTGGCCAGCGCGTACTGGCGCTGCGCGTCGAACAGGTTCTGCTGGTTGATCAGCACGTCGATCACGGTGCGGGTGCCGACCTCCAGGCCGACCTGCGAAGCGTCGTAGGCGCTCTGCGCCGAGACCAGCGCCAGCCGGCGCGCCTCGACCTCGCTGACGCCGGCGACCAGAGTCTGGTAGGCGTTGCGGGTGTTGCGCACCAGCGCGCGCTTCTGCTGCTCCAGTTCGTCCTGGGCGACATCGCGCTGGGCGATCGCCTGGCGCACCCGCGACTGGGTCGCGCCGCCGGCGAAGATCGGCACGTTCAGGGTGACGCCGAACGAGGGGCCACGGCTCTCGCCACCGGTCGGGAAGGTGCTGGAGAACGGGGGATTGGTGCTGGTGAAGGTGCTGTCGCCCCAGGTGGCGTTCTTGCCGTAGCTGCCGCCGAAAGTCAGGGTCGGCAGGTGCCCGGCGCGCGCGACGTTGACGTCGGAGTCGCTGGCCTGGACCTGCAGTTCCTTGGCCTTCAGCGCGGGGTTGTTGTCGATCGCGGCAGCGACCCAGCCGTCGGCATCGCGCTCGGCGGGCAGCTGCGGCTGGAAGTCCGCCGGCAGGCCCTTGAGGTCGCGCACCGGCTGGCCGGTGATTTCCGCCAGCGCCTGGTAGGCATCTTCCAGCGCATTGCGCACCACGATGGTGTTGGCGCGGGCGCTGTCGTACTGCGCGCGTGCCTCGTGCACGTCGGTGATCGGCGCAAGGCCGACCTCCAGGCGCTTGCTGGCGAAGTCGAACTGCTTCTTCAGCGCGGTTTCCTGGGCTTCCGCCGCGGCCAGGGTCTCGATCGCGACGAGTACGTCGAAGTAGGCCTTGGACGTGCGCGTGACCAGCGAGTCGCCGGCCGATTCCAGGGTGAAGTCGGCGGCGCGGCTGCGCGCGTTCTGGCCACCCACGCGGCTGAAGGCACCGAAGTCGAACAGCACCTGGTCGACGTTGACGCCGAGGCGGCGGCTGTTGGTGGTGCTTTCCGAATCACCGTTGATGCGGACGAAGTCGTTGGTGACCGGATCGAACTGGTTGGTGGTCGACGGACCCGTGCTCTTGGAGCGGTTGTAGCTGGCCGAGCCGTTGAGTTGCGGCAGCAGCGCGGCGCGCGCCTGCACCGCGCCTTCCCTGGTGATCAGGCGGCCGGATTCGGCGGCGGCAAGCTGCGGATCGCCCGCACGGGCGAGCTCGTAGGTCTGCAGCAGGTCTTCGGCATGGACGCCGGCGGCCGGGAGCAGGGCGATGGCGAGGGCCAGGGCGAGGGGGCGACGGTTCATGGGAATCCTTGGTAGCGGTGCGTGCATCCTGCGCGCGTTGGTGGGGTTACCAGCGGAATTGCGGGACCGGCGCGGCGCCGGCGAGGTAGGCGATGTCGGTCTCGAACAACGATTCGATGCGCGCGGCGTTGACCGCGTTGCCGCCGCGGTGCAGCAGGACCGCTTCCATCGCCGGCGCATGGCCGCGCACGACGAACAGGCGGCCGCCCGGGCGCAGCCATTGCACGAAACGCTCCGGGATGGCATCGACGGCGCCGGTGACGCAGACCGCATCGAAGCGGCGCTCGGTCCGGTACTCCAGCGCATCGGCCACTTCGATGGTGACGTTCGCGCCCAGGCCCTGCGCATCGAGCCGGGCGCGGGCGCCTTCGGCCAGGTCGGCGCGCAGCTCCAGGCTCACGACTTCGCGCGCGAGGTCGGCAAGGCAGGCACTGATCCAGCCGCTGCCGGTGCCCACTTCCAGCACTTCGTCGCCCGGCTGCAACGCGAGCGCCTGCAGCATGCGGCCTTCGACCACCGGCTTGAACATCGTTTCGCCGTGCCCGATCGGCAGCTCCACGTCGGCGTAGGCGACGGCGCGGTACGCATCGGCGACGAACGCCTGGCGCGGGAGCCTGGACAGCACCTCGAGCACGCGCGCATCCAGCACGTCCCAGGGCCGGACCTGTTGCTCGACCATGGCCTCGCGAGCGAGGGCGTATTCAGGCGTGCTCATCGACAGCAGGTTCATCCGTTTCTCGTGCGGGGGCCGGCGGGACTGCCCAGGATCGCGATTTTACCCGCCCCGTGCCGGAAAGTCGGGAACAGCATGACTGTGCTACCACACCGGCACTGAGTGCCAGAAGTCACCGAGACTGCCGTCACCGGCGACCGACGACGGGTCAGCGCGGCGCATAGGCGCGCAGGAACAGATCGACCGCTGCTTCCAGGTGACGTTCCGCGTCCTGGCGGCGCATGACGCAGCAGCCGAACACCATCCGCGCATGCGGCTCGCCCTTGAGCAGGGTGAAGAACTGCGCGGCGGCGCGCGGCACGTCGTCGATCTCCAGTTCTCCGGCGGCGACGCGCCGGCCCAGCAGTTCGGCGAACGCGTCCTGCACCCGTTGCGGGCCGGCCTCCCAGAACATGCGCGGCAACGGCGAATCGGCCATCCGCGGCGAGCACAGGATGCGATGACCCGCGACCGCCTCGGGCGCGCTGATCATCGCGAAGAACGCGCGCGCCACCCGCAGCAGCCGCTCGCGCAACGGAATGCCGGGTTGCGCCTGGAACAGCGAAGCCGGCAGCTGTTGCTCGCAGTAGGACTTCACCACCGCCGCGAACAGGGTCTCCTTGTCGCCGAAGTGGCTGTACACCGTCAGCTTGGATACACCGGCTTCGGCGGCGATCTGGTCCATGCTGGCGCCGTCGAAACCGTGGCTGGTGAACAGGCGACGGGCCGCTTCCAGGATCGCACTGCCCTTCCCCATATCCTTGGGGCGACCGGGCGCAGCGTTGGGCTTAGGCTGGGGAACGGCGGCAGGCTTGCGGGACATGCCGCAATACTAGACTATTCGGTTCGTTATTTATAGCATACCGTCTGGTTCATTAATCTGCCGGCCGGGGTCCTGCCGGCCAGGATCTGGAATGCAAATGCGCACCAGGGATATGGAAGCGTCGACCGGGGCCCGTCAACGCCTGCGCGGCACAGTCCGCGCGGCGGCGCTGGCATCGGCATTTTTCGCGCTGGCCGCCTGCGGCAGCAGCGAACAGGCCGTGCCGCCGCCGCGCCCGGTGCTGGTCGCCCATCCCGGCGCGGTCGCCGGCAGCGCGGCGCTGGCCTATGCCGGCGAAGTGCGGGCGCGCGAAGAAACCGCATTGTCGTTCCGGGTCGGCGGCAATCTCGTCCGCCGCCTGGTCGACGTCGGCGATCGCGTGCGCCGCGGCCAGTTGCTGGCCGAGCTGGATCCCGGCGACCTGCAACTGCAGGCGCAGGCGGCACAGGCGCAACTCGCGGCGGCGGAAGGCGAGCTGGCGCGGGCCGGCGCCGATCGCGCGCGCTACGCCAGGCTGGCGCAACAGCAACTGGTCAGCCGCTCGGCATTGGATGCGCAGGAGGCGGCTTACGCCGCCGCAACGGGCCAGGCCAGGGCCGCGCGCGCCAACCTCGAAGTGGCACGCAACCAGGCCGCCTACAGCCAGTTGCGCGCGCCGCGCGACGGTGTGATCGCACTGCGCCAGGCCGAGGCCGGCCAGGTGGTCGCGGCCGGGCAGGCGATCTTCGGCCTGGCCGGCGAGGGCGGGCGCGAGGTCGCGATCGCGCTGCCGGAAACGCGCATCCGCGATTTCGCCGTCGGCCAGCGCGCGCTGGTCGAGCTGTGGAACGCCCCGGGCCAACGCCTGCCCGCACGCATCCGCGAGATCGCGCCGGCGGCGGACGCGCAGACCCGTACCTATGCGGCGCGGGTGGCGCTGGATGGCGATGGCGCCGCCGCGGTCGAACTCGGCCAGAGCGCGCGCGTCTATTTCGAAGCGGGCGGTCGCGGGCGAGGCAGTGATGGAAGGCCGGCACTGGCCGTCCCGCTGGCCGCGGTGCAACGCAACGACAAGGGCGGGACCGGGGTCTGGGTGGTCGACCCCGCCACTCGCAAAACGCACCTGGCCCCGGTACGGCTCGGCGCCTACGGCGAGGACAGCGTGCCGGTGCTGCATGGCCTGTCCGCGGGCGACTGGATCGTCGCTGCCGGCGGCCACCTGTTGCGCGAGGGCGAGGTGGTGGCGCCGGTGGATCGCCGGAACCGGCCGGTGCTCGCGCCTGCGGCCGCTCCGGCACAGCGCAAGTAGCTGCCATGCCGCGCTTCAACCTTTCCGAGTGGGCGCTGCGCAA
Source organism: Lysobacter sp. (assembly GCA_036676625.1). GTDB lineage: Bacteria > Pseudomonadota > Gammaproteobacteria > Xanthomonadales > Xanthomonadaceae > Cognatiluteimonas. Next base: position 3,209 of record JAKFCN010000044.1, on the reverse strand, counting down.
CCGCGCCCTGGTGGTCTACGCGATGCTGGTGCTGGCGTTGCTCGGGGCATGGTCGTACCGCCACCTCGGCCAGTCGGAAGATCCGCCGTTCACCTTCAAGGCGATGGTGGTGCGCACGCTGTGGCCGGGCGCGACCGCACAGGAGGTGGCCGAGCAGGTCACCGAACGGATCGAGAAGCAGCTGATGACCACCGGCGGGTACGAGTTCATCCGCTCGTACTCGCGTCCGGGCGAGTCGCAGGTGATCTTCATGGCGCGCGACTCGATGCGCTCCAGGGATGTGCCGGAACTCTGGTACCAGGTGCGCAAGAAGATCGGCGACATTCGCCCGACGCTGCCCGAGGGCACGATCGGGCCGTTCTTCAACGACGAGTTCGGCGACACCTTCGGCAACATCTACGCGATCACCGGCCCCGGCTTCGACTATGCGGTGCTGAAGGACTACGCCGAGCGCATCGAGCTGGAACTGCAGCGGGTGCCGGACGTGGGCAAGGTCGAGCTGGTCGGGCTGCAGGACGAGAAAGTCTGGATCGAGGTCGACAACACCAAGCTGGCGACGCTCGGGATCCCGCTGGCGGCGGTGCAGCAGGCGCTGGACCAGCAGAACGCGGTGGTGCCGGCGGGCTTCTTCGAGGGCCGCGGCGCGCGCGTGCAGCTGCGCGTGAGCGGTGCGTTCGCATCGGTCGACGCGCTGCGCGACTTCCCGATCCGCGCTGGCGACAGAACCGTGCGCCTGGGCGACATCGCCACGATCGAGCGCGGCTTCAGCGACCCGGCGGCGCCGAAGATGCGCTTCATGGGCCGCGATGCGATCGGGATCGCGGTGTCGATGAAGGAGGGCGGCGACATCCTCCGGCTCGGCGACACCCTGGAACACGAATTCGAGCGGTTGCAGCAGGCGTTGCCGGTGGGCATGGCGCTGGACAAGGTCAGCGACCAGCCCGAGGCGGTGCGCGAATCGGTCGGCGAGTTCATGCGCGTGCTCGCCGAGGCGGTGGCGATCGTGCTGCTGGTGAGCTTCTTCTCGCTCGGGCTGCGCACCGGCCTGGTGGTGGCGGTGAGCATTCCGCTGGTGCTGGCGATGACCTTCGCGGCGATGCACTACTTCGGCATCGGCCTGCACAAGATCTCGCTGGGCGCGCTGGTGCTGGCGCTGGGCCTGATGGTGGACGACGCGATCATCGCGGTGGAGATGATGGCGATCAAGATGGAGCAGGGCCTGTCGCGCCTGAAGGCGGCGAGCTTCGCCTGGGAATCGACCGCGTTCCCGATGCTTACCGGCACCCTGGTGACGGCGGCCGGCTTCCTGCCGATCGCGACCGCGGCCTCGACCACCGGCGAGTACACGCGCTCGCTGTTCCAGGTGGTGACGATCGCGCTGTTGGTGTCGTGGGTCGCGGCGGTGCTGTTCATCCCCTGGCTGGGCGACCGCATGCTGCCGGACCTGGCGAAGAAGCATGCGCAGGCCGGTGCCGATGGGCATGATCCATACCAGCGTCCCTTCTACCGCCGCTTCCGCGCCCTGGTCGACGGGTGCCTGTCGCGCCGCTGGCTGGTGATCGGGGCGACGGTGGCGCTGTTCGTGCTGTCGCTGCTGATGTTCCGCTTCGTGCCGCAGCAGTTCTTCCCGGATTCGACCCGGCCCGAATTGATGGTGGACATGGAGCTGGCCGAAGGTTCGTCGCTGCGCGCGACCGCGGCCGAGGCCCACCGGCTCGAAGGCATGCTCAAGGGCCGCGAAGGCGTCGACAACTTCGTCGCCTACGTCGGTACCGGTTCCCCGCGCTTCTACCTGCCGCTGGACCAGCAGTTGCCGGCGGCGAACTTCGCCCAGTTCGTGGTCCGCGCCGAAGACATCGAGGCGCGCGAGGCCTTGCGCGACTGGCTGGTCGGCGACGTTGCGCTGCGTTTCCCGGAATTGCAGCTGCGCGTCACCCGGTTGGAGAACGGCCCGCCGGTCGGCTATCCGGTCCAGTTCCGGGTTTCCGGCGAACACATCGACCGGGTGCGCGCGCTGGCACGGCGGGTCGAGGCGAAGGTGCGCGAGAACCCGCACGTGGCCAACGTCAACCTCGACTGGGACGAGCCGAGCAAGGTGGTGCGCCTGTCCGTCGACCAGCAGCGCGCCCGCGCGCTGGGCGTGACCACGCAGCAGCTGTCGGCGTTCCTGTCCGGCTCGCTGTCCGGCTTGCACGTGAGCACGTATCGCGAAGGCAACGAGCTGATCGAGGTACTGATGCGCGGCAGCGACGACGAGCGCACCCGCCTGGACATGCTCGGCAGCCTCGCGGTGCCCACCGCGGGCGGAAAGTCGGTGCCGCTGTCGCAGGTCGCGACCCTGGAGTACGGCTTCGAGGACGGCATCATCTGGCATCGCGACCGGTTGCCGACGATCACGGTGCGCGCGGATGTCCGCGACGCGCTGCAGCCCGCCACGGTGACGGCGCAGATCGCGCCGACCCTGGACGGGATCCGCGCGCAGTTGCCGGAAGGCTACCTGCTGCAGGCCGGCGGCACGGTCGAGGATTCGGCGCGCGGACAGGATTCGATCGCCGCGGGGATCCCGCTGTTCCTGCTGGTGGTGGTGACCTTGTTGATCCTGCAGCTGCGCAGCCTGTCGCGCACGTTGCTGGTGCTGTTGACCGCGCCGCTGGGGCTGATCGGCGTGACCCTGTTCCTGCTGGTGTTCCGGGTGCCGTTCGGGTTCGTGGCGATGCTGGGCACCATCGCGCTGGCGGGGATGATCATGCGCAACTCGGTGATCCTGGTCGACCAGATCGAGCAGGACATCGCGGCCGGACACGATCGCTGGACGGCGGTGGTCGACGCGACGGTGCGGCGCTTCCGCCCGATCGTGCTGACGGCGCTGGCGGCGATCCTGGCGATGATCCCGCTGTCGCGCAGTGCGTTCTTCGGGCCGATGGCGGTGGCGATCATGGGGGGCCTGACCGTGGCCACGGTGCTCACGCTGCTGTTCCTGCCGGCCCTCTATGCCGCCTGGTTCCGCGTCAAGCGCTGGCCCTGACCCAGGGAGTGCATCGGCTTCTTGCGGGGGCCGCCGCGAGGCCGTGCCCTGCAAGCCGGGTCACGCCGTGAATACATCCATGTAGCAACTGTGTCGGATCAGGCTGGGGCCAGGCTGTCTCGCATGCGGGCGTTCAAGATGACCAGCAGCTTGCGCATCACGGCCACGATGGCGACCTTGGCGG
>JAKFCN010000043.1:0-12149 GCA_036676625.1 Lysobacter sp. | reverse complement strand
GCTGTTCTGGATCACGCTCATCATCACCAGCCCGGGGACGATGAAGTCCATGTAGCCGATGCCGTCCATCTTGCCCACGCGCGAACCGATCAGGCCGCCGAAGATCAGGAAGTACAGGGTCATCGTGATCGCCGGCGGCACCAGCGTCTGGCTCCAGATGCGCAGGATGCGGCTGACCTCGCGCCGGGCGATGGTGCCCAGCGCGATCCAGTTGCGACGCGATACGCGCGGCATGCCGGCGTCGTGCGCGGTGCCGTCGAAAGCCGAATGCGTGCTCATGCCGCCTCTCCCCGCTGCGCGGCGCCCTCGCCGGTGAGGCGCACGAACAGCTCCTCCAGGCGGTTGGACTTGGTGCGCATCGAGCGCACGCGGATGCCGGCGTCGCTGAGGCGGGCGAACACCCGGTTGAGGTCCATGGCGCGCGGCATCTCGAGGTCGAGGGTATTGCGATCGTGTGCGGCCAGCAGGGTGCCCTCGATTTCCGGCAACGCCTGCGGCAGCATGCCCTCGACGTCCAGCAGGAAGCCTTCGACGTCGAGCTTCGACAGCAGCGTGCGCATCGGCCCGCGCTCGACGATGCTGCCGTGGTCGATGATCGCGAGATTGCGGCAGAGGTTCTCGGCTTCCTCGAGGTAGTGGGTGGTGAGGATGATGGTGGTGCCGGCGGCGTTGATCTCGCGCAGGGTCCTCCACATGCCGCGGCGGATCTCGATGTCGACGCCGGCGGTGGGCTCGTCCAGGATCAGCAGCCGCGGCCGGGTCATCATCGCCCGCGCGATCATCAATCGCCGTTTCATTCCGCCGGACAGCGTGCGCGCCATCTTGTCGGCCTTGTCCCACAGGTGCGCGGCCTTCAGTTCCTGCTCCGCGCGCGCCAGCGCCTCGCTGCGCGGGATGCCGTAGAAGCCGGCGTAGTTGACCAGGATGTCGAGCGGCTTCTCGAACATGTTGAAGTTGATTTCCTGCGGCACCAGGCCGAGCAGGCGCATCGCCGCGCCGCGCTCGCGGGCGATGTCGACGCCGAACACGCGCACGTCGCCGGAGCTCTTGTTGACCAGCGAGCTGACGATGCCGATCAGGGTGGACTTGCCGGCGCCATTGGGGCCGAGCATGGCGAAGAAATCGCCAGGTTCCACCTGGAGCGAGACGCCCTTGAGCGCCTGCACGCCGTTGTCGTAGGTCTTGCGAAGCTCGTGCACCAGCAATGCGGGCACGGCGGGGGAAGCCGTTTCGGGGGGCATGGAAGCACCATTGGCCGCGCGGTTTCTGCGGCGGAGCCGGTAGTATAGGCAACCTCGCGGCCGCGCCCGGCCGCCGCCATCCCGAATCCCCCTTGGCCATCGTCCAGTTCCCGCTCAAGCTCGTGTCGCGCCGCATGCTGGCGCCGACCGTCGCCCACCTCGCTTTCGCCCGCGACGACGGCCAGCCGCTCGACTTCGTGCCCGGCCAGTTCCTGCAGGTGCATTTCCACTACGGCGACGGCACCGCGACCAAGCGTTCCTACTCGCTGGCCACGCGCAGCGACCAGGCGCCCGGCCCCGCCATGTCGGCGGAGATCGCCGTGAGCTACGTCGCCGGCGGCGCCGCCACGGCGCTGTTCGAGGGCCTGGACATCGGCGACCGGGTCGACGCCAGCGGCCCCTACGGTCGCTTCTGCCTGGTGCCGGGCGACGACAACCGCCGCTACCTGCTGATCGCGACCGGCACCGGCGTCACCCCGTATCGCGCGATGCTGCCGCAACTGGCGGCCATGATCGCGGAACGCGGCACCCAGGTGGTGCTGCTGCAAGGTGCACGCACGCGGGAAGAGCTGCTGTACGGCGACGAGTTCCGCGCTTTCGCCGACGCCCACCCCGGGCATTTCCGCTTCGTTCCCTGCCTGTCGCGCGAGCTGCCGGCGCAGCCGCATCCGGACGCGCGCCACGGCTACGTGCAGCAGTTCCTGTCCGAGTTCGCACCGGATCCGGCAGCCGACATCGCCTACCTGTGCGGCAACCCGAACATGGTCGATGCCTGCTTCGAGGCGCTGAAGGACGCGGGCCTCGACGTCCGCCGCATCCGCCGCGAGAAGTACGTCAGCAGCAAATAGCCTGTCAAGGTCGCTTGACACGCGGCGCCGGCGCCCCCTAGACTCCTGTCAAGCTTCCTTGACAGGCTCCGCCGAATGACCTGGAAACCCCGTCCCCTCTACGCGCTCGGCCTCGGGCTGCTGGCACTGGCCCTGCTGCTGCCGCGGCTGCTGCCGCTGCCCGACCTGGTCCAGGGCCTGCTCTACGGCCTCGCCTGCGGCTGCGTGCTTGCCGCATTCCTGCGCTCGAAGCTGCCGGATCCCTGCGACAGCGCTCCGCCGGCCCTGCGCAGGCGCTACCTGCGCGAATTCGTGCCGGCGATGGCGGGCTATGTCGTGCTGCTGTGCCTGTCGCTGTGGCTGCTGAAGCGGGTCGACGAACCGGCGCTGCGGGCGATGGTGGCGTTGCTGCCGGTACCGCCGGTCGCGCTCGCGGTGCGCGCGATCATGCGTTACATCCGCGATGCCGACGAACTGCAGCGCCAGATCGAACTGGAGGCGGTGAGCATGGCCACCGCGCTGGTGTCGCTGCTTTACCTCGCCGGCGGTTTCCTGCAATTGGCGAAGGTGATCGACGTGCCGGCCGGAGTCGCGATGATCTGGATGTTCCCGCTGGTCTGCCTGGTCTACGGCCTGGCCAAGATCGCGGTGGCGCGCCGGTTCCGGTAAGCGCGATGGACAGCCGCATCCGCGAACTGCGCGAACGCTTCGGCTGGTCGCAGGGCGAACTGGCCGAGCGCCTGGACGTCTCGCGCCAGACCATCAACGCGATCGAGACCGGCAAGTACGACCCGAGCCTGCCGCTGGCGTTCCGGCTGGCGCGGCTGTTCGGCGAACCGATCGAGGCGCTGTTCCTGCCGGACGACAACTGATTCGAAGGGGAGAACCATCACGATGTCACGCAAGATGAAGATCGCGCTGGCGCTGCTGTTCGTCGCCGGCCTGTCCGGTTACCGCCACTGGCGCGACCATCGGCCGGCGGCGGCCGCGGAGGCGGAGGCCGCCACGCCGCAGCCACCGCGCATGTTCGGCAGCATCGCGTTCGAGCCATGCACGCTGGCGCCGCAGTTCGGGCCGGCCAGCGTCGAGGCGCAATGCGGCACGTTCAGCGTGGCCGAGGATCCCTCGAAGCCCGACGGTCGCAAGCTTGCCCTCAATATCGCCTGGGTCCCTGCCGATGAGGATGCGGAAGTCACACCGGATGCGGTGTTCATGCTCGCCGGCGGCCCCGGCCAGGCCGCGACCGAAACCTATCCGCAGGTCGCGCCGGCGTTCCGGGAGGTACTCAAGCACCGCCATGTGTTCCTGCTCGACCAGCGCGGCACCGGCAAGTCCAACCCACTGAAGTGCAAGTTCGACGAAGACGTCGCCGCCGACAGCCGGGAGGCCGTGCAGGCCACCGAACGCTGCCGCGACGAGCTGTCCAGGCGCGCGGACCTGCGCTTCTACACCACCACCGATGCGGTCCGCGATCTCGAGGCAGTGCGGGTCGCGCTGGGGCTGCCACAGGTCGACCTGGTCGGCATTTCCTACGGTACCCGGGTGGCGCAGCAATACGCGATGCGCCATCCGGCCAGCACCCGCGCGCTGGTGCTCGACTCGGTGGCGCCGAACAGCCTGGTCCTCGGCAACGACTTCGCCGCCAACCTGGAGCGCGCGCTCGACCTGCAGTTCGCGCAGTGCGAGAAGACCGCGTCCTGCGTCGCCGCCGTCGGCCATCCGCGCGCGCAACTCGACGCGCTGATGGCGACCGTGCGCGCGAAGCCGCCGCTGGTGCGCTATCGCGATGCCGCGACCGGCGTATCGAAGGAGGAAATCCTGCAGCCGGAAGCGGTAGCCGGGCTGATGCGCATGTATGCCTACATGCCGCTGATGTCGTCGCTGCTGCCATTGCAGCTCAACGAAGCCGCGCACGGCCGCTACGACGGGCTGATGGCGCTGGCGAAGATGCTGGGCGACAGCATCGGCGACCAGATGGCGATGGGCATGCAGCTGTCGGTGGTCTGCAGCGAGGATGCGGCCGGCCTCAAGCCGGACCCGGCAGCCGAGGGCACCCTGCTCGGCAACGAGTTCTCCAGGGTCCTTGGCGCGCAATGCGCGATATGGCCGAAGGGCGCGATGCCGGCTGATTTCCACCAGCCGCTTGCCGGCGACGTGCCGGTGCTGGTCCTGGAAGGCGAGTTCGATCCCGTGACCCCGCCGCGTTACGGCGAGGAAGTGGTGAAAACCCTGCCCAACGGCCGCCTGTTCGTGCTGCGCGGCCAGGGCCACAACGTGATCGGCGCCGGCTGCGTGCCGAAGCTGTTCGCGCAGTTCCTCGACACCACCGATGCCGGGGCGCTGGACGGCAAGTGCCTGGAGGACCTCGCCTACGTGCAGCCGTTCACTTCATTCAACGGCTGGGAGCCGTGAGCGCCCCCATGAGGACATCGCCATGATCATCGCCGAACACCTGCGCAAGACCTTTCCCGGCAAGGGCAAGGACAAGACCCGCGTGGTCGCGGTCGACGACGTCGGCTTCGAAGCCCGCGACGGCGAGATCACCGGGCTGCTGGGGCCGAACGGCGCCGGCAAGACCACCAGCCTGCGGATGCTGTACACGCTGATGCAGCCGGAGAGCGGGCGAGTGCTGGTCGACGGCAAGGACGTCGCCGCCGATCCGGAGGCCGCGCGCCGCGCACTGGGCGTGCTGCCCGACGCCCGCGGCGTGTACAAGCGCCTGACCGCGCGCGAGAACATCCGCTACTTCGGCGAGCTGCACGGCATGGCGCCGGCGCTGATCGCCGAGCGCACGAAGCAACTCGCGGCGGCGCTGCAGATGGAGGACTTCCTCGATCGCCAGACCGAGGGTTTCAGCCAGGGCCAGCGCACCAAGACCGCGATCGCGCGCGCGCTGGTGCACGACCCGCGCAACGTCATCCTCGACGAGCCGACCAACGGCCTGGACGTGATGACCACCCGCGGCCTGCGCGAATTCCTCAGGCAGCTGCGCGGCGAAGGACGTTGCGTGATCTTCTCCAGCCACATCATGCAGGAGGTCGCGGCCCTTTGCGATCGCATCGTGGTGGTCGCGCACGGCCGGGTGGTCGCACAGGGCAGCGCCGACGCGCTGCGCGCGCAGGCCGGCAAGGACAACCTCGAGGACGCATTCGTCCAGCTGATCGGATCGGAAGAAGGACTGCACGCATGAAGACGCTGTTGATCGTCTGGAGGAAGGAGCTGCGCGAGCTCATGCGCGACCGCCGCACGATGATGCTGACCCTGCTGATGGGCCCGCTGCTCGGGCCGCTGCTGTTCATCGGCCTGACCACGATCGGCGAGAGCAAGGCCAAGGAGCAGATGGAAAAGCCGCTGGCGGTCGCGATCGTCGGCGCCGAGCGCGCACCCAACCTGGTCGCATGGCTCGGCGGCCAGGGCATCGAACGCAAGGAGGTCGCCGATCCCGAAGCGGCGATCCGCGCCCAGGACGAGGATGTGTTCCTGAGCATCGACGAGGACTTCGCCAGCCATTGGCGCGAGGGCACGCCCGCGGTGGTCGAGATCGTGCACGATTCCACCCGCCGCGACTCCGACATCCCGGTCAGGCGCCTGGAGCGTGCGCTGGAGCTGTACGGCCAGCAGGTCGGCGCCTTGCGCCTGGTCGCACGCGGCATCAATCCGGCCGTTGCCGCGCCGATGTCGGTGTCGCGCAAGGACCTCTCCACGCCGGAGGCGCGCGGCGCCGGCGTGGCCGCGATGATGCTGCCGTACCTGCTGATCATGTTCGCCTTCCTCGGCAGCATGCCGCTGGTGGTCGATACCACCGCCGGCGAGCGCGAGCGGCAGTCGCTGGAGCCGCTGCTGGCGACGCCGGCGCGCCGCGGTGCGATCGTCAGCGGCAAGATCGCGGCGTGCTGCTGCGTCGGCATGGTCGCGTTGCTGCTGACCCTGCTGGCGTTCAAGGTCGGTGCGGTGTTCGCACCGGGCATCGGCAAGCAGATGGCCGTGGACCCTGGAGCCATGGCGATGTTGATGCTGGTGCTGCTGCCGATGGTGTTCCTGGGCGCGGCCCTGCTGACCTGGATCGCCTCGGCGGCCAAGTCGGTGAAGGAAGCGCAGAGCTACACCGGCGTGCTGGTCCTGCTGCCGATGATCCCGACCCTGCTGCTGATGATCAGCCCGGTGAAGAACCAGCTGTGGATGTTCGCGGTGCCGTTCCTGGCGCAGAACCAGATGCTGTTGAAGGTGATCCGCAGCGAGGCGATCGCGCCGATGCAGTGGCTGGTCTACCTGGCGGCCGGGTTCGGCCTGGCCGTGGTGCTGTGGTACGCGGCGGTGCGGCGCTACCACCAGGAGCGGTTGGCGGTCTCTGCCTGAGGCAACGGAAAAGGCCCGGCAATGCCGGGCCTTTTGCTTGCCGCACTTCGATGGGTCAATCGGCCGGCTTGAACTCGAAGGTGCGACGGGTGGTGATCGGCGAACCCACCGGCTGGAAGCGCCAGCGGTTCACCGCGGACAGCGCCTCGCGGTCGAAGATCCGCGGCGGCGAGGCATTCACCACCCGCGACGACGTCACCGTGCCGTCGGTCCCGACCGTGAACTCCACCTCGACCGTGCCGGCGCGGCGGCGGCGCTCCGCCTCGCGCGGATAGTTCGGGCCAGGGGTGCTGATCGCACGCAACGTGCTGGAGACGCGCGGCGGCGGCGGTGCGGCGGCGGCGGCCGGTGCCTGCTGCTGCGGCGCCGGCTGGGCCGGGCGTTGCGCCGCGGCACGCTGGGCGGCGGCCTCGCGCTCGGCGGCGGCGCGACGTTCGGCCTCCTGCTGCGCGGCGAACGTCTCCGCGGCCTCCTTCTGTGCCTTCTGCTGGTCGGCGATGCGCTGCTTCTCCAGCTCGGCCTGGCGCTTGACCGCATCCGCGGCCGCCAGCTGCTCTTCCTGCGCCTGCTTGGCGGCGGCGGCCTGGCCTTCGGCGATCGCCGTCTTCAGCCGCGGCAGCGCCGGCGCCTTGTCGTCGGTCTTCTCCATCAAGGCGTACAGGCGCTGGGCCTCGCTGTAGTCGTCGCGGCCGATGCTCTGCTCGGTCGCGATCAGCGCGTACGGCATCAGGTCGGTCAACGCGCTCGACACCGCCGGATCGGCGGGCTGCTTGTCGCGCAGCGCCAGGTAGAACTCCATGGCGTTGTCGCCGGCCGGTGCGTACAGGCGCTGCTCGCGCAGGGCCTTGCCGGCCGCCTCGCGCAACTGGTCCGTGCTCATCGCGTTGACCTTCTCGGCCACGGCCGGCGGCGGTGCCGCCTGTTCGGTCGCCGCCCCCGCGGCGGCGTCGGGCGCGGCCACGCCCTGATCCTTCTTGCAACCCGCGAAGGCGCAGGCCACCAACAAAACAGCAGCGAACCGGAACCATGCCGGCCGCGCCCCCAAGGCTGTCGCAAAATACATCGGAAAGCTCCCCTAAGCCGTGCTGTGCGCGCACGTCCCCCTAGGACGCGACAGACGAAGCCATTTGTCAACTCCCCCGGCGCGGTGAACGCGGCCCGGGAGCTACTTGCCGACGCAGAAGGTCGAAAAAATGTGACCGAGTAGCGCATCCGGGACCACGCGCCCGGTGACCTCGCCGAGGGCGTCGTGGCTGCAGCGCAGGGCTTCGGCGGCGAGGTCCAGGCCGCCGCCGGCGAGGGCGGTGCGCGCCTCGGCCAGGTGGTCGGCCGCGCGCTGCAGCGCTTCGACCTGGCGGGCGCGGGCGCTGAAGCTGCCCTCTCCGCCCGCCGCACCGGCCCCCGCCAGTGCCCGCAGGCGGGCATGCAGCAGGTCCAGCCCGGCGCCGGTGCGGGCGGAGACCCGGAGGATGCTGTCCTCCGCTTCCCCGTCCCCGTCCCCGGTCGCCGTGTCCTGCAGCAGGTCCGCCTTGTTGTGCAGCCACAGGTGCCGGGGCACGGCCGCGATCGCATCGGCGACCGCGCGCCGGCCGGCTTCGGGATCGCGCGCGTCCAGCACCACGATCGCCAGGTCCGCACGCTCGAGCTCGGCGCGGGCGCGGCGCATGCCCTCGCGTTCGATGGCGTCCCCGCCCTCGCGCAGGCCCGCGGTATCCACCAGGGTGAGTTCGACCCCATCGCTGTGGATGGTCTCGACCAGCAGGTCGCGGGTGGTGCCGGCGATCTCGGTGACGATGGCGCGCTCGCTGCCGGCCAGTGCGTTGAGCAGCGAACTCTTGCCGGCGTTGGGCGGCCCGACGATCACCGCATGCAGGCCATCGCGCAGCCTGCGGCCGCGCTCGGCGGCGGCGACCAGCGCATCGAGGTCCCGCCCCAGCGCATCGATCGCGCTGCCGACGGCGCCCATGCCGAGCGTGTCCAATGGCTCGTCGGCGAAGTCGATCGCGGCCTCCACCTGCACCCGCAGCGCGAGCATGGCGGCGGCGAGCGCGTCCACCCGGCGCGAGAATTCGCCGTCGAGCGAGCGTCGTGCCGCGCGCGCGGCGCGCAGGTCGCCGGCGGCGATCAGGTCGGCGACCGCCTCGGCCTGGGCCAGGTCGAGCCGGCCATTGCGGAACGCGCGTTCGCTGAACTCGCCGGGCCGCGCCATCCGCGCACCCAGCGCACAGCAGCGCGCGAGCAGCTGTCGCAGCAGCACCGGGCTGCCGTGCGCCTGCAGTTCGACCACGTCCTCGCCGGTGTAGCTGTGCGGCGCATCGAAGCGCAGCGCGATGCCGTCGTCGATGGTGTCGCCACCCCCCTCGCGGAAGCGCACGTAATGCGCGTGGCGAGGAAGCAGCTCGAGCCCGCACAGTTCCCGCGCTACGGCGTGGCTGCACGGGCCCGACAGCCGCACGATGCCGACGCCGCCGTTGCCGGCGGGCGTCGCGATCGCGGCGATGGTGTCGATGGTCACGCCTTGGCGGGGGCCTCGCCGTACTTGCGCAGCATCCACCACTGCTGCAGCAGGCCGAGGCTGCCGTTGGTGACCCAGTACAGCACCAGGCCCGCGGGGAAGAACGCGAACATCACGCCCATCGCCACCGGCATGTATTGCATCATCTTGCGCTGCATCGGGTCGGCGATCGGAGTCGGCGTCAGCTTCTGGGTCGCCCACATCACCGCGATGTTGATCGCCGGCAGGATGAAGTACGGGTCCGGCGCCGTCAGGTTGTGGATCCAGCCGATCCACGGCGCCTGGCGCAGCTCGACCGATTCCAGCAGCGTCCAGTACAGGGCGAGGAACACCGGCATCTGCACGAGCACGGGAAGGCAACCGCCGACCGGGTTGATCTTCTCCTTCTTGTACAGCTCCATCATCGCCATCTGCAGCTTCTGCTTGTCGTCGCCGTAGCGCTCCTTCAGCTGCTCGATGCGCGGCTGGAAGCGGCGCATCTTCGCCGCCGACTTGTACTGCGCCGCCGACAGCGGAAACATCAGTCCCTTGATGATCACCACCAGGCCGATGATCGCCCAGCCCCAGTTGCCGAAGATGCCGTGCAGGAACGCCAGCACCGCGAACAGCAGGCCCGCGATCCAGGCCATCACCGAGTAGCTGCTGAAGTCGACCGCGCGCTCCAGCCCAGGCACGTTCTGCGACTCGATCTGCCTGACCAGCTTGGGGCCGACCCACAACCGCGCGCTGGTCTGCGCGTGCGCGCCGGGCGCAACGCTGACGCCGGGGCCGAGTTCGCGCACCAGGGCCTGCGAATGCCCGCCGGTGCCCTTCGGCGACGCCAGCGAGAACCTGCTCGCATCCTTGTCGCCCGGGATCCACGCCGCGAAGAAGTGGTGCTGCAGCATCGCGATCCAGCCGCCGGTCACCGACCTGTCGATCGGGCCGTCCTCTTCGTAGTCGGCGAACTTGCGCTTCTCGAACTTGTCCTGCGCGCTGAACCAGGCCGCGCCGTGGAAGCTGTAGGACTCCGGCTTGGTGAAGCCGGTCTCGATCACCGGCGGCACCCGCACCAGCTGGCGATAGACGTAGCCCTGCCATGGCTGCGTGCCGGCGTTGGCGACTTCGTCGCGCACCTGCACGGCGTAGTTGCCGCGGGTGAAGGTGTAGGTGCGGCGGATGCTGACGCCGTCGGGGCCGGTCCACTGGAACGGCACCTCGACCTGCTCCGCACCGTCGGCGAGCACGTAGTCGCGCTGCGCATCCGCGGGCACGAAGCCCGCCTCGTGGCTCGGCGCCGCGCCGGTGCTGCTGACCCAGCCGCTCTGCGCCTGGTAGAAGTGCGCGGCATCGGAGGCGAACAGGCGCATCGGCGCGCTGCCCGGCTCGGTGGTCTGCGGATAGCGCAGCAGGTCCGCCTGGCGCACATTGCCGCCATCCAGCACCACCCGCAGCACGTCGGTGGTGACGGTGACTGCAGGCGCGCCCGTGGCGACCGGTGCGGTCGCCGCCGGCGCCGCGGACATGCTCGCCGTCGGCACGTCGGGCACCGCGCCGCGCGCGACCGTCGGCACCGTGCTGTCGCCGCTGGCGGCATCCACCTGGGCGATGTCGGCGGTGTCGGCGGTGCTGGCCGGGGGCGCCGCGTTGTCGCGGCTCCAGGCCATGAACAACAAGGTCGCCACTGCCAGCCAGGCGAAGATCAGGAAAGTGCGGGTCTGGTTCATGGATAGCCGTACATGGGTCAGCCGGGCATTGTGCCGGTCGGGTCACGGGGGGGCAACGCGCCCGCGCGCTGGAGGAGTGCGACGAAGGCCGCGCGAAGTTCCGCATTCGCCAGCTGCGCCGCCGGCGGGCGCGCGACCACCACGTACGCGCCGTCGGGGAGCGAAGCACGCAGCTGGCGGAACTGCTCGCGCAGGCTGCGCTTGATGCGGTTGCGGCCGACCGCGTTCGGATCGACCTTGCGCGACACGGCCAGGCCCAGCCGCGGCGGCTGCGCATCGCGCAACCAGTGCAGGCTCATGACCGGGCTTGCAGTGCGGCGGCCGCCGTCGAACACGCGGCCGAAATCGGCGCGCGCGCGGACACGGGCGGCACGCGGAAAGGTCTTCGGGGAAGTGCTGCTACCGGCAATCATCGACCGGCAACCGCAACCGGCACGATCATGCCGGGGAGGTCGGTACCGGTACGGGTCAGGCGCAGAGGCGCTTGCGACCCTTGGCACGGCGACGGGCAAGGATCTTGCGGCCATCGGCGGTTGCCATGCGGGCACGGAAGCCGTGGTCGCGCTTGCGCTTGAGGTTGCTGGGCTGGTAAGTGCGCTTGGTGGCCATGGTGGCGGGCTCGTGCGGTCAAGCAGGCGGAAAGAACTGGAAATGATAGCGGGCAACGAGCGCCCGGGTCAACCGACCGGCGGCGACGGCCCAGTGGGAGCGGCGTCGGCCGCGACGCCGGATCGCGGCTGGCGCCGCTCCCACAAATGCTACCCTGCAGGGTCCCGTACGTACGCGCGGCGCGATGCCCCCGGCAGCGCGCGGCCGGTCATTCGTCAGCACTTCACCCATACTCCCCCAATGGATGCCTGGCCCCGCTGTCTCGAACGCCTCGAAGCCGAATTCCCGGCCGAGGACGTGCATACCTGGCTCAAGCCCTTGCAGGCCAGCCTGCGCGACGACGGTTACGTGCTTTACGCGCCCAACGCCTTCGTCATGGACGAGGTGCGCGAGCGCTACCTGGCCCGGATCCGCGAGCTGCTGGCGCACTTCGCCGGCAGCCCGGCGGTGAGCCTGGAGATCGGCACCATGCGCCGTGCCGCGGCGGCCCCTGCGCCCACGGCGACGGCGACCGCCACCGCGCGCGCCGTCATCGCGGCCGGCGAAGGCTTCCAGGGCCACCTCGACAGCCACTACACCTTCGACAATTTCGTCGAGGGCCGCAGCAACCAGCTCGGCCGCGCCGCCGCTTGGCAGGCCGCGCAGCAACCCGGCGACCGCGCGCACAACCCGCTGCTGCTGTACGGCGGCACCGGCCTGGGCAAGACCCACCTGATGTTCGCTGCCGGCAACGCGATGCGCGCCAACCGCCCGGGCATGCGGGTGATGTACATGCGCTCGGAGCAGTTCATGAGCGCCTTCACCAAGGCGCTTTACGACAAGACCAGCGGCGGCATGGAGGCGTTCAAGCGCCAGTTCCAGGGCATCGACGCGCTGCTGATCGACGACATCCAGT
>JAKFCN010000042.1:0-5515 GCA_036676625.1 Lysobacter sp. | reverse complement strand
GCCAACGGCGTGCTGGTCAACATCACGGCCGGCCCGGATTTCACGATGGCCGAGTTCGACGAGATCGGCCGCACGATCGAGGACTTCGCCTCCGAGGACGCGACCGTCGTCATCGGCACCTCGCTCGACCCGGACATGCAGGACGAAGTCCGCGTCACCGTCGTGGCCACCGGCCTGAACCGGGGCGTCGTGCGCCAGAGCGTCCGGGTGCCCGAGAAGGAGGCCTACCGGGCCCCGGTCAAGCTGGTGCGCAACGCCAGCACCGGCATGATCGACGACAGCGCGATGGCCAACGTGTCCGCGGCGCCGTCCGCCGGCCACCTGGGCCTGCGCGCGGGCCGGGCGCACGAGTCGGCGTCCTCCGCCTCGACCGCGCTGGCCGACCTGCCGTCCGACCACAGCTACCTGGATATCCCGGCGTTCCTGCGCCGCCAGGCGGACTGAGGTCGAACGGCCGCCTTACCAGGGGTGGAAATTTGGCCCGCCGGTCCGCCGGCGGGTCCTTTTCCGGCCCGGGGAGGGTTATCCGTTCAGTTTTGAGACGACACCCAGCGTTTCGTGACCGGTGTTGCATCAGCGCCACGTAACGTGATGTTATGTTTTCGTTCAGAGACCCGTGTGCTATGGTTCCCAGCGGTTTGCGGCCTCCTTTTCCGGAGAACGCCACGAAGATGATCAGACAAAGAACCCTCAAGAACGTCATCCGCGCCACCGGCGTCGGCCTGCACAGCGGCGAGAAGGTCTACATGACCTTGCGTCCGGCTGCGCCCGATACCGGAATCGTTTTCCGGCGCGTGGACTTCGACCAGCCGGTGGAGATCCACGCCAAGGCCGAAAAGGTCGGCGACACCAGCCTGTGCACCGCCCTGGTCCAGGGCACGACCCGCGTCATGACGATCGAGCATCTGCTCTCGGCGATGGCGGGACTCGGCATCGACAACGCCTACGTCGACCTGTCCACGGCCGAAGTGCCGATCATGGACGGCTCGGCCGGTCCCTTCGTTTTCCTGCTGCAGTCGGCGGGCATCGAGGAGCAGGACAAGGCCAAGCGCTTCATCCGCATCAAGAAGCCGATCAAGGTCGAGGACGGGGACAAGTGGGCCCGGTTCGAGCCGTTCGAGGGCTTCAAGGTCGGTTTCACGATCGACTTCGCGCACCCGATCTTCAACAAGGCCACGTCCAGCACCGAGATCGACTTCTCGACGACCTCGTTCGTCAAGGAAGTCAGCCGGGCGCGCACCTTCGGCTTCATGAAGGACATCGAATTCCTGCGCGAGCGCAACCTGGCGCTGGGCGGCTCGATGGACAACGCGATCGTGCTCGACGATTACCGCGTGCTCAACGAGGACGGCCTTCGCTACGAGGACGAGTTCGTCAAGCACAAGATCCTCGACGCGATCGGCGACCTGTACCTGCTCGGGCACAGCCTGATCGGCGCGTTCTACGGCTACAAGTCCGGCCACGCGCTCAACAACCAGCTCCTGCGCGCGCTGCTCGCGGACACCACCGCGTGGGAAGAAGTCACGTTCGACGATCCGGCGCTGGCGCCGATCTCCTACGCACATCCGGCCCAGGCCGTCTGAGACCCGGGGCGGCGCAGTCGCCGCCCTCGATCACCGGTCCCGTCCCGGGCCGCGTCCTCACACCGATGAATCGATTCCGGCCAAGTGACCGGAATGTGGACGAAATCGCGTTCATTCATCTCTTTTTAACCCCGTGTTAACGACACGGGCGCTTCACGTGGGCATCATGCCCCGTCGGTCGATGACCGGGACGAGGAGGCCAGCCGCAGAAGCTGCTCCCTGAGCCCCGGGTCCGAGACCGACAGGGCGGTAGCCCGCAGTGCATCGCGGACTGCCTCGGAAAGTGGCTTCGCCGGTCCGGATCCCGTGGGGGTGACGGGGTCCGGGGCAGACACCTTCACCACGAGCGTCCTGGCCTTGAGCCCGGCCGCGGCCGCCGCTGCCAGCACGGCATCGGCATGCAGCCGCAGCTTGGCCTTCCAGACCGGGGCGGTCACCAGGAACACCACGCACTTGTCATCCACGTTGGCCAATCTGCATTGGTCGGCCAAGGTGGCGGGGAGACTCTGGCGCAGAACCGGGTCGAGCGCGTCCAGCCATCGGGCACGCTCCACCACGCCGGCCAACCCGGATCCTTCAAGCGCCTCGAGCGCCTGACGGGGAAGGGCGGCCAGCAGGGGACCGCGCACGACTTGGGACGATTTATCCATGATGAATGTGATCATCGCAGCAAATTTCCTTCGTTCGCCGAAAAAGCTGGCGTTCGACAACCCGAAGGTCGCAGGCATCACCCTTGGCGCGATCGCGCTGGTGCTGGCCACCGCCTTCGGCATGGGTTACCTGGCCCGCGGCGCCAACGGTGCCGCCCTGGCCGAAATGAGCCGCATGCAGGCCGAGCTGGATGCCCAGCAGATCGCACTCGACCAGGCGCGCGCCGATGCGCAGCGCGAGGTCAACGCCATCGCCGCCCGTGTCGGCGAACTGCAGGCCCAGGCCAACCGCCTCAACGCCCTCGGCGACCGCCTGACCCGCGTCGGCAAGCTCAAGGACGGCGAGTTCGACTTCAACGACCTGCCCGGCCAGGGTGGTGGCGAGTCCTCCGAGGACGTCCCGACCGGCGACCTGCTGGCCAGCCTCGATTCCCTGCAGGCGCAGTTCGACCATTCCGGCAACCAGCTGACCGTGCTCGAGGCGCTGCTGTTCGACCGCACCGTCGATTCCAAGGCCACCCCGGCGGGCATGCCGGCCCCGGGTTACATCTCCTCGGGCTACGGCGGCCGCAACGACCCGTTCGGCCGCGGCCGTTCGCACCACCTGGGCATCGACATCGACGCCAACACCGGCGACCCGGTGTCGGCCTCCGCCGAGGGCGTGGTCAGCTTCTCGGGCGTCAAGAACGGTTACGGCAACGTCGTGGAAATCGACCACGGCAACGGCTACACCACGCTGTACGCGCACAATTCGGTGCTGATGGTGAAGGTGGGCGACGTCGTCCGCGCCGGCCAGCAGATCGCCAAGGTCGGTTCCACCGGCCGCTCCACCGGTTCTCACCTGCACTTCGAGGTCAAGCTCAACGGCCGGCAGGTGAACCCGCGCCAGTACCTGGAAACGGTCCGCGGCTGACGATCCGCGCCGGGCTTGATAGTCCGGCCCCCGTCCCCACGTTAGACTAGACGGCCGCGACGCCCCTTCACCGGGGCTGCCGCGGCCTTTTCATTTGGCGCTCCGGCGCATCCGAATTCCCCTACCGGCATCTCCAATGCTCAACAGCTTGCTTACCCGCGTTTTCGGCAGCCGCAACGAACGCCTGCTTCGCCAGTTCCAGAAGAACGTCGCGAAGATCAACGCCCTGGAACCCGAGCTCGAGCGCCTCAACGACGGCGCCCTGAAGCGCAAGACCGACGAGTTCCGCGAGCGCATCGCCCACGGAGCGACCCTAGACTCGCTGCTTCCCGAGGCGTTCGCGGTCTGCCGCGAGGCCTCGCGCCGCGTGCTGGGCCTGCGCCATTACGACGTGCAGCTGATCGGCGGCATGGTGCTGCACTCGGGCCGCATCGCCGAGATGCGCACCGGCGAGGGCAAGACGCTGGTGGCGACGCTGCCGGTGTACCTCAACGCGCTGGCCGGCAAGGGCGTGCACGTGGTCACCGTCAACGACTACCTGGCCAAGCGCGACTCCGCGTGGATGGGCAAGCTCTACAACTTCCTGGGCATGAGCGTCGGCGTGGTCTACCCCGGCATGCCGCATTCGGACAAGAAGGGCGCCTACGGTTCCGACATCACCTACGGCACGAACAACGAATACGGCTTCGACTACCTGCGCGACAACATGGCGCTGGCGAAGGAAGACCGCTTCCAGCGCGGCCAGTTCTTCGCGATCGTCGACGAGGTCGACTCGATCCTGATCGACGAAGCGCGCACGCCGCTGATCATCTCGGGCCCGGCCGACGAGTCGCCCGAGCTGTACCTGAAGACCAACCGCATCGTCCCGAAGCTGATCCGCCAGGAGAAGGAAGACGGCGAGGGCGATTTCTGGGTCGACGAGAAGGGCAAGCAGGCCCACCTGTCCGAACAGGGCATGGAGCACGCCGAGGAGCTGCTGCGCGAGGCCGGCATCATCGCCGCCGACGACGGCCTGTATTCGGGCAACAACCTGGCGGTGGTGCACCACCTCAACGCGGCGCTGCGCGCGCACGCGCTGTTCCAGCGCGACGTGGATTACATCGTCCGCGACGGCGAGGTCATCATCGTCGACGAGTTCACCGGCCGCACGCTGGCCGGCCGGCGCTGGTCCGACGGCCTGCACCAGGCCATCGAGGCCAAGGAAGGCGTGCCGATCCAGCGCGAGAACCAGACGCTGGCCTCGATCACCTTCCAGAACTACTTCCGCATGTACTCGAAGCTGGCCGGCATGACCGGCACGGCCGACACCGAGGCGTTCGAGTTCCAGTCCATCTACGGACTGGAAGTGGCGGTGATCCCGACGCACCGGCCGATGATCCGCAAGGACCATCCGGACCTGGTCTACCTGGCGCGTCCCGCGAAATTCAACGCGGTGATCGAGGACATCAAGGACTGCTACGGCCGCGGCCAGCCGGTGCTGGTCGGCACCACGTCCATCGAGACGTCCGAACTGCTGTCGAACCAGCTCAAGCAGTCCGGTGTGCCGCACGAGGTGCTCAACGCCAAGCAGCACGAGCGCGAGGCGCAGATTGTCGCCAATGCCGGCCGCCCGAAGGCGGTCACGATCGCCACCAACATGGCCGGCCGCGGTACCGACATCGTGCTCGGCGGTTCGCTCGAGGCCGAGCTGCACGCGCTCGGCGCCGAGGCGTCCGACGCCGACAAGGCGCGGGTGAAGGCCGAGTGGCAGCAGCGCCACGACGAGGTCAAGGCGCTCGGCGGCCTGCACATCGTCGGCACCGAACGCCACGAGAGCCGCCGCATCGACAACCAGCTGCGCGGCCGCTCCGGCCGCCAGGGCGATCCGGGTTCCTCGCGCTTCTACCTGTCGCTCGAGGACAACCTGATGCGCATCTTCGCTGCCGACTGGGTGCAGAAGGCGATGCGCGGCATGGGCATGAAGGAGGACGACGTCATCGAGTCGGGCCTCGTCACCAAGCAGATCATGAACGCGCAGCGCAAGGTCGAGGCGCACAACTTCGACATCCGCAAGAACCTTCTGGACTTCGACGACGTCGCCAACGACCAGCGCAAGGTGATCTACCAGCAGCGCGACGAGCTGCTGGAGTCCGACAGCGTCGAGGAATCGGTGCAGGCGATCCGCGAGGACGTCATCGCCGAGATCGTGCGCAAGCACGTGCCGGCCGAGTCGATCGACGAGCAGTGGGATCTGCCGGGCCTGGAGCGGGCGCTGTCCGACGAATTCGGCCTGGCGGTCGACCTGCAGTCGGCGGCCAGCCAGGAGGAGGCGATCGACGCCGACGGCATCCTGGAGCGCGCGCAGAAGGCCTTCGAGTCGCTGTTCGCCT
>JAKFCN010000041.1:0-33454 GCA_036676625.1 Lysobacter sp. | reverse complement strand
CTGGACGTTCAGCTCGGTGCGGCGGTTCTGCGCACGGCCTTCCGGATTGTCGGAACCATCCGGGTTGGTGTTCGGCGCGATCGGGCGGCTCTCGCCGTAACCGTTCGGGCCCACCAGGCGCGAGGCATCGATGCCGTTGCCGGTCAGGTAGTCGTACACGGCGCGGGCGCGACGCTCGGACAGGCCCTGGTTGTACTCATCGGTGCCGATCGCATCCGTATGGCCGGCAACCTCGACCTTCAGGTCGGGATAGCGCTTCAGGATCTCGATGGCTTCGTTGAGGATGGCAACCGCGTCCGGACGCAGCGTCGACTTGTCGAAGTCGAAGTTGACGCCCTTCAGGTCGATCGACACCGGCACCGGGCAGCCGTCCGGACCGATGGTCTGGCCAGCCTGCGAACCGGGGCACTTGTCGTCGCAGTTGTTGACGCCGTCGCCGTCGTCGTCCATGTCGGCGCAGCTCGGGGCGACCGGCTCCGGCGCAGCGGCGACCGGGGCCATCGGCTCCGGCCCGAGGGCCACGGTCAGGCCGATCGAGGCGAGCAGGTCGGTGAAGGAATCTTCCTGCTGGCCGGCATTGGCCTGGACGTCGTCGAAGTCGACGCGGGCGCCGATTTCAGTCCGCATGTCCACGCGGCCGAAGTCGAACTGCAGGCCGGCACCGAGGTTGGCGGCGAGGTTGGAATCTTCGTGCTGGTACGGGAAGCCACCGTCCGGGGTCGCCGGGTTGGTGCTCGCGTACTCTTCCTCATGCCGCTGCCAGCCGAGGCCCATCTTGATGTAGGGCCACCACTTGGCGTCGGCATTGCGGAAGTGGTAGCGGGCATCGGCAGACACGCCGTACTGGCTCCACCACAGGTCGGATTCCGGCTGCTTGTCCGGGTTCTGGTAGTTCAGCTCCGCATCCAGCGACCAGTTCGGGCTCAGGAAACGCCCGAAGCCGAGGGTCGCGAACGGCGTGTCCTCGGTGCGGCGGTCGTTGTCCTGGAAGTTGACACCCACGCTCCCCGAGACGTACCAACGGTCGTCGTAGGTCTGCGCGGAAGCGACCTGTGCCACTCCAAGCCCGGCCAGCAAGGCGGCGCAGAGGAGTTTCTTATTCATGTTCAGCTCCTTGATCAGATAAAGAAAACGCTTGAAGCGTGGTTCGATTCGATTCAGACGGCCGTTCCGCACGCCATCCCGTGCAGATTAATGCCGGCCGCGTGAAGGCCTTGTTAACGCTACTCTAACAGTTGGGCCAGATGTCGGGCCCAGTCGGCCCGGTACGAGCCGCGGGATCTTACACCCTGTACAGGTTCATGAACTGGTCGATCGAAAGCGCGTCCAGCTTCGCCGGGGTGGCCGCCAGGGCCATGATCCGGTCCACCTGTCCGGCCGGCAGGTGGGCGCGCAGCGCCGCTTCGCACTTGGCCATCAACACCGGGATGCCCTCGGCCCGGCGCTTGCGGTGGCCGATCGGGTAGTCGATCGAGACCCGCTCGGTGGAACTGCCGTCCTTGAAGAAGACCTGGACGGCGTTGCCGATGTAGCGCTTGTCGGGGTCGAAATAGTCCCTGGTGAACTGCGGGTTCTCGCCGACCGTCATCTTCGCCCGCAGGGCGTCGATGCGCGGGTCGGCGGCGATGGTGTCGCCGTAGTCGTCGGCGGTCAGGCGGCCGAAGATCAGCGGCACCGCGACCATGTACTGGATGCAGTGGTCGCGGTCGGCGTAGTTGGCCAACGGCCCGGTCTTGTCGATGATGCGGACGCCGGCTTCCTGGGTCTGGATCTCGATCCGCTCGATGTCCGCGATCCGGTCCTTGACCTGCGGGTGCAGCTGCATCGCGCATTCCACCGCCGTCTGCGCATGGAACTCGGCCGGGAAGCTGATCTTGAACAGGACGTTCTCCATCACGTAGCTGCCGAACGGGCGCTCGAACTCGAACGGCTTGCCGCCGAAGGCGATGTCGTAGAAGCCCCAGGTCTTGGCGCTCAGTGCGCTCGGATAGCCGACCACCCGCTTTTCAACCGCATTCAGCGCATGGGTCACGGCGCGGCGGCAGGCGTCGCCCGCGGCCCAGCTCTTGCGCGGGCCGGTGTTCGGCGCATGGCGGTAGGTGCGCAGCACGCCGTTGTCGATCCAGCTGTGGGAAACGGCGGTCACGATCTCGTCCTTGCCGCCGCCGAGCATCGCGGTGGCGACCGCGGTGGACGCCAGCCGCACCAGGATCACGTGGTCCAGGCCGACCCGGTTGAAGGAGTTCTTCAGGGCGTAGCAGCCCTGGATCTCGTGGGCCTTGATCGCGGCGGTGAGCACGTCGCGCACGGTCAGCGGCTGGCCGCCGTCGCGCAGTTCCTTGCGGCTCATCCAGTCGGCCACCGCCAGGATCGCGCCGAGATTGTCGGACGGGTGGCCCCACTCGGCCGCCAGCCAGGTGTCGTTGAAGTCCAGCCAGCGGATCTGGGTGCCTATGTTGAAGGCGGCCTGGACCGGGTCGAGCTCGAAGTTGGTGCCCGGAACCAGCGCCCCGCCCGGCAGGATCGCACCCGGCACGATCGGGCCCAGGTGGTTCACGCAGCCCTCGAACTTCATCGCCAGCATCGCGCACGCCAGCGAGTCGAGCAGCATGTAGCGCGCAGTGTCGTAGGCCTCCTGCGACCCGATCCTGTAGTCGACGACGTAGTCGGCGATGTCGACCATCGGCTGGTCGGGCTGCGGACGGACGGCTGAACGGGCGTCGTAATGGCTCATGCGCTGGGGGCTTCTTGTTGCGGGGAGCCTGCTATTTTGCCCCGCTGGTCGACAACTGGCCATCACGCTGGCCCGGCGCGCCAGGCAAACGGGCGCCCATTCAGGCCATCCCCTGTTCAGGCTGGGTTGGGTTCCCGGCCCTTACCTTGCGCCAACTTTTTTGCCCGCCGCCATGTGAGCGGGCACCGGCGCAGACCGCAATCCCGCGGTCCTTTGCGCCCGGGCAAAGGCGAGCCGCAGAGCCGCCGCCCTCCCCAGTACGCCAGGCTGGCCTTCTTGCCGATTCCGCGACAACCGCGGGAGCAGCATCGCGGGCCGGCGCAACGGAGCAAGGAGCCCCCCCGATGAAGTTGGTCTGGATCCTCTGGCTGTCGCAGGTATTGCCACAGCCCGCCGCGGACTCGCTGTGCCTGAGCACCACCGTCTACCTGGAAGCCCGCGACCAGTCGCTGCGCGGCCAGCAGGCGGTGGCGGAAGTCGTCATGCGCCGCCGCGACAGCGGTATCTGGGGCAAGGACCTGTGCTCGGTGGTCACCGCGCGCAAGCAGTTCGCTCCCAGCCTGGTATCACCCAACACGCGCCTGTCGAACACCGAAGCCTGGGCCGAGGCCGTGACCGTGGCGCTGGACTCTGAGCGCAACTGGGCGCTGCCGCCCGGCGAACGCAAGGAGATCGTGCCGGGCGCCAGCCATTTCGCCGCCATCGCGATCGCCCAGCCGAGCTGGCGCACCGCCTACCAGGTGGCAACGATCGGCGACCACACCTTCTTCAAGGTGCAGTCCCTCAAGCCCAGGAAGTCATAGGAATGGCGTCGTAGCTGCACGCGATCCGGGCGCAACGCAGCGTTGCGCCCCGCATGATTGTTCCTTCCACGCCCCTGCATCCATAGTGGATGCATCCCCAGCGTGGAGTCACCCATGAAGCTCTATTACTCCCCCGGCGCCTGCTCGCTGGCCGACCACATCGTGCTCGAGTGGATCGGCAAGCCCTACGAAGCCGTCGCCGTCTCGCGCGAACAGCGCAAGACGCCCGAATACCTGAAGATCAATCCGGCCGGCGCGGTGCCTGCGTTGGAGCAGGACGGCTGGGTGCTGACCCAGAATTCGGCGATCCTCAACTACCTCGCCGACACCCATCCGGACGCGCGCCTCACCGGCGACGGCAGCCCGCGCAGCCGCGCCGAGGTCAACAAGTGGCTGGCCGTGGCCAATTCCGACATCCACCCCGCGTTCCACCCGCTGTTCGGGTCCACCGCGGCATACCTGGAAGACCCGGCCCTGGTCGAGAAGAGCAAGGATGCGGCACGCACGAAGCTGCGCGGCCTGTTCGAACGGGTCGATGCGCAGCTCGCGGGGCGCGACTGGATCGCCGGCACCCGCTCGATCGCCGATCCCTACCTCTACGTCGTCACCCGCTGGGCCAAGGCGCAGGGCGTCGACCTCTCCGGCCTCGGCGACCTGGAGCGCTATTTCAACGCGATCCAGGCCGACGCCGGCGTGCAACGGGCCCTCCGGCAGGAAGGCCTCGCCTGACGGCCAGGGCCGGTCGAGACTAGGGACGGCGCGCCAACTCCGCGTCGTCCCGCGCCTTCGGCATCAGGTCCTGCTTGCTCACGCCCAGCCACATCAGCAGCGGGCAGGCGACGAAGATCGACGACAGGGTGCCGACGATGATGCCGATCATCATCGACTCGGCCATGCCCTGCAGCGACCCGCCGCCGTACAGGTACAGCGCCAGCGTGGTCAGGAAGGCGACGAACGAAGTGATCACCGTGCGCGACAGGGTCTGGTTGATCGACGAGTTCAGGATCTCGCGTCCCGGCGCGCGCACGCCGCGGAAGTTCTCGCGCACGCGGTCGAACACCACGATGGTGTCGTTGATCGAGAAGCCCATCACGCCCATCACGCCGGCGAGCACCGTCAGGTCGAACTCGTGCCCGGTGACCGCGAACCAGCCGGCGACCACCACGACGTCGTGCATCGTGGCGAGGATCGCCGCGACCGCGAACTTCCACTCGAAGCGGAACGAGATGTAGGCCAGGAAGCCGACGATCACGAACAACATCGCGTAGACGCCGTTCTGGGCCAGCTCCTTGCCGACTTGCGGGCTGATCTCGGCGCTGCTGAGTTTCTCGGCCGGATTGCCCGGCTGCGACGCCGCGCGGGCGACCTCGTCGCCGATGCTCTCGACGCCTTCGCCCGCCTTCGGTTGCAGCCGCACCAGCAGATCGTTGCCGCTGCCGAAGGTCTGCACCACCGCACTGTCGTAGCCGGCACTGTCCAGGCTTTCGCGCACGTCGTCGACATCGGGAGCCTTGTCGTAGCGCAGCTCGACGCCGATGCCGCCGGTGAAGTCCAGCGCGAAATTGAAGCCCTGGGTCGCCATCGCCCCGACCGAGACCACCAGCAGCAGCACCGAGAGCGCGGTCGACACCCAGCGCAGGCGCATGAAGTCGAACTTGCTGTCGTGCGGGAACACGTTGAATTGCATGGTCGTCGTGCTCCGTCAGATGGCCACGGACTTCAGCTTGCGCCGGTGCCCGTAGATCAGGGTGGCGATGCCGCGCGATACCGAGACCGCGGTGTACATCGAGGTCACGATGCCGGCGATCAGCGATACCGCGAAGCCCTTGACCGGGCCGGTGCCGAAGGCGAACAGCGCGATGCCCGCGAGCATGGCGGTGAGGTTGGCGTCGGCGATGGTGCCGGAAGCCTTGTCGTAGCCCGCGGCGATCGCCGCCTGCGGCGGCACTCCCGCGCGCAATTCCTCGCGTATGCGTTCGTTGATCAGCACGTTGGCATCCACCGACATGCCGACCGTCAGCGCGATGCCGGCCAGGCCCGGCAGGGTCAGGGTGGCGCCGAGGAAGGACATCACCGCAACCACCATCAACAGGTTCAACAGCAGCGCCAGGCAGGTGACCACGCCGAACATGCGGTAGTAGACCAGGAAGAACGCAAGCGCGAAGCCGAACGAGTACTTCACCGCGGTCAGGCCGCGGCTGACGTTTTCCTTGCCCAGGCTCGGGCCGACCACCCGCTGCTCGACGAAGTCCATCGGCGCGGCCAGCGCGCCGGCGCGCAGCAGCAGCGCAAGGTCCGCGGCTTCCTTCGGGCTCTCCAGGCCGGTGGTCTGGAACTCCTTGCCGAATACGCCCTGGATGGTGGCGACCGAGATCACCTGCTCGCTGGTGCGGGTGGTGCGGATTTCCTTGCCGTCGGGGCCGACGCTCACTTCGGGCACGCGTTCGACGTACACCACGGCCATCGGCTTGCCGACGCTCTGGCTGGTGAAGTCGAACATGCGCTGGCCGCCGATGCCGTTCAGCGTCACCGACACCTGCGGCGTGCCGCTCTGCGAGTCGTAGCCGGAACGCGCGTTGACCAGCTGGTCGCCGGTGGCGATCACCCGCTTGTTGAGGATGATCGGGATCGGCTTGCCGTCGGGACCCAGCTCCTTGCGGTAGTAGACCTTGCCTTCGGGCGGGATGTTGCCGCTGGCGATCGCGTCGTACACGTTGGCGTCGACCACGCCGCGATATTCGAGCGTGGCGGTGGCGCCGAGGATGCGCTTGGCCTGGGCGGTGTCCTGCACGCCCGGCAGCTGCACCACCACCCGGTCGGCGCCCTGGCGCTGGATGATCGGCTCGGCCACGCCGAGCTCGTTGATGCGGTTCCGCAGGGTGCCCACGTTCTGCTCGATGGCGTCGGTGGTGATCTGCTGGATCTCCTTCTCCGGCACCCGCAGCACGATGGTGTTGCCCTCCTCGTCGCTCTGCAGGGTGGGCATGTCCCGGGCCACCAGCGCGAGCGCCTTGTCGGCGTCGCTGCCGGGCGCCAGCGTGGCCACGATCGAATTGTCCGGCCGGCGTTCCACCGACTCATAGCGCACGCGGTTGTCGCGCAGCAGTACGCGCAGGTCCTCGGTGTAGGCATCGAAACGCTTGTCGAGCGCGGCCTTCTTGTCGACCTGCATCAGGAAGTGCACGCCACCCTGCAGGTCCAGGCCCATCAGCATGCGCTTGGCGCCGATCGCACCGAGCCAGTCGGGCACGGTCGAGGCCAGGTTGAGCGCGACCACGTAATGCTCGCCGATCGCCGCGCCGAGGGTATCGCTGGCGCGGGTCTGGGCGTCGACGTCCCTGAGCCGCACCAGCAGCTCGCCGTCCTTCTCCAGCTCGACCGCCTTGGGCGTGACCCCCGCTTTCTTCAGCTCGGCCTCGACCCGCTTCTGCAGCGCCGCGTCGACCTGGTAGCCGCGATTGGCGGTGATCTGCACCGACGGATCCTGCGGGTAGAGGTTCGGCAGCGCGTACAGCGCGCTGAGCAGCACCACGAACAGGATGGTGAGGTACTTGAAACGTCCGTATTCGAGCATCGAGGAGCCCCGCGCGCGGCCCGGCGCCTGGAAGGGCCGGCCGGCGCAAATTCTTCACGCAGTCAGGAAAGGTGCCGGCTCACGCCGACTTCAGGGTGCCCTTGGGCAGGACGTTGGCGATCGCGCCCTTCTGCACCCGGACCCGCACGTTGTCGGCGATCTCGACGCTGACGAAGCTGTCGCCGATCTCGCGCACCACGCCGGCGACGCCGCCGTTGGTGATCACCTCGTCGCCGACGCCCAGCTTGTCGAGCATGGCGCGGTGTTCCTTCTGCCGCTTCATCTGCGGGCGGATCATCAGGAAGTACATCACCGCGATCAGGACGATCGGGAACAGCAGGCCGCCGAGGCCGCCGCCGAACAGGCCGCCCGTGGCGGGCTGGCCGGCAGCCTGGGCGTAGGCCGGGGAAATGAGCAGGTCGAGCAGGTTCATCAGGTCGTCCAATGGGCGAAACAGCCGGGAATTATGCCATGCGGGCGTAGAAGGAGTCGCGGAAGGCCCCAAAGGTTCCCTGCCCGATCGCCGCGCGCATCCCGGCCATGAGCTGCTGGTAATGCCAGAGGTTGTGCAGGGTGCCCAGGATCGGCGCCAGCATCTCGTTGCAGCGGTCCAGGTGGCGCAGGTAGGCGCGGCTGTAGCCGCCGGCGCAGGCCGGGCAGCCGCAGCCCTCCTCGATCGGGCGCAGGTCCTTCGCGTACTGCGCATTACGGATCCGGACCGTGCCGGTGGAGGTGAAATAGTGGCCGTTGCGGGCATTCCGGGTCGGCATCACGCAGTCGAACATGTCGACCCCGCGCGCCACCGCCTCGACCAGGTCCTCCGGCCGGCCCACGCCCATCAGGTAGCGCGGGCGGTCGCCGGGCAGTTGCGGGCAGGTGTGCTCGAGCATGGCGTTGCGCGCTTCCTCGGGCTCGCCGACCGCTAGCCCGCCGATGGCGTAGCCGTCGAAACCGATCGTCTTCAGCCCTTCCGCCGACTGCGTGCGCAGCGCATGGTGCACGCCGCCCTGGACGATCCCGAACAGGGCGGCATCGTTGCCTTCGTGCGCGCGCTTCGAGCGTTCGGCCCAGCGCAGCGACAGTTCCATCGACGTGCGCGCGATTTCCTCGCTCGCCGGATAGGGCGTGCACTCGTCGAAGATCATCACGATGTCCGAGTCCAGCGCCTTCTGGATGCGCATGCTCTCCTCGGGTCCGAGGAACACGGTCGAGCCGTCGATCGGCGCCTGGAAGGTCACGCCCTGCTCGGTGATCTTGCGGCGGTGGGCCAGCGAGAACACCTGGAAGCCGCCGGAGTCGGTGAGGATCGGGCCGTCCCAGCGCGCGAAGCCGTGCAACCCGCCGTGCGCCTCGATCACTTCCAGGCCGGGGCGCAGGTAGAGGTGGAAGGTGTTGCCGAGGATGATCTGCGCGCCGAGTGCACGCAGCTGGTCCGGGAGCATGCCCTTGACCGAGCCGTAGGTCCCCACCGGCATGAACGCCGGCGTCTCCACCACGCCGCGCGGGAACGCGATGCGGCCGCGGCGCGCCGCGCCGTCGGTGCCGATCAGTTCGAAGGACATGCGGCTCACCGCGTCGCCCCCGGAAGCAGCAGCATCGCGTCGCCGTAAGAGAAGAAGCGGTAGCGCGCGCGGATCGCATGCGCATAGGCGGCGAACATGCGCTCGCGGCCGGCGAAGGCCGACACCAGCATCAACAGGGTGCTCTCCGGCAGGTGGAAATTGGTCAGCAGCGCATCGACGCTGCGGATGCGGTAACCGGGCAGGATGAAGATCGACGTTTCGCCGGCGAACGGCTGCAGCTCACCATCGCGCAGTGCGCTTTCCAGCGCCCGCACCACGGTGGTGCCGACCGCGACCACGCGGCCGCCGCGCGCACGCGTCCGCCGCACCTGTTCGACCAGGTGCGCACCGACGTTCAGCCACTCGCTGTGCATGTGGTGTTCGCCGAGATCGTCCACCCGCACCGGCTGGAAGGTGCCCGCACCCACGTGCAGGGTGATGTGGCCGAACTCGACGCCGCGCTCGCGCAACGCCTGCAGCAGCGGCTCGTCGAAGTGCAGGCCCGCGGTCGGCGCGGCCACGGCACCCGGTTCGCGCGCGAACACGGTCTGGTAGCGCGCCTGGTCGGCGGCATCAGGATCGCGATGGATGTAGGGCGGCAGCGGCAACCGCCCGGCATGTTGCAGCCAGCTTTCCAGCACCCCGTCGACATGGAAGCGCAGGCGGTAGAACTCGCCTTCGCGCCCCAGCACTTCGGCCTCGCCGCCGGCATCCAGCGCAATGCGGCTGCCCGCCTTCGCCGGCTTGCTGGCACCGAGCTGGACCCGCGCCTCGTTCGCCGGCAACAACCGCTCGATCATGATCTCGACCCGCCCACCGCTCGCCTTCTGGCCGAACAACCGCGCCGGGATCACCCGGGTGTCGTTGAACACCAGCAGGTCGCCGGGTTGCAGCAGTTGCGGCAGGTCGCGGATGCCGTGGTCGGCGAACGCTGCGGGCGTCGGCGGCACCAGCAGCAGCCGGCTGGCCGAACGCTCGGGCAGCGGCACCTGGGCGATCAGCTCCGGCGGCAGTTCGTAATGGAAGTCGCTCTTCTTCAAGATTGCCTCAGCGTTCGAATTTGGTCGAAAGCACCAGCGAGGACGTCGTGCGCTCCACCCCCTGCAGGGCGCCGATCCGGTCGGTGAGCGCGTCCATCTCGCCGATGGTGGGGACGATCGCCAGCGCCACCAGGTCCCAGCCGCCGCTGACGGACTGCAGGCTGCGGACCTCCCGCATCCCGCGCAGGGCCTCGACCACCCCCGGCATCTGCTTGGGCAGCACCGTGACCATGATCAGCGCCCGGATCCGGTCGCGGGTGAAGTCGTCGCCCACGCGCACCGTGTAGCCGGCGATCACCCCCATCTGCTCCAGCCGCTGGATCCGGCTTTGCACGGTGGTCCTGGACAGCTGCAGGCGGCGGGCGATCTCCGCGGTGGAGGCTCGCGCGTTCTCGCGCAGCAGCGACAGCAGGGCTTCGTCGGCGCGGGTAATGCCCATCGGGACGGCTCCGGTTCGTCGATTCGCCGAAATCTACAGGAATTTCGCGCAAATCGCACCTTTCAATCGACGAAAACTTTCCGATAATAAGGGATGACGGCCGCCGCGCTTCGCGGGCCCGCCTTCGCCAACCGGAGATCACCCATGTCGTTGCTCGACCAGCTCGCCCCGCTCCGCGCCCACCAGGGCAAGCGCCGCACGACCGGCCTCGACGACGCCACGCTGCTGCGTTTCGCCGCCAGCCATCCGGACCTGGCCGCCGCGATCGAGGCCGCCGCCGCCGAGTACGCGCGGGTGAAGGACGACTTCGCCGGCCTGCTGGACCTCGACGAGGACGCGCAGGTGCAGGCGGTGCAGGCCGACTTCGTCAACTTCTATCCGCAGGACGCGGTCAATCCCTACGTCGCGCTGGCGGCGCGCGGGCCGTGGGTCGTCACCCTGAACGGCGCGGTGCTGTACGACACCGGCGGTTACGGCATGCTCGGCTTCGGCCATGCCCCGCAGGCGATCCTGGATGCGATGGCCAAGCCGCAGGCGCTGGCCAACATCATGACCCCGAGCCTGTCGCAGCTGCGCTTCACCCGCGCGCTGCGCAAGGAAATCGGCCATTCGCGCAAGGACGGCTGCCCGTACGCGAAATTCATGTGCCTCAACTCCGGCTCCGAGTCGGTGTCGTTGGCGGCGCGCATCGCCGACACCAACACCAAGACGATGACCGATCCGGGCGCGAAGCACGCCGGGCGCAAGGTCAAGCGCCTGGTGGTGAAGGGCAGTTTCCACGGCCGTACCGACCGCCCGGCGCTGTACTCGGATTCCAGCCGCAAGAACTATTTGAAGTTCCTCGCCAGCTACCGCGGCGAGGACACCGTCATCGCGATCGAGCCGTACGACGTCGCCGCGCTGAAGAAGGTGTTCGCCGACGCCGACGCCAACGGGTGGTTCATCGAGGCGATGTTCCTGGAGCCGGTGATGGGCGAAGGCGACCCGGGCCGCAGCGTGCCGGTGGAGTTCTACGCCGCCGCGCGCGCGCTGACCAAGGCGCACGGTTCGCTGTTCCTGGTCGATTCGATCCAGGCCGGCCTGCGTGCGACGGGCACGTTGTCGATCGTCGACTACCCCGGCTTCGAGGGCCAGGAAGCGCCGGACATGGAGACCTATTCCAAGGCGCTCAACGCCGGCCAGTACCCGTTGTCGGTGCTCGCCACCACCGAGCGCGCCGCCGCGATCTACGCCCGCGGCACCTACGGCAACACCATGACCGCCAATCCACGCGCGCTCGACGTCGCCTGCGCGGTGCTGGCGCAGCTGACCCCGGAACTGCGCAACAACATCCGCGAGCGCGGCAGGCAGGCCGTCGCCGGCCTGGAAGCACTGAAGGTCGAGCTCGGCGGCCTGGTCACCAAGGTCCAGGGCACCGGCCTGCTGTTCTCGTGCGAACTCGCGCCGCAGTTCAAGGGTTACGGCGCCGGTTCCAGCGAAGAGTGGTTGCGTGAGCACGGCCTCGGCGTGATCCACGGCGGCGAGAACTCGCTGCGCTTCACCCCGCACTTCGCGATCGGCGAGGACGAACTGCAACTGTTGCTGCAGCTGGTCAAGCGCGTGCTGCTGGAAGGCCCGCGCCAGCAGCAGGCCGCGTAACCCATCCCTCCCTGCTCTCGCGATGAAGATCGTCGAGATCCACCACCCATTGGTCCAGCACAAGCTGGGCCTGATGCGTCGCGCCGACAACAGCACCAAGACCTTCCGCGAGCTGGCGTCGGAAGTCGCGACCCTGCTGACTTACGAAGCCACCGCCGACCTCGAGACCGAGGACACGGTCATCGAGGGCTGGGCGGGGCCGGTGAACGTCCGCCGGATCAAGGGCCGCAAGGTGACCCTGGTGCCGATCCTGCGCGCGGGCGTGGGCATGCTGCCCGGCGTGCTCGGGATGATCCCCGCCGCCAAGGTGAGCGTGGTCGGCATGCGTCGCGACGAGGCGACGCTGGTGCCGGAAACCTATTACGAAAACCTGGTCGGCGACATCGCCGACCGCACCGTCATCATCCTCGATCCGATGCTCGCCACCGGCGGCACCCTGGTCGCGACCGTCGACATGCTCAAGGCTGCGGGCGCCAGCCGCATCAAGGGGTTGTTCCTGGTCGCCGCGCCTGAAGGGTTGCGCGTGCTGGAAGCCGCGCATCCGGATGTCGAGGTCTACGTCGCCTCGATCGACGAGCGGCTCAACGAGAAGGGCTACATCCTGCCCGGGCTTGGCGACGCCGGCGACAGGATCTTCGGGACGCGGGTGCGGTAAGGCGTGCCCTAACGACGGCGATGCACGGCCAGCACGGCCAGCGACACCAGGGCCAGGCCACCGAAGAAGATCCACCAGTAAATGCGCTTGCGGCCATTGCCCGCAGCGGGTTGCGCGACATCCGCGGCCCGGACCGGGTCCGGCACGGCATCCGGCCGCAGCCGCCAGCGCCCCCCGCGCAATTCGATCCGGTCCTGCAATGGCGGCAATACCAGTTCGCGCCAGCGGATGCGCAGGTCGCCGACTGCCGGCGCAAGCGGATTCTCGGCGCTGCCCAGGCCGTCGCCCTCCGGCTGGAACGTCGCCGCAAGGTTGCCGGGCAGCGCGTTGAAGCTCGGCCGGAAATCGCGCCAGTCGCCCAGGCGCTCGATCACCCGCGGTTCCAGCGGCGCGCCGTCGACGCTGACCACGTGCGCCAGCCAGCGCTTGCCCTGCAACGGAAACGGCG
Source organism: Lysobacter sp. (assembly GCA_036676625.1). Taxonomy (GTDB): domain Bacteria; phylum Pseudomonadota; class Gammaproteobacteria; order Xanthomonadales; family Xanthomonadaceae; genus Cognatiluteimonas. Next base: position 20,561 of record JAKFCN010000041.1, on the reverse strand, counting down.
GATTGTCGTGTCCCGGCGCGAACGCCGACGAGTCCAGCGGCAATCCGCTCCACTCGCGCACGTAGCCGCCATCCCGTTCGCGCCACTGGTACATCTCCACCTGGCGCTCCAGGCCGAAGTGGCGCGCGCGCACGCCGAAGTCCGGATCGCGCACGCTGGCGTCCGGCTGCGGCGTCGCGCCCGGATCCGGCGCCGCCGCCTGCGCCAGCGCCGCCGGCGGCAATGCCATGAAGCATGCCGCCAGCAGCCACGCCGCCGGCAACCGCACCGGCTTCATGCAGGCAGCGCCCGCGCATGCAGCTCGGCGACTTCGTGCGCGGTGCCGTAGCGGCCACGCTCGTCGCGGGTGACCTGCGCCAGCGCGCAACCGGGATCGTGGGTGAAGAACAGGTGCACGTTGCGCGCGAGCTTGTCGGCGAGGAACTCGTGCTTTTCGTCGATCAGCAGCTCGGCATTGCGGTCGTAGCCCATCGTGATCGGCACGTGCACCCACGGCTGCCCGGGGATCAGGTCGGCGCAGAACACCACGCCGCCGTGGTGTTCGCCGCCGGCGAATTCGGGGCCGACGATCTCGGCCAGCATCAGTCCGGGCGTGTGGCCGTCGCTGTAATGGAAGCGCACCGCTTTGCCGAGCGCCTGCGAATGCAGGCCGTCGACGATCTCCAGGCGGCCGCTCCGCTCGAGCAGCGCCGGCAATTCCGGGATGAAGCTGGCGCGGTCGCGCGGGTGCGGATCGCGCGCACGGTCCCAGCAGGCGGCGCTGACCAGGAAGGTGGCGTTCGGGAACAGCAGCCGCGGCGCCTCGCCTTCCTGCCACGGCGCGAGCAATCCGCCGGCGTGGTCGAAGTGCAGGTGGGACAGCACCACCACGTCGATGTCCTCATGGCCGAAGCCGGCGTCGGCCAGCGACTCCAGCAGCACGTGGCGGTCTTCCTGCACGCCATAACGTTCGCGCAGCTTCGGCTCGAAGAACGCACCGATGCCGGTCTCGAACAACACGGTCTTGCCGGCCAGCGGGCTGGCCAGCAGTGCGCGGCAGGCCAGCTCGATGCGATTTTCCGCGTCCGGCGGCGACCAGCGCTCCCACATCGCGCGCGGCGCGTTGCCGAACATCGCGCCGCCATCGAGCTTCTGCGAATTGCCCAGGATCGACCAGAGTTTCATGGCCCGATTCTATCGCCTGGGGCCTGGCCCTAGGGTGCCTGCGGCAATACCTCCGCCGAGCCCACCGGATTGCGCGGATCGGTGCCGCCGGAGAGCGTGTTGGCGATGCGATCCCAGGCCACCGTCTGCAGGTTGCCCCAGGTGCCCTCGCCCGCGTTCACGGTGTGGCCCATCGCCTGCAGCGACTTCACCGTGGCGTCGTCGAGCGCACCCTTTTCCGCGGAGATGACATCCGGCATCCACTGGTGGTGGATGCGCGGCAGTGCCGCCACTTCCTGTGCCGTGAGCCCGTCGTCGTAGCCGAGGATGCCGAGCAGCACCTCGGTGATGATGCGGCTGCCGCCGGGTGCGCCGAGCACCGCGACTTTTTCGGGCGAAGTCATGATCGTCGGCGTCATCGAGCTGAGCATGCGCTTGCCCGGCTCGGGCTTGTTGGCATCGAAGCCCATCACGCCGAAGGCGTTGGGCGTGCCCGGCTTGAGCGCGAAGTCGTCCATCTCGTCGTTGAGGATCACGCCGGTGCCTTCGGCGACCAGGCCCGAGCCGTACAGCAGGTTCACGGTCTGGGTTGCCGAAACGATGTTGCCTTCGGCATCGATGATCGAGAAATGGGTGGTCTCCTCGTCCTCCAGCGGCGCCGGCTGCCCGGGCAGCAAGGCGCTGGGCGTGGCCTTGTCCGGGTGGATCGTCGCGCGCAGTCCCGCCGCGTAGTCGGGACTCAACAGGCGCGCGAGGGGGATCTTCACGAAGTCGGGATCGCCCAGGTAGATGGTGCGGTCGCGGTAGGCGCGGCGCATCGCCTCGACCAGCAGGTGCACGCGATGCGCCTGGTCGAGCCTGGCCAGGTCCCAGCCCGACACCATCTGCAGGATCTCCGCGAGCGCGACCCCGCCGGAGGACACCGGCGGTGCGGTGACGATGTTCCAGCCGCGATAGCGGAACTGGATCGGTTCGCGCTCGCGCACGTGGTATCCGGCGAGTTCCTGCGCGGTCCACTTGCCGCCTTCGGCGTTGACCGAGGCCACCAGCTTCGCAGCGACGTCGCCGCGGTAGAAGCCGTCGAAGCCCTTGTCCGCGAGCAGCTCCAGGGTGCGCGCGAGATCGGGCTGGCGCAGCGTCTCGCCGACCTGCGGCGGGTCGCCATCGGCCAGGAATACCGCGCGCGTGCCGGGATAACGCTCCATCACCTCGCGTCGCGAGGCGTAGCCGCGCTCCAGCCGCGCGTACACCGGGAAGCCTTCGCGCGCGATCCGGATCGCCGGCGCGAGGCTGCGTGCCAGCGGCAGCTGCCCGTGCTTGCGCGCGAGCTCCACCAGCGCCGCCGGCAACCCGGGGATACCGGCCGACCACGGTCCGTTCTCGGCCTTGTCGGCGTCGAGGTTGCCGTCCTTGTCCAGGTAGGCTTCCGGGGTCGCCGCTGCAGGCGCGATCTCGCGCGCGTCGAGGAAACTGTCCTTGCCGGATTCGGCGTCGTGCAGCAGGAAAAAGCCGCCGCCGCCGAGGCCGGAACTGATCGGCTCCACCACCGACAGCACCGAGGACACCGTCACCGCGGCGTCGAATGCATTGCCGCCGGCACGGATGGTGTCGAGTCCGGCCTCCGTCGCCAGCGCGTGCCCGCTGGCGATTGCTGCGCCGGGCGGATGCGCGGCCGGGGTCGCGTCGGCAGCCAGCGCGGACAGTGGCAACAGCAGCGGCAGCAGCAAAGACAGGGAGATCGCGGCACGGCGCCACGGCAGGGTCATCGGGGTCATGTCACCTCGCTTTGCAGCCGGAGCAGCTTGGCCAGCAGTTGTGGTTCGGATTCGGGATGGTCCGGATCGGGATCGATGCACTCGACCGGGCACACGACGACGCATTGCGGCTCGTCGAAATGCCCGACGCACTCGGTGCAGCGCGCCGGGTCGATCACATAGATGGTTTCGCCCTGGCTGATCGCCTGGTTGGGGCAGGCCGGTTCGCAGACGTCGCAGTTGACGCAGAGTTCGTTGATCTTCAGCGACATCGGTTCGACATTGCCCGGGGCGGGGACGCCGGCGTGGGCCGGCGCCCGCCTTCTCCCCTACTTGGCGGTGTCCACCAGCACGAAGTCGACACCAGCCGGCGCCACCGCGGCCCTGGCGCGCTCGCCGTCGGCGGCATGGCCGATGAACAGCACGCGCACGCCTTTCATGGACCCGGCAGGCACGCCGTCGAACGCAGTGACCACCAGATCGGCCATCTTCGCCGAGGCCGGCGAAGCGTAGGCCAGCAGGTTGCCGGAAATGATGCCGCGGGCGACGTCGCTCTGCGCCTTGTCGAGCAGGCGGTCGTACTGGTCCTGGAAGTCCGAGGCGCTCTCGCCCGGCAGCAGGTACACATACGGCTGGTTGGCGATGCCGGCCATGTTGCGCGGCACCACGTCGTTCAGGTAATCCACCCACGCCTGGCGGTCATCGGTGGCGGGTGCACTCATCGCCGGCTTGACTGCGGCCTGTGGCGCTTCCTGCTTCTTGCAGGCCACCAGGAACGGCAGCGCGAGGCAGGCGATCAGGATCACGCGGGTCATGGTCTTCATCTGTCTCCCCCAAGGAGCTCATGCAACATCGACATTGCGCTGCCATTCGGCCTGCAGCGCTTGGGCCACCGCCAGCGGCACGAACGACGAGACGTCGCCGCCCAGGCGGGAAATTTCGCGCACCAGCGAGGAAGAAATGAATCCGTATTCCTCGGCCGGGGTCAGGAACAGGGTCTCGACCTCCGGGATGAGGTGGCGGTTCATGCTCGCCAGCTGGAATTCGTACTCGAAGTCGGAAACCGCGCGCAGGCCGCGCAGCAGCACCCCGGCCCCGAGGTCGCGGACGAAATACGCCAGCAGGCCGTCGAACCCCTGCACCTCGACGTTGCCATGGCGGGCCAGCGCTTGCCGCGCCAGCTCCACCCGCAGCGCCAGTGGCAGCGCCGGGCCCTTGCCCGGGCTCTCGGCCACGCCGACGACCAGGCGCTCGAACAGGGGCGCCGCGCGATCCACGAGGTCCACGTGCCCATTGGTGATGGGATCGAACGTGCCGGGATATACCGCGATACGGGTGTTGGCCACGCTCATTCCGTCGTCGCGTCGTCGTTTCCGGAAGCTGCCGCCAGTGTAGCAGTGCCTGCCGGCGCCCGTCCGGCAAACCGGTACAGACCATAGCGCACCTCGCGGGTAGCGCCCTCGCGGTGTCGCAGCCACTCGCCGCCGGGCTGGATGCCGGCGTCCACCGGTGCTTCCAGGTACAGCCATGCGCGCTCCGCCAGCCACGGCCCCAGGCAGGCCAGCACCGGCTGCCACAACCCCCCGGCGAACGGCGGGTCCAGCAACACCAGGTCGAAGCGTCCATGCAGCGGCGCGCGCAACCAGGCAAGCGCATCGGCGCGCACCACCTCGACCCGGTCGCCGGCCTGCAGGCGCGCGACCGCCGCGCGCAGCGATTCAACCAGGCCTGGATCGTGTTCCACCAGGAACGCCTCGCGCGCGCCCCGCGACACGGCTTCCAGCCCGAGCGCGCCGCTGCCCGCGAACAGGTCGAGCACGCGCGCGCCCGGCAGTTCCGCCTGCAGCCAGTTGAACAGGGTCTCGCGGACGCGGTCCGGCGTCGGCCGCAGGCCGGCGGCGTCGGCCACCGGCAGGCGCGTGCCGCGCCACTGTCCGCCGATGATGCGCACGGCGCCGGGCGCCCCTGTTTCGCGGCGGCTTTTCATCGGGAAGGCGCGGAGGGCGGTGCTACCATGCGCGCCATTCTGCGCGATGGCCCCCACGATGGTGAGTTTTTTCCGCCGCAAGAAGCCGGACGCGGCGGCAGCCGCCGCGGAAGCGCCCGTTGCTCCCCTGGCGCCGGTCGATACGGCACCTGTCGCGGCGCCCGTTCCCGCCGGCTGGCGCGAACGCCTGCGCGGCAGCGGCTTCACCCGCAGCCTCGGCGGCCTGTTCTCGCGCAACCCGAAGCTCGACGACGAGTTGCTCGACGAGGTCGAGACCGCGCTGCTCACCGGCGACGTCGGCGTCACCGCCACCACCGAGCTGGTCGAGGGCCTGCGCAAGCGCATGAAGGCGCGCGAATTCTCCGATGCCGCCGCGCTGTTCCGCGCGCTGCGCGCCGAACTCGTGGCGCTGCTGGAGCCGGTCGCAGTGCCGCTGCGGATCGAGGCCGCGGCCAGGCCCTTCGTGGTGCTCGCCGTCGGGGTCAACGGCGTCGGCAAGACCACCACCATCGGCAAGCTCGCGCATCGATTCAAGGCGGAAGGACACTCGCTGATGCTGGCGGCGGGCGACACCTTCCGTGCCGCGGCTGTCGCGCAGCTGCAGGCCTGGGGCGAGCGCAACGGCGTGCCGGTGGTGGCGCAGGGACAGGACGCCGATGCCGCGTCCGTCGCCTTCGATGCGCTGCAGGCGGCCAGGGCGCGCGGCATCGACGTGCTGATCGCGGACACCGCCGGCCGCCTGCACACCCAGCAGGGACTGATGGCCGAACTGGGAAAGATCCGCCGCGTGCTCGGCAAGCTCGATCCGGACGCGCCGCACGAGGTGCTGATGGTGATCGACGGCACCACCGGCCAGAACGCGATCTCGCAGCTGCGCCAGTTCCACGCCGCGGTGAACGTCACCGGACTGGTGGTGACCAAGCTCGACGGCACCGCCAAGGGCGGCGTGGTGTTCGCGCTGGCGCGCGAGTTCGGCATCCCGATCCGCTATGCCGGCATCGGCGAGCGTCCGCAGGACCTGCGCGTATTCGATGCGCACGCGTTCGTCGACGCACTCCTCCCGGAATCGTTCGGCGGCTGAGCCGCCCGTGCACGGCATGGGTGCCACCCGCCTGCAGCCAACATCGCGCCGGACCATGCGCATCGCCGTCGCGCTGCTCGCGCTCGGCCTGCTCTTCGTGCTGGCATTGCGCTTCGCGCTGGAGCCTCGGCGCGCAACCGGATTCCTGCTCGCGCGCATCGGCAATGCGATGGGACTGGAGATCAGCGCAGGCGGCAGCGCCGAATATCGGCTGCGCGGAACACCGACGCTGGTGCTGCGCGACGTGGTCGCGCGCGAACCCGGCGCGGCCGTGCCGCTGCTGCGCGCCGACCGGATCCTGCTGTCGCTGCCGTGGTCGACGTTGCGTGCGCGCGGCGCAGTGCTCACGGCGACCCGGATCGAACTCGACGCGCCTGCGCTCGACCTGCCGGCGTTGCAGCATTGGCTCGCGACGCGCCCACCATCGGAAAGACGCCTGCCCACCCTCGGCGAGGGCCTGCGCATCCGCGCCGGCAGCATCCACAACGACGACTGGGACGTCGACGGCATCCAGGTCGAACTGCCGCTGCTGGCGCCGGAAGCACCGCTGCATGCACGCCTGCAGGGCCGCTACCTCGATCCCCCGCTGGCGATCCCGGTCGACCTCAGCGTGGCGATCGTGCGCCCGGCCGCGTTGGTCGAGTCCACCAGCACCGGCTTCGCTGCCGCGGGCAGGATCGTCGTGCAACGCGGTTCGGACTGGCGCCTGCCGGCGACGGTGACGTTGTCGGGCCCGTTGGCGCTGGGCCGCGACGATCTGCGGATCGCGCCGGCGCGGCTGGGCGCGGTGGCGGCCTACGAGGCCGGCGGCACGCAGGTGCCGTTTTCGCTGGGCATCCATGGGCCGCTGCTGTTCGACGAAGCGGTATGGCTGCTGGCACCGGCGAACGTCGTCCTGCGCGGCCGCGACGATCCGGACACGGACCCGGTGCCGGCGCTCGATGCGCGCGGCAGCCTCGCGCTCGGCCGCAGGCTGGTGCTGCGGCTGCAGGGTGAGCTTGCGACCTGGCCCGCGGCGTGGCCGGCCCTGCCCGAGCCGCTGGCGTCGTCCCGTTCGCGGCTGCCGTTCGCGCTCGACTACACCGGCACGCCCGACTTCACCGGCATCGCGGCGTTGCGGCTCCAGCGCGACGCCGCCGACTTCGACGCGCGTTTCCGGATACAGGACGTGCAGGCGTGGCTGGCCCGCGACCGCATGAATCCCCTGCCCCCACTCGAGGGCAGCGTGCGCGCACCGCGACTCGATATCGGCGGTGCGCAACTGGAAGGCGTGGAGATCGAGATCGACGAACCCGGGATCCCCGATGCCGGACCTTGACCCGCCGCGGACGGAAGACGGCTTCGCCGCCAGCCTGCTCGCGTGGTTCGACCGCTGCGGCCGCCACGACCTGCCCTGGCAACATCCGCGCGCGCCGTATCGGGTATGGCTGTCGGAAATCATGTTGCAGCAGACCCAGGTGCAGGTCGTCGTTCCGTACTTCGAGCGCTTCGTCGCAGCGCTGCCGGACATCCCCTCGCTGGCGCGCGCGCCGCTCGACGACGTGCTCGCGTTGTGGTCGGGCCTGGGCTACTACGCACGTGCGCGCAACCTGCACGCCGCGGCGCGCGCCTGCATGGAGTCGCATGGCGGCGAGCTGCCGCGCGGCTTCGACGCCCTGGTCGCGCTGCCCGGCATCGGCCGCAGCACTGCCGGCGCGATCCTGGCCCAGGCCTGGGGCGAGCGCTTCCCGATCCTCGACGGCAACGTCAAGCGCGTGCTCGCGCGCCTCCACGGCATCGATGGATGGCCGGGGACGCCGGCAGTGGAGAAGCGGATGTGGCTATTGGCCGAGGCGCACCTGCCCGATGCGCGCATGGCCGACTACACCCAGGCGCAGATGGATTTCGGTGCCACCCTGTGCACGCGTTTCGATCCGGCGTGCATGGTCTGTCCGCTGCGGCGCGGTTGCATCGCACTGTGCGAGGGCCGGGTCGCGGAATTGCCCACGCCCAAGCCGGGCCGGCCGCTGCCCGAACGCAGCGCGATCGTCATGCTGCTGCAGGACGGCGCCGGTCGCGTGCTGCTGCAGCGGCGCCCCGCGAGCGGCGTGTGGGCCGCCCTGTGGTCGCTGCCGGAAGCCGGCGAACACGCGCAGGCGCGCGCCTGGTTCGCGATCCACGCGGACGGCGACTACGACGCGGGCGAGCCGCTGGCCGCGATCGCGCACGGCTTCACCCATTACCGCCTGCAACTGCAGCCGGTGCGTTGGCGCGAGGTGGCCCTGCGCGTGCGGGTGGCGGACAATGACGGCCTGCGCTGGGTCGCGCCCGCCGAACTGGCGTCGCTCGGCATCCCGGCGCCGATCCGCAAGCTGCTGGAAGACACCAGCATGGGAGCCAGCCGATGAGCCGCCGTGTGTTCTGCGAATACGAGCAACGCGAGGCCGATGGCCTGGACTTCGCGCCGTGGCCCGGCGAAGCCGGCAAGCGCGTCTACGCCCACATCGGCAAGCCCGCATGGGCCGCATGGCTGGCGCACCAGACCATGCTGATCAACGAGAACCGGCTGTCGCCGCTGGACCCGAAGCACCGCGCCTTCCTCGAAGGCGAAATGCTCAAGTTCCTGTTCGCCGGCGGCGCCGAGAAGCCTCCCGGCTACGTCGCGCCCGGCGCCGGCTGAAAGGCGCCGACTGCAAGGCGCCTACCGGACCAGGATCGCTACGGCGTGGCGGTGGCGATCCTGTCCTGGGCAGCCCTGACCGCTGCGACATCGACCGGGCGGATCTCCTCGATCCGGCAGCTGACCGGCACGCCGGGCACGGTGACCCGGTCGAAACCGGTGCTGACGTAACCAGCCTGGCTGCTGATGTGGATCACCGGCTTGCCGGAACCCCAGTCCAGGCACGGGCCGGACACCCGCATCAACCAGGCTTCGCGCGGCCGCGTGGTCAACAGCAGGTGGTCGTCGTCGACCTTGTCCCAGCCGATCGGCGTGGTGTAGCGGATCTGCTTGACCGGCGCACCGGCGTGGCTGCTGTAGAGCGCCAGTTTTTCCGGCTCGCTCATGCGGGTGGTGGCACAGGCGACGAGCGAGGCGGAGGCAATCAGGATGGCAAGTGGCAGGACGCGCATGGCGGTTACCTCATACCGGGAGTGGGCCTCATCTTGCTCCCGCCCGGCGGCGATGGCAGCGCCACCGGAAACCTCGTTCAGCAGCCGTGCGGCTTGCCCCGCGAGCGCCGCATCCGTATCATCGCGCCCTCGCAGATGCGGGCTTCGCGGCATCCGGGCAGACCATCCATTCTGGTCCAGCGCGGGGGTTGCACCGGCCGGGTAGCTCAGTTGGTAGAGCAGGGGATTGAAAATCCCCGTGTCGGGGGTTCGACTCCCTCCCCGGCCACCATTTCGGTGGCATCACGAACCCACTCTGAGGTATCGCGATGCAAGTTCCTGCCGGATTCACCACCGGGCTCCTGATCGAATCGGCGCCCGAAGGCCGGATCGCCGTCGGCTTCGCCAAGGACGGGGTGCTCATGGGCGACTTCACCCTGTCGCCGCTGGACGTGGCCAACATGGCCGCGGCGATGCTCGCCGCCTCGCGCGACGGCGCGAAGAACCTCCCGGATTCCGCGGACGGCCAGGGCTCCGGTGCGATCGTGATGCCCTCGTCGTTTTCGCTGGGCCCGGGCTCCACCCCCGAGGAAGAGGCGCTGATCCTGTCGTTCGGGCAGTCGCACCTGGCGTTCTCCATGCAGCCGCAGGTGATGCGTTCGCTGGGCGAGAGCATGGTCGCGCTCAGCACGCGTGGTCGCGCGCAATAGGACGGCGCGCAGTCGTCCCCGCCATGCCGGCGCCCGCCCGGGCGCAACCCTACGCCGGTGTATGCTCGCGACCATGCATACAACGGAGACCGGCATGAAACGCTTGGCCCTCGCGACACTGTTGCTTGCATCGTTCCTGCTCGGCGCCTGCGGCAGCGGCGGCCCGGTACGGCGCATTTCCGATCCTTCCGCCAACATCCAGCAGCTCAGCGTGCGCGCCGACGGCAGCTGGTCGCTGGACCTGCGGATCGACAACTACAGCAGCGTGCCGATGCGCTTCGATGCGATCGACCTGGCGATGACGATCGAAGGCCAGCCGGCCGCCGCCCTGCGCGCGGCGCCGGCATTCACCATCGGGCCGGAAGCCGCGGACGTGGCGACGCTGCAGGTGGTGCCGCCGGCTGGCGCCAAGATCGCGATCGCCGACACGCTGGCGCGCGGCCGCAGCATCGGCTACCACCTGGAAGGCAGCATCACCGCGACCCCGGAGAACGGCGGCACGCGCACCTTCCAGTTCAAGCGCGACAATGCGCTGGCCCCGGTGCCGGGCCTGCCGGGAGTGCTGCGCTGATGACCGTCGGATACACGGCTCCATTGGCCGACATGCGCTTCGTGCTGTTCGACCTGCTCGATGTCGAGCCGCTGTTCGCGCGGCTGGGCTTCGCCGATGCCGGCCGCGACATCTTCGACGCCGTGCTCGAGGAAGGCGCGCGCTTCACCGGGACGGTGCTGGCGCCGCTCAACCGCGTCGGCGACGAGGCCGGCTGCAAGCTGGATCCGCAGACCGGCGCGGTCGCCACGCCCCCGGGCTTCGCGGCCGCATACGCGCAATACGTGGAAGGCGGCTGGGCCGGACTCGCGGCGCCGGTCGAATACGGCGGCCAGGGCCTGCCGCAGACCGCCGGGATCGCGATCAAGGAAATGGTGGACGCCGCCAACCTCGCCTGGGGCAATTTCCCGCTGCTCTCGCACGGTGCCGTCGAGGCGCTGCTGAAGCATGGCGAAGAGTGGCAGCGACAGGTCTTCCTCAAGCCGATCGTGGAGGGCCGCTGGACCGGCACCATGTGCCTGACGGAACCGCATTGCGGCAGCGACCTGGGCTTGCTTAAGACCCGGGCCGAGCCACGGGACGACGGCAGCTTCGCGATCGCGGGCACCAAGATCTTCATCACCGCCGGCGAACACGACTTCACCGACAACATCGTGCACCTGGTGCTGGCGCGGTTGCCCGATGCGCCGGCGGGCAGCCGCGGCATCTCGCTGTTCGCGGTGCCGAAGCTGCGGGTCGACCGCGACGGCAAGCCCGGCGCGCGCAATGAAGTGCGCTGCGGCGCGCTCGAACACAAGATGGGCATCCATGGTTCGGCCACCTGCGTGATGAACTTCGACGGCGCGCAGGGCTGGCTGGTCGGTGAACCGCACAAGGGCCTGGCGGCGATGTTTACGATGATGAACAGCGCACGCCTCGCCGTCGGGTTGCAGGGACTCGGATTGTCCGATCGCGCACTGCAGGGTTCGCTGCGCTATGCGCGCGAGCGGTTGCAGGGCCGCGCGCTGTCCGGCGCGAAATTCCCCGACAAGCCGGCCGACCCGATCATCGTCCACCCGGACGTGCGGCGCATGCTGCTCACCCAGAAGGCGCTGGTCGAGGGCGGACGCGCGCTCGCCTACCACGCAGGCACCCTGGTCGACACGGTGGAACACGCCGCGGATGCCGGCGAGCGCGAACGGGCAGACGCGCTGCTCGGTTTCCTGATCCCGATCGCCAAGGGCTGCCTGACCGAATGGGGCGTGGAATGCACCTACCACGCGATGCAGTGCTTCGGCGGCCATGGCTACATCGCCGAGCACGGCATGGAGCAGCTGGCGCGCGACGCGCGCATCACCACCCTGTACGAGGGCACCACCGGGATCCAGGCGCTGGACCTGGTCGGGCGCAAGCTGCTGCATCTGCAGGGCGCCGGATTGCGTGCCTTCCTGGCCATGGTCGAGGCGTTCTGCGCGGAGCACGAAGGCGACGCCGGCATGGCCGGGTTCGTGGCGCCGCTGCGTGCGAAGGCCGCCGAATGGCAGGCGCTGGCCATGGGCATCGCCGGCCGCGCCGGCGGCAATGCGGAGGAAGCCGGTGCGGCCGCGCACGACTTCCTCATGTACTCGGGTTACGTCGCCCTCGCCTACTGGTGGGCCCGCAGCGTCGCCGCCGCCGCGGCATCGGCCCAGCCGGAAGCGTTCAAGATCGACAAACGCGAGACCGCGCGCTTCTACTTCGCACGCCTGCTGCCGCGTACCCTCGCCCACAAGGCCGCGATCGAGGCGGGAATCGCCACCCTTCCCACCCTTGCATAGGATGGGTATAAGCTGTTTCCCCGATGGAGCCTGACACAACGACGCTTCGCCTGGACGCAGTCCGCCTGCTGTCGCTCGACGCGCACGGCCGGGTACTCGACTGGATGAGCTGGCAGGACGCGGCCTGTCTGTATGTCCGCGGTGCGGTCGCCTGGACCCTTGGCGATCCCTGCATGAGCATCCACGGCGGCACCAGCCGCGACACCGGCCGCCAGAGCATCCTGCAGCTGCACCCGATCGTCGCCGCACGCAGCCATGCGCGTGCGCATGCCCTCGATCCGACCCCCGCATTGACCAACGTCGCGCTGTTCGCGCGCGACCAGCACCTGTGCCTGTATTGCGGCCGCGACTTCAGCCGCCAGCAGCTGACCCGCGACCACGTCGTGCCGCTGTCCCGCGGTGGCCGCGACACCTGGGAAAACGTGGTCGCCGCCTGTTTCCACTGCAACTCGCGCAAGGGTGGACGCACTCCCCAGCAGGCCTCGATGCCGCTGCTCGCGGTGCCCTACCGGCCGAGCTGGATCGAGCACCTGATCCTGTCCAACCGCAACATCCTCGCCGACCAGATGGCCTTCCTGAAGAGCCACCTGCCGAAGCGCAACCCGCGCTTCGGGACGAATTGACCGCTACACTCGGCGCCTGACCCAACAGGATCGCGACGATGTCTCCCACCCTCGGCATGACCGGTATGGACCCGTCGACCGAAAGCGCCCTCAAGGCTGCCTTCGAACAGGCCAACGCGCGGCTCGCGCAGCGGTGGACGCTGGTGCCGGAAGGCGATGCCGAGCATGTCGTGGTCGACATGGACAGCATGTACGGCCCGATGAGCTGGTTGCGCCTGCATGCCGCCGGCAAGCGCGTGATCGGCCTGACCTCCGCCAAGCGCACCCAGACCGACTTCCACCTCGCGCGGCCGTTCGACGCCGCGGGCGTCGCCGAGTTGCTGCAGGCGATCGACGCAGCGACGCCGCAGGACGCGGGCGCGCCGGCCGGAACACCACCCGCGCCGCTGCCGCAGGACGAACTGCCCGAAGGACATCCACCCGCCCCGCCGCGCGAACGCACGCTCGGCGACTGGCTCGCCCCGGGCGCGCTGGGCGCGCGCATGCGCTATTCCCGCCCCGGCGGCCCCGATCTGTTCATCGATCCGGCCGCGCGCGAGTACTACGGCCCCGCGGCGTTGAAGCCGCTCGCCGATTATTTCAGGGGGCCGGTGGCGGCCGCGGATTTCAGCCCGGTCGAGCCCGGCGCCTGGGACAGCGGCATCGCGTCGCTGGGCGCCGCGCAACCGCTGGCGCGGCTGCAGTGGTATGGCGGCCTGCTCGCGGGCGGCGGCACCCTGATGCCCGGTTTCGACCTCGGCGGCCGCTACAAGCTCAGCAAGTGGCCGCAGACCGAGCGCGAATATCCCAAGCACTTCCGCATCGCCACCGCGATGATGAAGGGCCCGGCGACCCTGGACGAAGTCGCATCCGCCAGCGGCGTATCGCTGCCCGAGGTGGTGGACTTCGTCAACGCCAGCCTCGCCACCGGTTACGCCGAATTCGTGTCGGACCAGCCGACCGAGCCGGCCGATTCGGCGAAATCCGGCGGACTGTTCGGGCGCCGCAAGAAGTAGCAAGGCGCTAAAATGGCAGGATGAACGCACACTCCCGGATCGATGCCGGGCGCTACCCGCGCCTGGCCGGCATCGAAGCCCCAGCCGACCTGCGCAAGCTCGACGCCTCCGAACTGCGCGCCGTCGCCGATGAATTGCGTGCGTACCTGATCGAATCGGTGGGCCAGTCCGGCGGCCACTTCGGCGCCGGCCTCGGCGTGATCGAGCTGACCACCGCCCTGCACTACCTGTACGACACCCCGGACGACCGCATCGTCTGGGACGTCGGCCACCAGGCCTACCCGCACAAGATCCTCACCGGCCGCCGCGACACCATCCGCAGCGTCAAGCAGAAGGACGGCATCGCACCGTTCCCCAAGCGCGAGGAAAGCGAGTACGACACCTTCGGCGTCGGCCATTCGTCGACCTCGATCTCGGCAGCGCTGGGCATGGCGATCGCGAATGCGCGCGCCGGCAACGAGCGCAAGGTCGTGGCGGTGATCGGCGACGGCGCGATGACCGCGGGCATGGTCTACGAAGCCCTCAACCACGCCGGTGGAATGGATCCGGAGCCTGACATCCTGGTGATCCTCAACGACAACCGGATGTCGATCAGCGAAGCCGTCGGCGGGCTGACCAGGATGCTCGGGCGCGCCACCGGCAGCCGCACCCTCAATGCGATCCGCGAAGGCGGCAAGAAGATCCTCGGCGACAAGCGCAGCAGCGGTCCGGCGCGCTTCGTGCGTCGCTGGGAAGAACACTGGAAGGGCATGTTCGTGCCGTCCACCCTGTTCGAGGAAATGGGTTTCCACTACACCGGTCCGATCGACGGCCATGATGTCGACGCACTGATGGCCACCCTGCGCATGCTGAAGAAGCTCAAGGGCCCGCAGCTGCTGCACGTGATCACCACCAAGGGCAAGGGCTACGAACTCGCCGAAGGCGACCAGATCGGTTACCACGCGGTCTCGCCGTTCGATCCCGAGCAGGGCGTCGTCAGCAATCCCGGCGCCGCGCCGAAGAAGCCGACCTACACCGATGTGTTCGGCGACTGGCTGTGCGACATGGCAGCCGCCGATCCGAAGCTGCTGGGCATCACCCCGGCGATGCGCGAGGGCTCGGGCCTGGTGCGCTTCAGCAGGGAATACCCGGAGCGCTATTTCGACGTCGCCATCGCCGAGCAGCACGCGGTGACGCTGGCCGCGGGCATGGCCTGCGAGGGCGCCAAGCCGGTGGTGGCGATCTACTCCACCTTCCTGCAGCGCGGCTACGACCAGCTGGTGCACGACGTCGCGCTGCAAGGCCTGGACGTGCTGTTCGCGATCGACCGCGGCGGCGTGGTCGGCCCGGACGGCGCCACCCATGCCGGCAACCTCGACCTCAGCTATTTGCGTTGCGTACCGGGCATGCTGGTGATGGCGCCTGCCGACGAGCAGGAGTGCCGGCAGATGCTGTCCACCGGCTTCCACTTCGAAGGTCCCGCCGCGGTGCGCTACCCGCGCGGCACCGGCCCCGGGGTCGCGGTGCAGGCGAACCTGGGCACGCTGCCGATCGGCAAGGCGCAACTGCGCCGGCACGGCTCGCGCATCGCATTGCTGGCATTCGGCGCGATCGTGCCGGCGGCCGAACAGGTCGGCGCCGAACTGGGCCTGACGGTGGTCAACATGCGCTTCGTCAAGCCGCTGGACCGCGAACTCCTGCTGCAGCTGGCAGGCACGCACGAAGGCTTCGCCACGCTCGAGGACAACGTCGTCGCCGGCGGCGCCGGCAGTGGCGTGGCGGAATTGCTGGCCGCAGAAGGCATCGCGATGCCGATGCTGCACCTCGGCCTGCCAGATGCGTTCCAGCACCACGGCAGCCGCGAGCAGTTGCTCGCCGAGGCCGGGCTCGATGCCGCCGGGATCCGTGCCGCGCTGCTGCGTCGCTGGCCGCAGCTGGTTGCACGGGCACCCGCGGCCGCGAATTGGTCGGGGTAGCCGGATTCGAACCGACGACCCTCTGCCCCCCAGGCAGATGCGCTACCAGGCTGCGCTATACCCCGACGTGGGTGCGGATTATAACCCGTGCAAGCCGAGCCTGGCTCGGTTCTACCTGCGCAGCAGCTGCAGGACTTCCTCGAGTTCCATCCGCACCTGGCGGACGATTTGCGAGCTCATGGTGGCTTCCTGCTTCGCGCCCTCGCCCTCCAGGCGCAGGCGCGCGCCGCCGATGGTGTAGCCCTGCTCGTACAGCAGGCCGCGGATCTGGCGCACCATCAGCACGTCGTGGCGCTGGTAGTAGCGGCGGTTGCCGCGGCGCTTGACCGGCTTCAGCGACGGGAATTCGGTTTCCCAGTAGCGCAGCACGTGCGGCTTGACGTCGCACAGCTCGCTGACCTCACCGATGGTGAAATAGCGCTTGGCCGGGATCGGCGGGAGTTCGCGGTTGCTGCCCGGGTCAAGCATGCGTCACCCCGCCGCCGGCGTAGGCCTCGACCCGCTCCTTGAGCTTCTGCCCGGGGCGGAAGGTCACCACGGTGCGCGCGGTGATCGGGATTTCCTCGCCGGTCTTGGGATTGCGGCCCGGACGCTGGTTCTTGCGCCGCAGGTCGAAATTGCCGAAGCCGGACAGCTTGACCTGGCGACCCTGCTGCAACGCCTCGCGCAGCACGTCGAAGAAGGCGTCGACGAATTCCTTCGCCTCGCGCTTGTTCAGGCCGACGTCCTCGTACAGCCGCTCGGCCATTTCCGCCTTGGTCAACGCCATTCCTGCTCCCCTGGAACCACTCTCTGAATGCGCCTATGCCCGGATCGCGGCCCCATGGTCGCGTTCCAGCGCGGCTGTCACGGAAGCCACCACGGCATCCACGTCGCGATCGGTCAATGTGCGCGATTCGTCCTGCAGAATCAAGCCCATAGCAAGACTCTTGAATCCGGATTCCACGCCCTTGCCGGCATAACGGTCGAACAGGTGAAGATCACGCAGGAAGGCGCCGGCAGCGGCCTTCACGCTCGCAGCCACGGCCGCCCAGGACACGGATTCGGGTACCACGAACGCGAGGTCGCGGCGCACCGACGGAAACCTGGAAATCGCCGCCACCCTGGGCAGGTTCCGCGCCAACAGCGCTTCCAGGTCGATCTCGAAGGCGAACGCGTCGGCATCCAGGCCCAGCGCGCGCTGCAACCGTGGATGCAGTTGCCCGATCCATCCCAGTTTGAAGCTGCCGAGCTTGTCGCCGTTCCTGAACACGTCGGCGGAGCGGCCCGGATGCCCCCATGGTGCCTGCGACGGCCGGTATTCGAGTTCCGCGCCGGCAAGCTCGGCGAGGCTGTCGAGATCGCCCTTGAGATCGTGGAAGTCCACGGCGCGTGCGGCGGCGCCCCATTGCTCCGCGGCGGCGTCGCCGCACGCGACCGCGGCGACCCGCAGGGTCTCGAGCGGGGCATCGCCCGCGGCGGCAGCGGCATGGAACACCTTGCCCAGTTCGAACAGCCGCACCCGCGGCTGCTGCCTGGCGGCATTGCGCACCAGCGCGTCCACCAGCCCCGGCATCAGCCAGGTCCGCATCACCCCGAGTTCGGCACTGAGCGGATTGGCCAGCGCCACCGAACCTTCACCCATGCTCCATTTCGCGAGCAGGCCGGCATCGACGAAGGCGTAGTCGATCGCCTCCAGGTAGTCGCGCGCGGCCAGCTGCCGGCGCACGTCTCCATCGGCGACGCGGGTTTCCGACGGCGTCGCGAGGCGCATCGCGCCGCCCGGCAGCGTCGCGGGGATGGCGTCGTAGCCGTGGATGCGGGCCACTTCCTCGATCAGGTCCTCCTCGATCGCGAGGTCGAAGCGCCGCGAAGGCGGCGTCACCTGCCAGCCCTCCGCGTCGGCCACGACCGCGAGGCCGAGCGCGCGCAGGATGCGTTCGACCCCGGCGTCGTCGATGGCGATGCCGAGCACCCGCGCCAGGCGCGCGCGGCGCAGACGTACCGGTTGCGGCCGCGGCAGGTGCCCGGGCAGCGCGGCCTCGACCATCGGGCCGGGAACGCCGCCGGCGATCTCCACGATCAAGCGGGTGGCGACCTCGATCGCGGTGCGCGGCAGTTCCGGGTCCACCCCGCGTTCGAACCGGTGCGCGGCATCGGTGTGCAGGCCGAGCCTGCGGCCGCGGCCGATGATCGCGGCGGGCGCGAAGTGCGCCGCCTCGAGGAACACGTTGCGGGTGGCGTCGGTGACGCGCGTGTCGAAGCCGCCCATCAACCCGGCCAGCGCGACCGGACGGTCGTTGTCGGTGACCAGCAGGAATTCGCCGTCGAGCGCGGCGTCGCGGCCATCCAGCAACTTCAGCGACTCGCCGGCGCGCGCACGCCGCACCGCCACGGGACCACGCAACAGATCGCGGTCGAAGGCATGCATCGGCTGGCCCAGCTCCAGCATCACGTACTGGGTGACATCGACCAGCAGGCTGACCGGGCGCACGCCGCTGCGACGCAGGCGCTCGGCCATCCAGACCGGGGTCGGCCGGGTTGCGTCGACGCCTTCGATCACGCGACCGACATAGCGCGGCGCATCGGCGCCGGCATCCAGTTGCACCGCCAGCTGCGCATCGTTGAGCGCCGGCATCGGGTCGGCGTCGAACGCGGCCACCTGCGAACCGAAGGCCGCGGCCACGTCGAACGCGATGCCGCGCACGCTGAAGCAATCGGCGCGGTTGGGCGTCAACTTGAGCTCGAAGGACGCGTCCGGCAGCCCGAGGTAATCGGCCAGCGGCGCGCCGACCGGTGCGTCGGCGGGCAGTTCCAGCAGGCCGGACGCGTCGGCATCGATGCCGAGCTCCTTCGCCGAACACAGCATGCCGCTGGACTCGACTCCGCGCAGCTTCGCGGCCTGGATGGTGATGTCGCCGAGCTTCGTGCCGATCGTCGCCAGCGGCGCGACCAGGCCGGGACGCGCGTTCGGCGCGCCGCACACGATCTGCAGCCGCTTGCCGTCGCCGGCCTCGACCTGGCAGACCTGCAGGCGATCGGCCTCGGGATGCTTCGCGCATTCGACGATGCGCGCGACCACCACGCCATCGAGCCCGGCGCCGAGCACCGCCAGTTCCTCGACCTCCAGGCCGATCGCGGTGAGCGTCGCGGCGAGTTCGTCGCGCGATGCAGGCGTGGCGACGTGCTGGCGCAGCCAGTTCTCCGAAAATTTCATGCGAACTGTCCCAGGAAGCGCACATCGTTGTCGAAGAACGAGCGCAGGTCGTCCACGCCATAGCGCAGCATCGCCATGCGCTCGACCCCGAGGCCGAAGGCGAAGCCGGTGTACCGCTCCGGATCGATGCCGGCCTTGCGCAGCACGTTCGGGTGCACCATGCCGCAACCGAGCACTTCCAGCCAACGGGTCGAACCGTCCGCCTGCTGCCAGGCGATGTCGACCTCGGCCGATGGCTCGGTGAACGGGAAGTAGCTCGGCCGGAAGCGCATCGCGAAGTCGCGCTCGAAGAACGCGCGCACGAATTCGGCCAGGGTGCCCTTGAGATCGGCGAAGCTGGCGTGCTCATCGACCAGCAGGCCCTCGACCTGGTGGAACATCGGGGTGTGGGTCTGGTCGCTGTCGGAACGGTAGACCTTGCCCGCGGCGATCATGCGCAGCGGCGGCCCGCCTCCATTGGCGATGAGGTCCTCCATGTAGCGCACCTGCACGCCGGAGGTGTGCGTGCGCAACAGGCGTCGGTCGCCGCCGCCCTCACCCGACATGTAGAAGGTGTCGTGCATGGCGCGCGCCGGATGATGCGGCGGGAAGTTCAGCGCCTCGAAGTTGTGCCAGTCGTCCTCGATCTCCGGACCGTCCGCGAGTTCGTAGCCGAGCCGGGCGAAGATCCCGGTGATCCGCTCCAGGGTGCGGCTGACCGGATGCAGCCCGCCGCGCGCGGCATTGCGACCCGGCAGGGTGACGTCGATGGTCTCGGTGGCCAGGCGCGCGTCGAGTGCCGCGCCCTCGAGCGCGACCTTGCGCGCCGCCAAGGCGTCGCCGATCGCATCGCGGGCGCGGTTGATCGCTTCGCCCGCCGCCTTGCGCTGGTCGCCCGGAAGCGTGCCCAGCGACTTCAGCTGCGCGGTGATGCTGCCGGCCTTGCCGAGCAGCGACACCCGCAGCGCCTCCAGCGCTTCGGGCGAACCCGCGGCCGCGATATCGGTTAGCGCCTGCCGGCCCAGATCTTCGATTCCAGCCATTCCGATCCCCAGAAACGAAATGGGGAAGGACTTGCGCCCTTCCCCACGTCATTGGCGACTCGCGTCGCCGGATACCGCTTGTGTGGAGTAGCGGCAGCTTACGCCGCCAGGGCGCCCTTCGCCTTCTCGGCCAGCGCCGCAAAACCCTTCGCGTCGTGCACGGCGATGTCCGCCAGCACCTTGCGGTCCAGGGTGATGCCGGCCTTCATCAGGCCGTTGATGAAGCGGCTGTAGCTCATGCCGTTGATGCGGGCGGCGGCGTTGATGCGCGCGATCCACAGGCTGCGGAACTGGCGCTTGCGCTGCTTGCGGCCGATGTAGGCGTACTGCGCAGCCTTGGTGACCGCCTGCTTGGCGACGCGGAAGACCTTGCGGCGGGCGTGGTAATAGCCCTTGGCCAGCTTGAGAACTTTCTTGTGGCGCCGACGCGCCTGTACACCACGTTTGACTCGTGCCATTTCCTATCTCCTCACAAGTACGGAAGCATGCGGTCCAGACGGCCAGCGTCCTCGGCACGAACATGGTTCGTCTGCCGCAGGTTGCGCTTCCGCTTGGTCGCTTTCTTGGTGAGGATGTGGCTCTTGTTGGCGTGGCCGCACTTGTACTTGCCGGAAGCGGTCTTCCGGAAGCGCTTGGCCGCCGCCCGATTGGTCTTGATC
>JAKFCN010000040.1:0-5480 GCA_036676625.1 Lysobacter sp. | reverse complement strand
AACATCAAGATGGTGGTGGCGCTGATCAACCCGGTGGCGATGGACGAGGGCCTGCGGTTCGCGATCCGCGAGGGCGGCCGCACCGTCGGCGCCGGCGTGGTGGCCAAGATCCTGAAGTAAGGCCGCGCCGCGCAAGGATCCATGGCAAGGCGGCGCAAGCCGCCGTTGCCTTTTTCGGAAGCGACACTATAGATACGCCAGCACTTACATACGCCAGTAGCTCAATTGGCAGAGCAGCGGTCTCCAAAACCGCAGGTTGGGGGTTCGAGTCCCTCCTGGCGTGCCATAACCGACAGTACTCGAGAAGCAGCACTTGAACAGCAGAGTCGAACAAGCAGGAGCCGCCGGCGACATCGTCAAGTACGTGCTGGCGATCGCGCTGGTGGCGGCGGGCGTGTTCGCCTTCTACTGGTTCGACGGCCAATGGCCGGACGTCGCCAGGGTGTTGTCGGTGATCGGCGGGCTGGTCGCCGGCGTGCTGGTGTTCCTGTCCAGTCGCAAGGGCGCGCAGACCGTCGAGTTCCTCGGCGAAGCGCGCTTCGAGCTGCGCAAGGTGGTCTGGCCCAAGCGCCAGGAAGCCACCCGGACCACATGGGTGGTGATCGCGGTTGTAGTGGCGATCAGCCTGGTGCTGGCGTTCTTCGACGTGATCGTGCAGGCCGCGGTCAAGTGGTTGCTGGCACGCTGAGGAGATAGCAGCAGATGCAGACGCAAGGGAACAACGAGGGCGGCAACAAGCGCTGGTACGTGGTGCACGCCTATTCGGGCTTCGAGAAGTCGGTGGCCCAGGCGCTGCGCGACCGGATCGTGCGCATGGCCATGGAGGACCGCTTCGGCGACGTGCTGGTGCCGACCGAGGAAGTGGTGGAGATGCGCGCCGGCCAGAAGCGCCGTTCCGAGCGCAAGTTCTTCCCCGGCTACGTGCTGGTGCAGATCGCCACCAACGACGAGAACGGCATCCCGCGCATCGACAGCGAAAGCTGGCACCTGATCAAGGAGACGCCGAAGGTGATGGGCTTCATCGGCGGCACCGCCGACAAGCCGTTGCCGATCCGCGACGACGAGGCCGCCGCGATCCTCGACCGGGTCCAGGAAGGCGTCGAGAAGCCGCGTCCGAAGGTGCTGTTCGAATCCGGCCAGATGGTGCGTGTCACCGACGGTCCGTTCAACGACTTCAACGGCGTGGTCGAGGAAGTCAATTACGAGAAGAGCCGCCTGCGGGTGGCGGTACTGATCTTCGGGCGCTCGACGCCCGTGGAGCTGGAATTCGGCCAGGTCGAGAAAGCATAAGAGGTAAGTCGCGCTCCTTGCGGAGCGCTGTAAAGAGGACAAGTCGCGCCCTTCGGGCGCTGTAAACAGGTGAAGAGCAGCTTTTATTGACTCTTTACAGGCGGCGCAGCCGCCGACTTTACAGCGAGCGTAGCGAGCGACTTACCCACCACCAAAGCGAGGAGCCGCAAGGCGCTTGCACTCGCAGGAGTAGAAAATGGCAAAGAAAGTCGTCGGTTACATCAAGCTGCAGGTCAAGGCCGGCCAGGCCAACCCGTCGCCGCCCGTGGGCCCCGCCCTCGGCCAGCGCGGCCTGAACATCATGGAGTTCTGCAAGGCGTTCAACGCCGCCACCCAGAAGCTCGAGCCCGGCCTGCCGACCCCGGTGATCATCACCGCGTATTCGGACCGCACCTTCACCTTCATCACCAAGAGCACGCCGGCCACTGTGCTGTTGAAGAAGGCTGCAGGCGTCCAGTCCGGCTCCAAGCGCCCGAACACCGAGAAGGTGGGCAAGGTCACCCGCAAGCAGCTCGAGGACATCGCCAGGGCGAAGGAATCCGACCTGACCGCGGCCGACCTGGACGCGGCGGTGAAGACGATCGCGGGCTCGGCCCGTTCCATGGGCTTGACGGTTGAGGGCTGAAGACATGACCACGATGACCAAGCGGATCAAGGCACAGGCCAAGGCTGTCCCGGGCAAGGCCTATGCCATCGACGAAGCCCTCGAGCTCGTCCGCAACAACGCCAGGGTGAAGTTCGTCGAGTCCGTCGACGTCGCCGTGCGGCTGGGCGTGGATGCCAAGAAGTCCGACCAGCAGGTGCGCGGCTCGACCGTGCTGCCCGCCGGCACCGGCAAGTCCGTGCGCGTGGCGGTGTTCGCCCCGGCCGGCGCCAAGGCCGATGAAGCCCGCGCCGCCGGCGCCGAGGCCGTCGGCATGGACGACCTCGCCGAGGCGATGCAGGCCGGCGACCTGAACTACGACGTGGTGATCGCCACGCCGGACGCCATGCGCGTGGTCGGCAAGCTCGGCCAGGTGCTGGGCCCGCGCGGCCTGATGCCGAACCCCAAGGTCGGCACCGTGTCGCCGAACCCGGCCGAGGCGGTGAAGAACGCCAAGGGCGGCCAGGTGCGCTACCGCACCGACAAGGCCGGCATCATCCACTGCACCATCGGCAAGGCCGACTTCGAAGCCGGCAAGCTGAAGGACAACCTGCAGGCGCTGCTGCTCGACCTGATCAAGGCCAAGCCGGCGACGGCCAAGGGCCAGTACCTGCAGAAGATCTCGATCAGCTCGACCATGGGCCCCGGCGTCACGGTGGACCAGTCGACGCTGGCACTGAAGTAAAGGTTTGTGTAGGAGCGGCGTAAGCCGCGAATGAATTTTGAGGGCGTCGCCCGGTACCCACCGGGCGTCAGCCGTCAAAGACCGCAGGTGCGGTCCGCGCGCAACAACGACGGGCATGGAAGCTCGCCACGGCATGGAGTCGTCGTCGTTGCAGGCGGGATCGCTTAATGGCCTGCGTAGATGGTGCCCCTCTGGAAATCCTTTCGGAGATGGCCACCACCGGGACGCGCGAGCGTCCCCGGCGCCAGGACGGTGCCGCCCCAGGACCGCAAGCGGCAGGAGCCGCGAGCGGAGTTCACTAGGAGGAGTGCAATGGCTCTCAATCTGACCCAGAAGCAAGAAGTCGTCGCCGAACTGGCAGAGGTCGCCGCCAAGGCCCACTCCCTGGTCGCAGCCGAGTACGCGGGCATCACGGTCGCTCAGATGACCGCGATGCGCAAGAAGGCCCGCGAAACCGGCGTGTACTTGCGAGTCGTCAAGAACACGCTGGCTTCGCGCGCGGTGGCGGGAACCGAATACGAGTGCGTCAAGGACGTCCTCGTCGGCCCGCTGCTGTACGCGTTCTCGACCGAGGAACCCGGCGCTGCCGGGCGCCTGATCAAGGAGTTCGCCAAGGGCAACGACAAGCTCGTGGCCAGGGTCGTGTCCGTGGAAGGCAAGTTGCTGCCGGCCGCGCACGTCGACGTGCTGGCCTCGCTGCCGACCCGCGAACAGGCACTGGCCATGCTGGCCCGCGTCCTGGCCGAGCCCGCGGCGATGTTCGCCCGCGCGGTCAAGGCCGTGGCCGACCAGCAGGGTGGTGGCGAAGCATCCGCGCAAGCGGAAGCCCCCACCGAGCCCGCGCCGGAGGCCGAGGCCGAAACGGCCTGAGTTCGACGCCGTCCGGTTTTCTGAACCACATCCGATCAAAATTTCCAGAGGTTATTGAAATGTCCCTGTCCAACGAGCAGATCGTAGACGCCATCGCCACCAAGTCGCTGATGGAAGTGATGGACCTGGTGAAGGCCATCGAAGACAAGTTCGGCGTCTCCGCCGCCGCCCCCGTGATGGCTGCCGGTCCGGCCGCCGCCGCGGCGCCGGTCGAGGAGCAGACCGAGTTCAACGTCATCCTGAAGTCCGCCGGCGACAAGAAGGTCGAGGTCATCAAGGCCGTCCGCGCCATCACCGGCCTGGGCCTGAAGGAAGCCAAGGACCTCACCGAGGCCGGTGGCGTCGTGAAGGAAGGCGCGTCGAAGGACGACGCCGCGAAGATGAAGAAGGACCTCGAGGCCGCAGGCGCGACCGTCGAAGTCAAGTAAGCACCACTTGCATCGCCAGCTGCACGGCGATGCACCGGGGCTGGGGGCGAAAGCCCCCGGCCTTTGGCCGTTCCAGTGAAGCAGCAGTAAAAACGACGCGAGTCGACAGTCGGAAGTAGCGGGAGAGGGCGTGCTGGTGCCGGCAATACCAGCGACTCCCGACTGGCGATTCACCCGATCGAGGCAACGATCCCCCGGGACCCGCGGACGCGCGGCCCGTAGCTAGCGAGGCGGCAACAACATGACCACGGCTTCCCCTTCCAAGTCGACCCATCCTTCCAAGGCCGGCTACTCGTTCACCGAGAAGAAGCGCATCCGCAAGGACTTCGGCAAGAGCCGATCCATCCTCGAGGTGCCGTTCCTGCTGGCCATCCAGGTCGATTCCTACCGCGAGTTCCTGCAGGAGCACGTCGAGCCCTCGCAGCGCTCCGATCGCGGCCTGCATGCCGCGCTGAAGTCCGTTTTCCCGATCGTCAGCTACAACGGCTACGCCGCGCTGGAGTATGTCGGTTACAAGCTGGGCGAACCCGGCTTCGACGAGCGCGAGTGCCGCAACCGCGGCCTCAGCTACGGCGCCCCGCTGCGCGTGACCGTGCGCCTGGTGATCTACGACCGCGAGTCGTCGAGCAAGGCCATCAAGTACGTGAAGGAGCAGGAGGTCTACATGGGCGAGATCCCGCTCATGACCGAGAACGGCACCTTCATCGTCAACGGCACCGAGCGCGTCATCGTCTCGCAGCTGCACCGCTCGCCGGGCGTGTTCTTCGACCACGACCGCGGCAAGACCCATTCCTCGGGCAAGCTGCTGTACAGCGCCCGCATCATTCCCTACCGCGGCTCCTGGCTGGACTTCGAGTTCGACCCGAAGGACGCGCTGTTCACCCGCATCGACCGCCGCCGCAAGCTGCCGGTCAGCGTGCTGCTGCGCGCGCTGGGCTACAACAACGAAGAAATGCTCAACGAGTTCTTCGAGATCAACACCTTCCACATCGATCCGAAGGAAGGCGTGCAGCTCGAGCTGGTCGCCGAGCGCCTGCGCGGCGAGACCCTGAACTTCGACCTGGCCGACGGCGACAAGGTGATCGTGGAGGCCGGCAAGCGCATCACCTCGCGCCACGTCAAGCAGCTGGAGCAGGCCGGCGTCGCCGCGCTGGCGGTGCCCGACGAGTACCTGGTCGGCCGCATCCTCTCGCACGACGTGGTCGACGTGGCCACCGGCGAACTGCTGGCGACCGCCAACGACGAGATCGCCGAGGACCACCTGGCGCTGTTCCGCAAGGCCGGAATCGAGGTGGTGGGCACCCTGTGGGTCAACGACCTCGATCGCGGCGCGTACCTGTCCAACACCCTGCGCATCGACTCGACCAAGACCCAGCTTGAGGCGCTGGTCGAGATCTACCGCATGATGCGTCCCGGCGAACCGCCGACCAAGGACGCCGCGCAGAACCTGTTCCACAACCTGTTCTTCACCTTCGAGCGCTACGACCTCTCGGCCGTGGGCCGGATGAAGTTCAACCGCCGCATCGGCCGCAAGGAAGTCACCGGCGCCTCGGTGCTGTACGAC
>JAKFCN010000039.1:0-34739 GCA_036676625.1 Lysobacter sp. | reverse complement strand
GAAGCCGCCCAGCGGCTGGTGGATCATCACCCGCGAGTTCGGCAGCGCGTAGCGCTTGCCCTTGGCGCCGGCCGCCAGCAGCAGCGCGCCCATCGACGCGGCCTGGCCGACGCAGATGGTGCTCACGTCGGGCTTGATGAACTGCATGGTGTCGTAGATCGCCATGCCGGCGGTGACGATGCCGCCGGGCGAGTTGATGTACAGGCTGATGTCCTTCTCGGGGTTCTCCGCCTCGAGGAACAGCATCTGCGCGACGATCACGTTGGCGACGTGGTCGTCGATGCCGCCGACCAGGAAGATCACCCGCTCCTTCAGCAGCCGCGAATAGATGTCGTACGCGCGCTCGCCGCGGCTGGTCTGCTCGACCACCATCGGCACCAGGTTCAGGGCCTTCGTCCGGTCGTTCATGCTTGCACTCATCCGATCGCTTCCTGGAATGTCATGGCCTGCTCGGTATGTTGCGCGCGCTCGGCGATCCAGTCGATCACCTGCTCTTCCATCGCACGCGACTGCAGTCCCGACATCAACTGGGGATCGTTGCGGTACAAGTCAATGACCTGCTGCGGATCCTCGTAGGTGGAGGCGATCAGGCGCAGCAGTTCGTTCAGGCGCTTGGGGTCCAGGCGCAGCTCGTTGCGGCGCGCGATCTCGCCGACCAGCAGCGCCACCAGCACCCGCTTGCGCGCAGGCTGCATGAAACCCTCGTGGGCGTCGGCCGCGAGGGAACCCTGCTGGCCCTGCTGGCGCGCCTGCTGCAACGCCTGCTGGGCCATGCCGCGGGCTTCCTGCTCGACCAGGCGCGGCGGCAGCTCGACGCTGGCGTAGGCGGCGGCCAGTTGCTCGCCGACCTCACGGCGGAGGCGGTTCATCAACGCGCCCTTGAGCTCGCGCTCGAGGTTGTTGCGGATCTCGGCGCGGAACTTGTCGCGTTCCCCGCTCTTGACGCCGAAGCTGCGGATGAATGCGCCATCGACCTCCGGCAGCACCTGCTCGGACACCTGTTCGGCCTTCAGGTGCACCTGCACCGTCTTGCCGGCCAGCTGCGGCACCCGCCAGTCGGCCGGGAACACGACCTCGACGGTCTTTTCCTCGCCGGTGGACATGCCGACCAGCGCCGCCTCGATCGCCGGCAGCATCGCGCCGGAGCCGATCACGTCGGTGCCGCGCTCCACGCCCTCGGCCGGCATGCGTTCGTCGCCAATCCGGGACCAGGTCTCGACGTCGACCGCATCGCCCTCCTTCGCCGGGCGCGTGACCGCGGTCCAGCTGCGGCGCTGCAGGCGCAGGTTCTCGACCATGCGGTCGACGTCCGCTTCGGCCACCTCGGCGACATGGCGCACGACCTGGAGCTTGGCGACATCGATGTCGCCGAAGTCCGGGACCAGCTCGAAGGTGGCGACATAGGACAGCTCACCCTCGCCGGCGGCCTCGGCCGGCTCGATCCGCGGGCTGCCGGCGATGCGCAGGGCGTTGTCGCGCACGGCCTCGTCGAAGCCCTCGCGCAGCAGGCCGTCCAGGACCTCGGCGCGGACCTGCTGGCCGAAGCGCTGCTCGACCACCCTGGTGGGCACCTTGCCGGGACGGAAGCCCTTGATCCGGGCCGTGCGCGCGATCTCGCGCAGGCGGCCGCCGACCTGGGTCTCCACGTTCTCCGCGGGGACCCGCAAGGTCATGCGGCGCTCGAGATTGCCGACGGATTCGACCGAAACCTGCGTTGCTGGAACTGCCATGCCCACTCCATGCAGCCACGGCCCGGGCCACAGCTGGTTTGCGTTGATTTGAACTTGCTAGTTTCCCTGATTCGGCGGCCTGCCGCCAGCAATTCCGGGACTGTGGTGCGAAAGGGGGGACTCGAACCCCCACGCCTTGCGGCACCGGCACCTAAAGCCGGGGCGTCTACCAGTTCCGCCACTTTCGCGAGGGGCCGATTCTACGGCGGCCCCGGCCCGGCGGGGCAACCCTGCGGGACAAAAGAAAACGCCCGGCTGGACCGGGCGTTTCGGGATTGGTGGGCTGTGAAGGATTCGAACCTTCGACCTATTGATTAAGAGTCAACTGCTCTACCAACTGAGCTAACAGCCCGGCAAAAAATAGTAACAAATTTGGGGTGGATGATGGGGTTCGAACCCACGACCCCCGGAATCACAATCCGGTGCTCTAACCAGCTGAGCTACACCCACCAAATCTTTGCCTGCATGGCGCGCCCGGCAGGACTCGAACCTGCAACCGCCGGCTTAGAAGGCCGGTGCTCTATCCGGTTGAGCTACGGGCGCCCTGGCCGGATTGTCGCATCGATGGTCCTTCCGGGCCGGAGTGGTCGGGGTAGAGGGATTCGAACCCCCGACATCCTGCTCCCAAAGCAGGCGCGCTACCAGACTGCGCTATACCCCGCTGCGTGGAACTTCCGCGGCACGCCAACGCTGCGAAAGGCCGGCTATTGTCGGGAGCCGGCGCAGGCGTGTCAACGCGCGGAGCGCGTGCCGCAACCGGTGTGTATGCTCTGGCCCCGAATCCTTTCCACGGTACGAGCGAGAAAAACCCCATGCGCAGCGGCAACCCGGCACTGAGCGAATCGACCTTCCTGGACCTTGGCACCGGCGCCGTGGTGCGCCACGACGCCAGCGCCATGAGCCTGAACGGCACGGTCAACAAGACCGCGTTCCTGCTGGTGCTGGTCCTGGCCACGGCGATGTTCACCTGGAGCAAGGCCTACGCCGGCGGCGGCGCCGGGCTGATGCCCTACGTCTGGGGCGGCGCGATCGGCGGCCTGGTGCTGGCGCTGGTGACGGTGTTCAAGAAGGAGTGGTCGCCGGTCACCGCGCCGCTGTACGCCGCGGTGGAAGGCCTGTTCATCGGTGCGGTCTCGGCCGTGTTCGAGCAGCGCTTCCCGGGCATCGTGATGCAGGCCGTCGGGCTCACCTTCGGCACCATGGCCGCCTTGCTGCTGGCCTACCGCAGCGGCCTGGTACGCGCCACCGAGAACTTCAAGCTGGGCGTGGTCGCCGCGACCGGCGGCATCTTCCTGCTGTACCTGGCGAACATGGGCATGCAGCTGTTCGGCTTCCAGGGCATGGGCTTCATCCACGACAGCGGCTGGGTCGGGATCGGGTTCTCGGCCGTGGTGGTGGTGGTCGCGGCGCTGAACCTGGTGCTCGACTTCGACTTCATCGAGCAGGGCGTGGAGCGCGGCGCACCCAAGTACATGGAGTGGTACGCCGCGTTCGGCCTGCTGGTGACGCTGGTGTGGCTGTACCTGGAGATCCTGCG
This sequence comes from Lysobacter sp., assembly GCA_036676625.1. Lineage (GTDB taxonomy): Bacteria > Pseudomonadota > Gammaproteobacteria > Xanthomonadales > Xanthomonadaceae > Cognatiluteimonas. The sequence goes on along the minus strand of JAKFCN010000039.1, from coordinate 31,472 downwards.
GCTGCTGTCCAAGCTGCAGTCGCGGAACTAGCCTACGCGGCGCGCTTCGCGATCGCGCGGGCGAGCGCCATGGTATCGCCGCTGCCACCGAGGTCCGGCGTCAGCGAGTCCTTCGCCTCGAGCGTGGCGTCGATCGCATCGCGCAGCCTGGTCGCCTTTTCCGGCATGCTCAGGTGGTCGAGCATCTGCGCCGCGCCCAGCAGCAGCGCACACGGGTTGGCCTTGCCCTGCCCCGCGATGTCCGGCGCCGATCCGTGCACCGCCTCGAAGATCGCCGCGTCGGTGCCGATGTTGGCGCCCGGGGCCAGCCCGAGGCCGCCGACCAGGCCCGCGCACAGGTCGGAGATGATGTCGCCGAACAGGTTGGTGGTGACGATCACGTCGAACTGCTCGGGGCGCATCACCAGCTGCATGCAGGTGTTGTCCACGATCATCTCGCTGGTCTCGATGTCGGGGTATTGCGCCGCGACTTCGCGCGCGACCTTCAGGAACAGGCCCGAGGTCGACTTCAGGATGTTGGCCTTGTGCACGATGGTGACCTTGCGGCGGCCGGTGCGGCGGGCGAGTTCGTACGCGTAGCGGACGATGCGCTCGGAACCGCGGCGCGTGGTCTTCGTCACCGAGACCGCGGTGTCGCCGTCGGCCGACAGCTCCTGGCCTTCGGCGCTGTAGGCGCCCTCGGTGTTTTCGCGCACGGTGATCAGGTCGACGCCCATCGGGAAGCGCGACTTGGTGTTCGGATGCGACTTGGCCGGGCGCACGTTGGCGTACAGGTCGAAGCGCTTGCGCAGCTCGACGTTGATCGAGGAGAAGCCGCCGCCGACCGGCGTGGTCAGCGGGCTCTTGAGCGCGATCCGGTTGCGGCGGATCGATTCGAGCGTAGCGGCCGGCAGCAGCTCGCCGGTCTTCTCCAGCGCCACCAGGCCGGCGTCGGCGAATTCGTAGGACAGGCCGACGTCCATGGCGTCGAGCACGTGCAGCGCGGCTTCCATGATCTCCGGGCCGATGCCGTCGCCACGGATGACCGTAATCGTCTGGGTCATTTGCGATTTCCGAACAGAATGCGCGGTGCCCGAAGGCACCGCGCAGAGGGGGGAGTCAGCCCGCAATTATGCCAGACGGGCGGGTATGGGCCGCTCAGGCGTGGTCGTGGACGCCGGGGATTGCCGCCGCGCCCCCTTCCAGCTGGTCGAGGAAATCGACCGCGCGGCGCAGGTGCGGGATCACGATCGAGCCGCCGACCACCAGCCCCACGGAAAACGCCTCGAACATTTCATCGCGGTTCAGCCCCGCGTCCCTGCATTGCGCCACGTGGTAGCTGATGCAGTCGTCGCAACGCAGCACCAGCGAAGCCACCAGGCCGAGCAGTTCCTTGGTCTTCACGTCCAGCGCGCCGGCCTGGTAAGCCTGGGTATCGAGCGCGAAGAAGCGCCGCACCACCTGGTTGGGCTCGGCCAGGATGCGCTCGTTCATGCGCTGGCGGAACGCGGTGAATTCCGCGACGCGGTCGTCGCCCGCGCCCTGTGCCGGCTTGTCCGCGCTCATGCTCCTCCCCCGCCCAGCAAGGGTTCCAGCTTGCCGGCCCGGTGCAGCGCCATCAGATCGTCGTAGCCGCCGACATGGGTTTCGCCGATGAAGATCTGCGGAACGGTGGTGCGGCGGGCGCGGGCCACCATGCGCTCGCGCTCGACCGGGTCCAGGTCGATCCGGACCTCGTCCCAGGACAGGCCGCGGCTCTTGAGGAAGTTCTTGGCCGCCACGCAGTAGCCGCACATCGCCGAGGTATAGAGCGTGATCGGGGGCGTCCCGGCGGGGACGGGGCGGGACGACTCGCTGGCGGACATCGGCGGAAACTCGGAGGGCTGCGGGAAGTCCAATATGGGTCCGGCCTTCCGGATTTTCCAGCCCGGCACGCTTCCCTTCGCTATCCTCGAGCCGCATGCGCACCATTCCCGCCTCCGCCACGCTGACATTCGCCCTGGCCGCGCTGCTCGCCGCCGGCGGCGCAACGGCGCAGGACAACCGCCTGCCCGACATCGGGTCCTCGGCGGGCAGCGTGCTGTCGCCTGCGCAACAGGCGGAGTACGGGGCCATGACCCTGAGCCAGCTGCGCAACTACGGCTACACCCTCGACGATCCGCTGCTCGCCGGCTGGTTGCAGTCGATGGGCCAGCGCCTGGGTGCGGCCAGCGACAAACCGACCCAGGCATTCACCTTCTTCCTGCTCGGCGATCGCCAGATCAACGCCTTCGCCACCCTCGGCGGATATATCGGGGTCAACGCCGGCCTGGTGCTGGCGGCCGACAGCGAGGACGAGGTCGCCGCCGTGGTCTCGCACGAAATCGCGCACGTGACCCAGGCGCACGTGCTGCGCGCGGTGGAACAGGCGCAGCGCGAGCGGATCCCGATCCTGCTGGCGATGCTGGGCGCGATCGCGGTCGCGCAAAGCAGCGGCGGCAATTCCAGCGGCAATGCCACCATGGCGGCACTGGCCTCGGCGCAGGGACTGATGATCCAGCGCCAGATCGACTACACCCGCGGCAACGAGGCCGAGGCCGACCGCGTCGGCATCCGCATCCTCGCCCGCGGCGGCTACGACCCGGCGGCGATGGCCGGTTTCTTCGAGCAGCTGCAGTCGGTGGTGCGCCACACCGAGGGACGCGAGAGCACCCCCGACTACCTGCAGACGCACCCGGTGACGACCTCGCGCATCAGCGAAGCGCGCGACCGCGCACGCCAGATCGCCGCGAACCAGCGGCCGTTCCTGGCCGCCAGCCGCAGCAGCGACAACCTGCTGCTGCCGTCCTCGCTGCACGTCGTGGCAGGCGCCGCCGGCGGCGACAGCGGGCAGTTCCGCTGGGCGCGCGAGCGCCTGCGCGTGCTCAGCGCGGACACGCCGGCGATGGCGCTGCGCGAGTACGAGCGGATCGCACGCAGCTCGAAGCTCGACGATGCGCAGCGCTACGGCCTGGCGCTGGCGCGCTACCTCGACGGCCATGCCGTGCAGGCAGCCGAGGAACTGCAGCTTCTGGTCGATGCGAACCAGGGCAATGCGTGGCTGGAGCTGGCACTGGCGCAAGCGGAGGCGCGCGCCGGCCGGATCGCGCAGGCGGACGCGCGCTTCGAGGCGCTGGCAACGCGGATGCCGGGCAGCCGCGCGGTGGCATTGACATACGCCGGGGCGCTGAACGAACGCAACACGCCGGCTGCGGGCCAGCGCGCGCAGGCGCTGTTGCGTCCTCTGCTGGCGGGCGCCTCCGACGATCCGGTGTTCCAGCGGACCTTCGCGCGGGCGAGCGAAATCGCCGGCGACCCGGTGCGCGCGGGCGAGGCCTATGCGGAGGCGGCGTTCCTCAACGGCCGTGCGGAACAGGCGCTGGTGCAGCTCAACACGCTGAAGAAGCGGGACGACGTCGACTACTACGCGCGGGCGCGGATCGATGCGCGGATCGCGGCGATCACGCCGACCGTGCTCGAGCTGCGTCGCGAGGGCATCCGCGACGAGGACCTCAACCGCAACTGACCTGGGTGGACGAGCCGGGGGCTTACGTTTGAGTCGTGGCCAGGCACCGCCCCCGCAGGGGGAAAAGGGTCCCGCCTGCTCAATGGCTTCGGCGCCAGTACGTGACTCACGTTGCAGGTGGACGAGCCGATCGGAATGGAGGGCTCCGGTGTTGGCGTCGCGAAACCTTCTGCGAGTCCCTGCCGTTCCTGCCGATGGCGGTTTTTCCCCCTGCGGGGGCGGTGCCTGGCCCCTGACCCTTGCGCCGGCGGCTCCCTTCCGAAGCGCCGGGAGGCACCAGCTCACGACCTCAAGAGGTCAACGTGATCGCAGATCAACGCGCGAACACGGCATGGCGACCGCCATGTGGCGTTCGGGTGGGGCTTGAGTGGCTCGTGTCCTGCAGCCGAAGCACTCGACCTCCGGACGCCTAGGGCGTCGTGAGGCCGTGTCCTGCAAGACGGGGCCTTCTGCGGCATGGATGCCGCAGCAGAGCCTACAGGGATGTATTCACGGCGTGCTCCGGCTTGCAGGGCACGGCCTCGCGGCGGCCCCCGCACGAAGGCGGGCTTTCCGGTCCGGGGTGTCACCGGACGGTCACGAAAGTGTCGTCTAATGCGGGCGTCGAGACTTACACGGCCGCCATGCAGAAACGCATCCTGATCGTCGACGATGAACCCGCGATCCGCGAGATGGTCGCCTTCGCCCTGCGCAAGGGCGACTTCGAGCCGGTCCAGGCCGGCGACGCGCGCGAAGCCCAGTCCGCGATCGCCGACCGCGTCCCCGACCTGATCCTGCTCGACTGGATGCTGCCCGGCACCAGCGGCCTGGAGCTGGCCCGGCGCTGGCGCAAGGACAGCCTGACCCGCGAAGTCCCGATCATCATGCTGACCGCGCGCGGCGAGGAGAACGACCGCGTCGGCGGGCTCGAGGCCGGGGTCGACGACTACGTGGTCAAGCCGTTCTCCGCACGCGAACTGCTGGCGCGGATCCGCGCGGTGATGCGACGCGCTCGCGAGGACGACGAGGACGGCAGCATCGGTGCCGGCGCCTTGCGCATCGACGGTGCCGCGCACCGCGTCTATGCACGCATCGGCGAAGCCGAGGAGCCGGTGCCGATCGGGCCCACCGAGTATCGCCTGCTGCACTTCTTCATGACCCATCCCGAGCGCGTGTATACCCGAACCCAGCTGCTGGACCACGTCTGGGGCGGCAGCGTCTACGTCGAGGAACGCACCATCGACGTGCACATCCGCCGGCTGCGCAAGACCCTGGAACCGGCCGGGCTCGACCACATGGTGCAGACCGTGCGCGGCGCGGGCTACCGGTTTTCCACGGCAGGCTGATGCGACAATCGGGCCATGCCGCCACACATCAGCCCCGCCTGGTACAGGACGCTCGCCCGGATCGGGCTGCTGCTGGCGGCCGCGCTCGCGCTCGGGCTGTTGCTCGGCCAACCCTGGCTGGCGTTGGCAATGGCGGCCATCGCAACGCTCGCATGGCACGGCTGGAAGCTGCACGGCCTGCTGTCCCGGCTTGAGGGGCGGCAACGGGTGGGCGCCATCGAAGGCAGTGGCGCGTGGGACGAACTCGACCGCCTGCTGCATCGCGACCGGCAGGACATCAATGCGCAGAAGCGCCGGCTGGTCGGCATGCTGCGCGCCTATCGCGCGCTCGCCGATGCGCTGCCCGACGCGGTGATCGTCGCCGAGCGCGACAGCCAGCGCATCGCCTGGTTCAACGCCGCCGCCACCCGCCTGCTCGGCCTGCACTACCCCGCCGACATCGAGGCGCCGCTCGGCGAGCGCCTGCAACCGCTGCCGCTGGCACGCTGGCTCGCCGCCGGGCGCATGGCCGAACCGCTGAGCGACATCGCCTCGCCGCTGGACCCGGCAGTGCGCCTGAGCCTGCGCCTGGTGCCCTACTCCGAGGACCTGTGGCTGCTGATCGTGCGCGACGTCAGCCGCCTCACCCGGCTCGAGCAGATGCGCCGCGACTTCGTCGCCAACGTCTCGCACGAGTTGCGTACGCCGCTGACCGTGGTCCACGGTTACCTCGAAATGCTGGATGAAAGCGGGCTCGATCCGGCGGAGCAGCCGGAGTGGGCGCCGATGCTGGCGGAGATGCGGCGGCAGTCGCAGCGCATGACCCAGCTGGTGGAAGACCTGCTGACGCTGTCGCGGCTGGAGGCGCGCGACGCGCTGGACGAGGAGCCGGTGTCGATGGCCTCGATGCTGGCCACGCTGCGGCGCGAAGCCGAGGCGCTGAGCCAGAAACGCCACGACATCGTGATCGAGGACGTTGCCGGCATCGACCTGCTCGGCTCCACCCGCGAGCTGCACAGCGCCTTCTCCAACCTGGTCAGCAACGCCGTGCGCTACACGCCCGCGGGCGGACGCATCGCGGTCCGCTTCGCCCGCGGCGACGACGGCGGCGCCGTGCTCTCGGTGCGCGACAGCGGCTACGGCATCCCCGCCACCCACCTGCCGCGGCTCACCGAACGCTTCTACCGCGTCTCCACCAGCCGCTCGCGCGAGAGCGGCGGCACCGGCCTGGGACTGGCGATCGTCAAGCACGTGCTCGGGTTGCACCAGGCGCGGCTGGAGATCGACAGCGAAGTCGGCCGCGGCAGCACGTTCTCCTGCGCATTCGGCCCGGAACGGGTGGTGCCGCGCACATGAGCAGGCAACGCACCGGCACGCAACAGCCAGCCAGCCAGCCGCAGGACGATCCGCTGCGCGATCCATCGCTGTATTCCAACCGCGAACTGTCGCAGCTGGACTTCAACTTCCGGGTCCTGGCGCAGGCGCAGGATTCGTCGGTGCCGCTGCTGGAGCGGCTGCGCTTCCTGTGCATCTCCTGCACCAACCTCGACGAGTTCTTCGAGATCCGCGCGGCCACCGTGCGCCACGCGCAGGACTTCGACATGCCGCTGGCGCCGGACGCGCTGGCGCCGGCCACGGTGCTCAAGCGCATCCACGAGCGCGCCGCCGAACTGGTCGACGCGCAATACCGCTGCTGGAACGACGTGCTGCGGCCGGCGTTGTCCGATGCGGGGGTGCGGGTGCTGGCGCGCGACCACTGGAAGGCGAAGCAGGCGCGCTGGCTGCGCAACTACTTCCGCGAGGAGATCCTGCCGGTGCTGTCGCCGCTCGGGCTCGACCCGGCGCATCCGTTCCCGAAGATCCTCAACAAGTCGCTCAACATCGTGGTCGTGCTCGAGGGCAAGGATGCGTTCGGGCGCGCCGGGCACCTGGCGATCGTGCGCGCGCCGCGCTCGTTGCCGCGCATCATCAAGCTGCCGGCGAACGTCTCCGGCGGCGACAACGACTTCGTGTTCCTGTCGGCCGTGCTGTCGGCGTTCGTGGACGAGCTGTTCCCGGGAATGGAGGTCAGGGGCGCCTACCAGTTCCGGGTGACCCGCAACTCCGAGCTGATCGTCGACGAGGAGGAGGTCGAGAACCTGGCGCTGGCGTTGCGCGACGAACTGGTCGGGCGCGGCTACCTGCGGGCGATGCGGCTGGAGATCGCGCGCAATTGCCCGAAGCCGATCGTGCGCACGCTGCTGGAGAACTTCGACCTGCCCGAGGAGGCGGTGTATCGCATCGACGGCCCGGTCAACCTCAACCGGGTGATCCAGGTGTACGACCTGGTGCAGCGCCCGGAGCTGAAATATCCGCCGTTCCAGCCGCGAAAGCTGGCCGGCAGCGACACCATCTTCGAGCGCCTGCACGAGGGCGACGTGCTGCTGCACCACCCCTACGACGCGTTCACCCCGGTGCTGGAGCTGGTCAAGCAGTCGGCCGAGGACCCGAACGTGCTGGCGATCAAGCAGACCCTGTACCGCACCGGCAAGGACTCGGCCATAGTGGAAGCGCTGGTACAGGCGGCGCGCAACGGCAAGGACGTGACCGCGGTGGTCGAGTTGCGGGCGCGCTTCGACGAAGAGGCCAACCTCGGCTTCGCCGACCGCCTGCAGGAAGCCGGCGTGCAGGTCGTCTACGGCGTGGTCGGCTTCAAGACCCACGCCAAGATGTTGCTGGTGGTGCGTCGCGAGGGCCGCAAGCTGCGCCGCTACGTGCACCTGGGCACCGGCAATTACCACGCCGGCACCGCGCGGCAGTACACCGACCTCGGCCTGATCACCGCGAACGAGGAAATCGGCGCCGACGTGCACCAGATTTTCCAGCAATTGTCCGGGATGGCACCGGCGGTCAAGCTCAAGCGGCTGCTGCAGTCGCCGTTCACCCTGCACGCCGGGGTGCTGAAACGGATCGAGCGCGAGGCGAAGCACGCGCGCGCCGGGCAGCCGGCCAGGATCGTCGCGCGCATGAACGCACTCAACGAGCCGCAAGTGGTGCGCGCGCTGTACGCGGCGTCGCAGGCCGGGGTCTCGATCGACCTGATCGTGCGCGGCGCCTGCACCCTGCGTCCAGGCGTCCCGGGCGTGTCCGACAACATCCGGGTGCGCTCGATCGTCGGCCGTTTCCTCGAGCACAGCCGCGCCTACTGGTTCGGCAACGGCGGCGAGCCGGACATGTTCTGCGCCAGCGCCGACTGGCTGGAACGCAACCTGCTGCGGCGGGTGGAGGTGTGCTTCCCGATCCTGGATCCCGCGCTCGCCGAGCGCGCCAGGGACGAGGCGCTGGACAATTACCTCGCCGACAACCTCAACGCCTGGGAACTGCAGGCCGACGGCAGCTACCGCAAGCTGCACCCCGCGGTCGACGTCATGCCGCACTCGGCGCAGGCCACCCTGCTCGCACGGATCTGCGGCTGACGCATGAACGACACCCCGCACATGCGGCTGCGCTCGGCCGCCCTGCCGCTGCAGGACGGCGACCTGCTCGCTGCCATCGACCTCGGCTCCAACAGCTTCCACATGGTGGTGTCGCGCTACGTGCTCGGACAGCTGCGCACCGTCGACCGCATCCGCGAAATGGTGCGCCTGGCCGAAGGCCTCGACGACAAGGGCGGGCTGCGCGCGGACGTGCGCCAGCGCGCGCTGGAATGCCTGTCGCGGTTCGGCCAGCGGCTGCGCGACATCCCGCCGCAGCGGGTGCGCGCGGTGGCGACCAATACCGTGCGCCGGCTGGCCGCGCCGCAGGCGTTCCTGGTCCCGGCCGAGACCGCGCTCGGGCACGCCATCGAAATCATTTCCGGCCGCGAGGAAGCGCGCCTGATCTACCTGGGCGTGGCCCATGCGCAACCGCCGAAGCCCGGGCAGTTGCGGCTGGTGATCGACATCGGCGGCGGCTCGACCGAATGCATCATCGGCAGCGGCCTGGACGCGATCGAGCGCGAGAGCCTGCAACTGGGTTGCGTCGCGACCACCGCGCGCTTCTTCGGCGACGGCAAGCTGTCGCGCAAGCGCTGGGACGAGGCCTTGATCGAAGTGGCCGCGCAGTTCCAGCAGTTCGCGGGCGTCTACCGCCACCTCGGCTGGCAGGAAACCCTCGGCGCCTCGGGCACGATCAAGGCGATCGGCGAGATCTGCGCGGCGATGAAGCTGACCAAGGGCGCGATCACCGCACAGGCGCTGCCCAGCGTGCGCGAGCGCCTGCTGTCCGCGGGCCGGATCGAACTGATCGACCTGCCCGGCCTGTCCGACGAGCGCCGTCCGATCATCGCCGGCGGCCTGCTGGTGCTGGAAGCCGCCTTCGCCACCCTGGAACTCGAGCGCCTGGGCGCGAGCAAGGCGGCGCTGCGCGAGGGCGTGCTGCACGACATGCTCGGTCGCGGCGGCGCCGACGATCCGCGCGACGCTTCGGTGCTGGCGTTGATGCAGCGCTACGGCATCGACCCGGTCCAGGCCGCGCGCGCGTCCACCACCGCGCTGCAGCTGTTCGACCGGGTCAGCCGCGACTGGAACCTGGACGCGGACGATCGCCAGATGCTCGCGCGCGCGGCGCGCCTGCACGAACTCGGGCTGGCGATCGCGCACAGCCAGTACCAGTTGCACGGCGCCTACGTGCTGCAGCATTCCGACATCTCCGGTTTCTCGGTGCCCGAGCAGCGGATGCTGGCGGCGCTGGTACACACCCACCGGCGCAAGGTACCGAAGTCGGCCTTCGAGCTGATCCCGGACCGGCTGCTGCCGGCGACCCGGCATCTCGCGGCGCTGCTGCGGCTGGCGGTGCTGCTGCACCGGTCGCACGAGCCCGAGACCCTGCCCGACCTGCACCTGCATGCCGACGGCGACACCCTGACCTTGCGCCTGCCGCAACGCTGGATCGAGACCCGGCCGCTGTTGCGCGCCGACCTCGACGAGGAGCCGGATGCCTTCGCGGCGCTGGGCATCCAGTTGCGGCTGGACTTCCGCTGACGGCCCACCGTCACCGCAGCGTCATCCCCGCGACATCCCGGTTTCATCCGCCCCACGCAAGCTCTCCGGCAAGCCCCGACAGCAGCGATGCCGGATGCGGATGCGCTACGCGATCGTCACCGAAACCTGGCCGCCCGAGATCAACGGCGTCGCCCTGACCGTGCAGGCGCTCGAACACGGCCTGCGCGGCCGCGGCCACGAGGTCTCGCTGTTGCGGCCGCGCCAGGGCGGCGAAGCCTCCGCCATCCCGCAGCCGCACGAACAGCTGCTGCGGGGGCTGCCGCTGCCGCGCTATCCCGGACTGCGTTTCGGCCTGCCCGCCACCCGGCGCCTGCAGGCGCGCTGGCGCGAGCAACGTCCCGACGCGATCTACGTCGCCACCGAAGGCCCGCTGGGCTGGTCGGCGCTGCGCGCAGCGCGCCGGCTCGACATCCCCGCGGCGACCGGCTTCCACACCCGCTTCGACGCCTACATGCGCGACTACGGCGCCGGCTTCCTGGAACCGGCGGCGATGCACTGGATGCGGCGCTTCCACAACGGCGCCGATGCCACCCTGGTGCCGACCCGCGAGTTGCAGGACTTCCTGGCCGCGCGCGGCTTCCGCAACGTGCTGCGGTTGCCGCGCGCGGTGGACACCACGCTGTTCTCCCCGCGCCATCGCGACGACGGGCTGCGCGCGCAATGGGGCGCGGACGCGCAGTCGCCGGTCGCGATCCATGTCGGCCGGATCGCCGCGGAGAAGAACCTCGGACTGGCAGTGCGCGCGTTCCGCGCCCTGCAGCTGGCGCAGCCGAGGGCCCGCTTCGTATTCGTCGGCGACGGGCCGGAGCGTACGCGGCTGGCGCGCGAGAACCCGGATTTCGTGTTCTGCGGCGTGCAGCGCGGCGAATCGCTGGCGCGGCACTTCGCCAGCGCCGACCTGTTCCTGTTCCCGAGCCGCAGCGAGACCTTCGGCAACGTCACCCTGGAGGCGCTGGCCAGCGGCGTGCCGGTCGTCGCGTTCGACTACGGCGCGGCGCGCGAGCACCTGCGCGACGGCGTGCATGGCGTCGCGGTCGCCGATGGCGGCGAGGCCGGGTTCCTGCGCGCCTGCGTGCGCCTCGGTAGCGAGCCCGGATTGCGCGCGACGATGGCGGCCGCCGCGCCGTCCGCGGTGGCCGGCCTGCAGCCGGACAAGGTCGCGGAAGATTTCGACGCCATCCTGAGGTTGTTGCACGTGCGGAGGATGCATGCACGCATCGCCGCTGCGTGAGCGCCTGCACCTGGGCGAATCCGGCTGGTGCCTGCGCGCCAACGCACTCTGCAGGCGCGACGGCGTGCGTGCCTTCTTCGGCGCCGTCAGCCGGCTCGGCGACGGCGGCTTCTGGTATGCGCTGATGGCGCTGATGGTGCTGGCCGACGGTCGCGCAGGGCTGCTGGCCTCGCTGCACCTGGCCGCGACCGGCGCCAGCGCGCTGCTGGTGTACAAGCTGCTCAAGCGCTGGACCCGGCGCCCGCGCCCGTGCGCCAGCGACGTCCGCATCCGCGCCTGGGTGGCGCCGCTGGACGAGTTCAGCTTCCCCTCCGGACACACCCTGCACGCGGTCGCCTTCAGCCTGGTCGCGCTCGCGCACTATCCGGCGCTGGCCTGGCTGCTGGTGCCGTTCACCGCCAGCGTCGCGGTGTCGCGGGTCGTGCTCGGGCTGCACTACCCCAGCGACGTGCTGGCGGCGACCGGCATCGGCAGCCTGCTGGCTGCCGTATCGCTGTGGCTGGTGCCCGGGGTGTCGCTGATCGCCTAGGCGATCAGTCCTCGATCAGCGCCTTGCGCGGGAACCGCTGCTCGCGCATTGCGGCCTGGTAGACCACGCTCGCCACGATCGCCGCCGCCTGCTTCAGGTCCTCCGGCGAGGCGTGGTCGTAGGTGTCCAGGTTGGTGTGGTGGACGTTGCTGAAGTAGTCCAGCCCGTCCTGCACGAACTGGAAACCCGGCAGCCCGACCCGGTCGAACGAGATGTGGTCGGTGCTGCCGGTGTTGCCGGACACCACGTCGGTGGCGCCGACGTCGGCGAACGGCTTGATCCACGCCTCGAAGATCGGCATCGCCGCCAGGTTTTCCTGCGCGTACACGCCGCGGATGCGGCCGGAGCCGTTGTCGAGGTTGAAATAGGCCGAGAACCTGTCGTACGCCGGCTTGCGCTGGAGCGTACCGCGGTCCTCGCGCAGGAACGACGGCAGGGCCTTCTGCGCCGGGTCGGTGGGTTCCGGGTACGCGGCGAAATGCTTGGCGACATAGTCGGCCGAGCCGATCAGGCCCTGCTCCTCGCCGCCCCACAGGGCCACCCGGATCGTGCGCCTGGGCTTGGCGCCGACCGCCTTGAGGATGCGCATCGCCTCCATCATCACCGCCACGCCCGCGCCGTTGTCGGAGGCGCCGGTGCCGGCGTGCCAGGAATCCATGTGCGCGCCCAGCATCACCACCTCGTTGGCCTTCGGGCCGCTGCCGGGGATCTCGGCGATGGTGTTGTAGCCGGCGCGGTCGTCGTCGGTGGTGAAGCGCGAATCGACGTCGACCCGCAGCCGCACGGTCTCGCCGGCCTTCAATGCGCGCATCACCTGGTTGTAGTGCTCGGCCATCATCGCCAGCGCCGGCACGCCGACCGGCTCGCCGGCCTTGCGCGAACCGCCGCCGCTGACGCCGATGACGCCGTCGCCGCGATTGCTGACGCTGACCACCGCCAGTGCGCCTTCCTCGACCAGGAAGCGGTTGGTGGCCTCTGCCAGTTCCTGCCGCTCCTTGTATTCCTTGATCCGGCGCTCGCGGTCGGGCGAACGGTCGGCGGGCACCTCGAAATCGTGCAGCTTGACCAGCCCGTCGCTGTCGAGGCGGCGGAAGTCCGGCTTGTCGTCGGGCTTGAACTCGCGCGGCTCGCTCTGGAACACGATCTTGCCGCGCAGCTTGCCCTTGTACTTCTCCAGGTCGGCCTTGGTCTTGAAGGTGGCGGCGATCGCCTCGCCCTCGACCGGACCGCTGGTGCCCGGGGTCCACGCCTTCGGCAGGGCGGACAGCGGGAACGCGCGCGGCGCCAGCATCTCGACCCGGGCGTGGCTGAATTCCCAGCCGCGGCCGAAGCCCTCGAAGGCCTCGTCATGGACGTTGGCCAGGCCCCATTCGCCGAACTTGCCGCGGGCCCAGGCGTTGGCCTTGTCCATGCCCGGCGAGTTGGTCAGGCGCGGGCCGATGTCCTCGGTGAGTTCGCCCAGGGTCTTCATCACCTGCGAGTGGTGGAAGGCCTGCTGGCGGATGCGGCTGACCATGTCCAGGTCCACCGGTTCGTTCGACTGCGCGGATGCCGGTTGCACGGCCGCGGTGCCCAGCATCGTCAAGGCCATGGCTGCGGCCAACAGGTATCGCTTCAAGATTCGTCCCCCAAGGACTGCGTGGTCCCCGGAGTCTAGGGGGCCGGAACCGTTTGCACCCGGGACTTCAGTCATGGTCCGGACCGGTAGACTGGCCGTCATGAATTACCGCCACGCCTTCCATGCCGGCAACCCTGCCGACGTGCTCAAGCACGTCGTGCTGCTGGCGCTGTGCGATGCGCTGTTGCGCAAGCCCGCGCCGGTGTTCGCGCTCGACACCCATGCCGGGCGCGGGTTGTACGCGCTGGACGCGGCCGCCGCACAGCGCACCGGCGAAGCCGGCGACGGCGTGGCCCGGCTGCTGGCGGCGCCGCCGGCCGATGCGGCCATCGCCCGCTACCTGGAGGCTGTCGCCGAATGCCGGGATGCCCACGGCGACCGTGCCTATCCCGGCTCGCCATGGCTGCTGGCCTACGCGCTGCGCGCGGTCGACCGGATCGCCTGCTGCGAACTGCAGGACGAAGAGGCCGCCGCGCTGAAGGCGAACTTAGCCGACGACGAACGCGTGGCGGTGCACAAGCGCGACGGCTACGCAGCGATCAGGGCGCTGCTGCCGCCGGTGGTCGAGGGCCAGCGCTACGCGCGCGGGCTGGTATTGATCGACCCGCCCTACGAGGCCCAGCTGGCCGAATTCGACCTGGCACTGGCGGCCTTGCGCGAGGGCCTGGGGCGCTGGCCGCAGGCGACCTTCGCGCTGTGGTATCCGATCAAGCTGCGGCGCGCGCTGCAGCCGTTCTACCGGCGCGCCGCGACGCTGCCGGCGAAGTCGGCCATGGTCGCGGAACTGCTGGTGCGCAAGGACGATTCTCCGCTGCGGATGAACGGCAGCGGCATGCTGCTGCTGAATCCGCCCTGGAAGCTGCAGGAAACCCTGCTGCCGGCATTGCGGCAACTGCACGCGGTGCTGGGCGAGCCGGGTGCGCCGCCGCCGCGGCTCGGCGCGCTCGGGTAGCGGATCAGGCCGGCTCGGCGACGCTGCCGAGCTCTGGTTCGAAGAAACTCCAGAGCACCTCGGGGAACTCGCGCTTGAGCGCGCGCTCGACTTCGTTGACCTGCGACACCAGCACCCGCGCGTCCGCCTGCTCGCGCATGCGCGCCTGTACCGAGACCATCACCTGGCTGCCCAGCTGCAGCGTGATCAGGCTGACCAGCGAGTCGATCTCGGGACGGCCTTCGAGGAAGCCGCGCAACTGCGCCTGGCGCGCCGGGTCCATGCTCTGCCCGATCAGCATCGCCTTGACCTCGATCGCGATCAGCACCGCGACCACGATCAGCAACGCGCCGATCGCCACCGTGCCGGCGGCATCCCACATCGGGTTGCCGGTCACCACCGTCATCATCACCGCCACCAGCGCGAAGCACAGGCCCAGCAGCGCCGCCAGATCCTCGCCGAAGATCACCACCAGTTCGCTCTGGCGGCTGCCGCGGAACCACTGCCAGAGGTTGCGGTCGCCGCGCACCTTGTTCACTTCCTGCAGGCAGGCGCGCATGGAGATGCTCTCGGCGACGATGCCGAACACCAGTACGCCGGCCGCCCACCACCATTGCTTCAGCGGCTGCGGCTCGTGCAGCTTGTGGATGCCCTCGTACAGCGAAAACATGCCGCCGACGCTGAACAGCATCAGCGCCACCAGGAACGACCAGAAATAAACCGCCTTGCCCTGCCCCAGCGGATGTTCGGGCGACGCCGGCCGCCGCGCCTGCTTCATGCCCAGCAACAGCAGCAGCTGGTTGCCGCAGTCGGCCAGCGAGTGCACCGTCTCGGCCAGCATCGCGCTGGAATGGGTGAACCAGGCCGCCACGCCCTTGGCGATGGCGATGGCGAAATTGGCGCCGAGCGCGAACAGGATGGCGCGGGTGGAGTCGCCGCTGGAGGCCATGGAGATCGTTGCCGGAAGTGACCGGCGCTCAGGATAAAGGGTCGGGGCGTGGCGCGCCCGTCACATCGCCCCAGGCGTGCTCGCCGACCAGCGGCACGAACAGCACGTCGCCCAGGTCCTGCTCGCGCCATTCGTCCTGCCCGGTGCGGGTGATCTTCAGCAACCGCTGCTGGCGCCGGGTGTCGCCGACCGGCATGACCAGGCGGCCGCCGATCGCCAGTTGCCTGCGCAGCACGTCGGGCACGTTGGGGGCGCCGGCTGCGGCGAGGATGGCATCGAAGGGCGCCGCCTCGGGCCAGCCGCCACTGCCGTCGCCGGTGCGGATGTCCACGTTGCGGTAGCCGAGCCGGCGCATGCGTCCGCGCGCGAGATGGGCGAGCTCGCGGTGGCGTTCGATCGCATGCACCTCGCCCGCGATCCGGCCGATCACCGCGGCGGCGTAGCCGGAGCCGGCACCGATCTCGAGCACGCGATCGCCCGGGCCGATTTCGGCCGCCTCGACCATGAGGGCGACGATGTACGGCTGCGAGATGGTCTGGCCGGCCTCGATCGGCAGCGGCGAATCGTCATAGGCGAACTCGCGCATGCCCTCGCCGACGAACAGCTCGCGCGGGACCGTGCGCATCGCCGCCAGCACGCCTGGATCGTGCACGCCGCGCGCGGCCACCTGCCGTTGCACCATCCGCTCGCGCTGGCTCGCGAAGCTGTCCATGGCGGACAGCACTACTCCGGCGCATGTCAACGCGGAATGTAGGACGGCTCGAGGCAAGGCGGCTCGAAGTACAGCGCCCCGATGTCCAGCGCGGTCCGGTACGGCTCCGGATCGTTGCGGTTGCCGAGCAGGACCACGGTGAGGCGGCGCGCCGGCCAGCGCACGATCACGTTGCGGAAACCGATGGTCTCGCCCGAATGCCAGACGGTCTCGCCGGTGATGCGCCAGCCGAAGCCGTAGCCGGCCTCGTACGGTTCGCCGGTCACCTTCGCCTGCGGGCTGAATGCAAGGGCGCGCGAGGCGTCGTCGAGCAGGCGGTCGTCGTACAGGGCTGCGTCCCAGCGCGCGAGGTCGTCGATCGAGGAATAGATGCCGCCGTCGCCCAGCACCGCGCTGGTGCTGCTCTGGTCGGTGCGCTGCCAACGCCGTTCGCCGGAATCGCCGCCGGCTTCGCTGTAGCCGTAGGCGCGATGCGGGACTTCCGGACCGCCCGCCACGTAGGCGAGCGTGTCGTGCATGCCCAGCGGTTCGAAGATGCGTTGCCGCATGAAGTCCGGGTAATCCATCCCGGACGCCTGCTCCACCACCAGCGACAGCAGCGCATAGCCACTGTTGCTGTAGCGATAGGCGCTGCCCGGCGGGAAGTACAGGCGGCGCTCGCGCTCGAGCAGCCGCAGCACGCCGGCGTCGCGGATCTGGCCTGCGCCATCGGGCGCCATCAGGTCTTCGTAGTCGACCAGGCCGGAGGTGTGGGTCAACACCTGGCGCAGGGTGATGCCGGCAGTGGCCGGCGGCAGCGATGGCAGCCAGCGCCGCAGGTGATCGTCGATGTGCAGCTTGCCGTCCTGCGCCAGCAGCAGGATCGCCGCGGCGGTGAACTGCTTGCTGACCGAGGCGAGCCGATAGTTGGTGGCGGGGCCGGCCTCGACGCCCTGCTCGAGGTCGGAGAGGCCGTAGCCGCGGCGCACCAGCGCCTCTCCATCCTGCAGCACCAGCAGCGAGGCGCCCGGGACCTGGCCGTCGTAGCGGTGCATCAGGGCATCGATGGCTGCTTGCTGGCTCGTCGGCATGGTGATGGGGACATCGTAGAGGACGCCGGGGGTGGGCTCGGGCAAGAGGGTGTAATGCCACCACTCCATCGGATAGTTGCGGAAGCCCTGTGCCGCCATCGCGGCGCGCAACACGTCGCGGTTGGCGCGCTGCGCCGGGGTCGCCTCGGGCGAATCGGTATTGGCGCGGGCGCCGAAATAGTCGAACGCCGTCCCCATGTCCAGCGCCCGGCATTGCGCACCCTGCAGGTCGCAGCGCAGCACGGTGAGGTCGAGGGTGGCGCCGCGGCTGTGGCCGGACACCGCGGCGATATAGCCGTCGAGCAACTGCGACTTGTCCAGCTCGGGATAGTGCGCCGGCTTGGTGCGCTGGTCGGACAGGTCGTGCGCCCAGCGCACGAAATGCGCGACCGCCCGCGCCGGGCGGTAGCAGTCGAACAGGCGCAGGCGCATGTGTTGCGCACGCAGCGCGCGCTCCACCCGTGCCAGCGCCCGTGCCACGTCCTGCTTGAGGTAGCAGCGCGGCGCATCGTAGCCGTCCACCGGCGTGCCGACGAAGTTGTCGCTGCCGGCGTACTTGATGTCCTGGTCGATGTCGGGCACCAGGCTGCGGATGTCGACCATGCCGGCCTCGGCCATGGTGGTCGCGGGCGACAGCCGCGGGGCGTCGCCATCGGCGGCCACGGCGCTGCCGGCCATCGCCATCAGCGCCGCCAGCAGCCGGTGGCGGCCCGGGCTAGTCACAATCGCGCACCCGGGTGAATGCGAGGTCCTCGTAATCGGAACTGAAGTCGCCGTCCGGATCGATCTTGGCCATGCGCAGGCTGCGCGCATCGCCGCTGCCGGCGAAGTCGAGCCAGGCATCGATGTCGACCGCGATGTCGTCCCAGTGCAACAGGTAGCGGCCGCCGAGGTCGCTGACCATGCCGTGCATCTTCGGCGACTTCGCCGAGCGCCATTCGACGCCCTCGCCGACCGGACACACGCGCACTTCGCCGAACCACGGATCGCGCCAGACGCCGAGCCACGACTGCATCCGCGCGGCGGAGACCGGCTTGCGCGCGGCGATGTCCGGCACCTCCGGTTTCGAAGTCGCCGTGGGCGCGGCCGGCGCGGGCCGCTCCATTTCTTCGGCGAAATCGTCGAAGCCGCGCTCGTCGTCCGGCCGGGTGAACCGCTTGAGCAGCACCTCGCCGAGCACCGTGCGCGCGGTGCCGCCATCGCCGTTGATCATGAACACGAACCCGGACTTGCGGTCCGGCAACAGCATCATCATCGAATACATGCCGCCGAGGGTGCCGGTGTGCGACACCGTCCACTCGCCGTCCGCATCGGCGACACGGAAGCCATAGGCGTAGGCGTAGTAGTGGGTGTCGTCCCATTGCCTGCGGAAGCGCGAGATCGGCATCGGGGTGCGCGCCTTCCACATCTCGGCGCGCTGCTGCGGACCCAGCCACTGCAGCTGTGCCGGGGTCGGCTCCAGCCAGTTCATCGCCCAGTCGAGCATGTCGTCGAGGCCGCAACGGATGCCGCCCGCGGCGGCCGAGGTGATCGCCGGCACCAGGTCGCCGTCCTGGCGCATCGCGACGTTGCCATCGCCGCTGCGCATGTGCGGCTGGGCGACGCTGCCCGCTCCGGCGCGGCTGAACTCGCCGACCCGGCAACCGTCCAGGCCCAGCGGCTGCAGCAGCTCGCGGCGCACCAGTTCTTCGTAGGAGGCGCCGCCCGCGGCGGCGGCCACTTCACCGGCGACCACGTACAGCAGGTTGTCGTAGGCGTATCCGGCGCGGAACCCGTAGGCCGGCTCGATGTGCTTCAGTCCGTGCACGATGTCGGCGCGGGTGAACAGGTTCGGTTCCGGCCACAGCATCAAGTCGCCGCCGCCCTCCGGCAGGCCGCTGTTGTGCACCAGCAGATCGCGCACGGTCATGTGCCGCGTCACCCACGGATCGTGCATCGCAAAGTCGGGCAGGTACTTCACCACCGGATCGTCCCAGTGCAGCTTGCCCGCCTGCACCAGCCGCGCCAGCACGCTGGCGGTCATCGCCTTGCTGTTGGAAGCGATCTTGAACAGGGTTTTCGTGGTGACCGGGTCGCCGGAGCCTGCCACGGTCTCGCCGAAACCGCGGGCGTAGGCGATCCTGCCGTCCTCGATCACGCCGACGGCGATGCCGGGCAGGTGGTAGCGGGCGATGGCGGCTTCGACGGTGGCGTCGAGCATCGGATCCGAGGGGGGCGTGGTTTCCGGGATCGCGGCCGACGCCGCTCCCGCAGCCCCTGCGAGCAGCAGCAACGCCAGTTCCAACAAGCGCTTCATGGGGCTTCGCCGCGCTCGCGGGCGGCCTCGTCGATGGCGGCCTGCCAGACCCGCAACAGGTTGCCGCTCCAGATCTTCGCGATGTCGGCCTCGCTGAAACCGCGCGCGCGCAGCCCGGCGGTCACGTTGCCGGTCTGCGAGGCATCCATCCAGCCGGTGACGCCGCCGCCGCCGTCGAAGTCGGCGGCGATGCCGACGTGGTCGATGCCGGCGACCTCGGCGATGTGCTGGATGTGGTCGAGGTACTGATCGAGGCTGGCGAGCGGATGCTCGCGCTCGATCCGGGCCATGCCTTCGATCATCGCCGGCAGATGGTCGAACTTGGCGTCGTCGTACTCGGCCGCGCCGGCCTGGCGCGCGACCTCGGCCTGCAACGCCTTCTCCGCGGCGGCGCGCGCCGGATCGTGCTTGACGAATTCCTTGTAGGCCACGGCCTGGACCACGCCGCCGTCCTCGCCGATGGCGCGCAGCAGGTCGTCGGGCAGGTTGCGCGGCACGTCGACCAGGGCGCGGGCCGAGGAATGCGAGGCGATGATCGGCGCCTTCGACGCCGCCAGCGCATCGCGCACGCATTTGTCGGAGGCATGAGAGATATCGACCATCATGCCGAGCGCATTGGCGCGCGCCACCGCGGCGCGGCCGAAGTCGCTCATGCCCGCGTCCGCGGCGCTGTTCAACGGCGGCTCGCCCTGCCCGATGTCCGGGTTGGCGCTGCTGCACAGGTCGTTGTTGCCGACGTGCACCAGGCCCAGGTAGCGCGCGCCGCGGGCGTAGCCGGCGTCGATGCGGGCAAGGTCGTGGCCGAGCGAATAGCTGTTCTCGACCCCGATCATGGCCGAGAGCAGGCCCTGCGCGTGGTTGTCGCGCACCTGTTGCGGCGTGGTCGCCGCGCGGATGCGGTCCGGGTACTTCGCCAGCATCAGCTCGATCGCCGAGTACTTGCGCTCGGCCTGGGCGACGGCGTCGGCGTAGCCTTCCGGCGTCAGCGGCCCCTGCCCCACGTAGATCACGAAGAACGCGGCATCCAGCCCGCCGCGCTCCATCTTGCCGAGGTCGACCTGGAGGTCGCTGTCGCCGCCGGCGTCGAAGCGCGGCTCGCGCATGTAGTCCAGCGGAATGTCGACATGGGTGTCGAGCGTGAGCGGTGCCGCGGCGGCGTCCTGCGCCGGCTGGTGCGCGCAACCGGCGAGCATCGCCGTCGCGAGGGCAGCGCCCAGGAAATGCATGCGTGTCTTCATGGTGCCTTCCACTCCCCCGCCGGTTGTTCCCCGGCGATCATCTCATCGAACGATTGCCGCCGGCGCACGACCGCGTACCGGTCGCCGTCGACCAGAACCTCGGCCGCCAGCGGCCGCGAGTTGTAGGTCGAAGCCATGGACGCACCGTAGGCCCCGGTTGCACGGATCGCCAGCAGGTCGCCGGCATCGCAGCGCGGCAGCGTGCGGGCCACCGCGAAGGTATCCCCGGTCTCGCATACCGGGCCGACCACGTCGTACACCACCGCCCCGCGCCCGGCGGCATCGCCGACGCGCTCGATGTCGTGCCAGGCGTCGTACAGGCTGGGCCGCAGCAGGTCGTTCATGGCCGCGTCCAGCACCAGGAAGTTGCGTTGCTCGCCTTGCTTGGTGAGCAGCGCACGGGTCAGCAACAGGCCGGCCTCGGCCACCAGATAGCGGCCCGGCTCGAGCAGGATGCGGCCTTCGAATCCCCGCAACGCGGTGCGGATCTCCGCCACGTAATCGGCCGCGGCCAGCGCCTGCTCGCCCTCGCGGTAACGCACCCCGAGGCCCCCGCCGACGTCGATGCTGGCCACTTCGTGGCCGGCCGCCGCAAGCTCGCGCCAGAACCCGGCCAGCCGCTGCAAGGCTTGCCGGATCGGCCCCAGCTGCAGGATCTGCGAGCCGATGTGCATGTGCAGGCCGTCCAGGCGCACGCCAGGCCGCTGCGCCGCGGTGTCGAACCACGACCGCGCCTCCGCGATCGACACACCGAACTTGTTCTCGGACTTGCCGGTTGAAATCTTGGCGTGGGTCAACGCGTCCACGTCCGGGTTGATGCGTACCGAAGCGCGCGCGACCTCGCCGCGTGCCGACGCGATGTCCTGCAACAGGTCGAGTTCCGCCCGCGATTCCACGTTGAAGCGGGCCACGCCCGCTTCCAGCGCCTGCGCGATTTCGTCCGCGCGCTTGCCGACGCCGGAGAACACGACGCGGTCCGCGGGGATGCCGGCGCGCAGGCTGCGCCACAGTTCGCCGCCGGAGACGATGTCGGCGCCGGCGCCGGCATCGGCCATCAACCGCAGGATCGCCTGGTTGCTGTTGGCCTTGACCGCATAGCAGACCGTTGCGTCCAGCCCGCCCAGCGCGGCCTGCAGGCCGTGCACCCGTTCACGGATCGCCGCGGCCGAATACACATGCAGCGGCGTGCCTTCGTGCCCGGCCAGTGCAGCCAGCTCGACGCCTTCGCAGTTGTGCATGTCTCGCTTTTCCTTCGCCCAAAAAAATGGCGGCCCGACCAGCGGGCCGCCCAGGGGTATACCTCAGAAGTTGTAGGTCACGACCATCTGCATGTAGCGCGGCGACTGCCAGGCGATGGGGTCGCCGAAGGTGCCCCGGTACACGCCAGGCGAGGACTCGTAGCGCGAATGGACGTTGGTATAGGTCTGGTTGTCGGTGAGGTTGTAGACCGAGAACTTCGCCTTGAGGTCGATGCCTTCCACCGGGAGCGTCCAGGTCACGTTGGCGCCCAGCGTCCAGGTCCACGGCATCCGGCCGAACGCGCCGCGATCGGTCCACTCGAATACCCGGCCAGCGACCGGACCCGAGCAGTTCTCCCTGCAGATCCAGCCCGAACCGGCGCCGCTGGTTTCCGAAGTGAAGCTGCCGGCACCGCGCGTGTCCCCGGGCCACGCCACGCCGAAGGCCGTGATCGGACCGCCCGACATCGCCTGCAGGGTGCCGCCGAAGGTGAACATCTCGTTCAGCGCGTAGCTGCCACGCAGCTTGATCTGGTGGCGATGGTCGTTGAACAGGTCGCCGTAACGCTCGGTCCCCGCCGGATGGTCGAAGTACTGGACCATGCCGGTGTCGCCGTAACGCGTATCGGAATTGACCGGCCCCTCGAAATTGCCTTCCGACTTCGACCACAGGTACGAGGCATTGAACGCCCACTTGCCGTCCCAGGCACGGTCGATCTGGAGCTCCAGCGCCTTGTAGGTACGCTCCGGATCGTCGTAGCCGACCACCTCGCCGTTGCTCTTCTGGTAGCCGTCGACGGAGGTATCGATGGTGATCCAGCCCTCGGTCGCGCAGCCGATGCTGCCGTCGCCCCAGATGGTCATGTCCTCACCCGGGTTGCCGATCACCCACACGTTCCTGTTGGTCGGCCCGCACGGCGTGTGCCGGATGAGGATGTCGTCCAGCGCGCTGGTCAGGCGCCGATAGGTGCCGTTGACACCCCACGACCAGGCCTGGTTGATCATGCTCTGGTAGCCCAGGATCGCCTCGTCCTGGTAGACCGCATCGATGTCCCGGTCCACGCCCTGGCGCAGATCGTCGACGACCACGTTGCCCGAGGTGTCGACACCGCCCACCTGGGTGCCGATGATCGGCGCGAGGTAGGAAGATCCGGTGATCGGGTTCTCCTCCGTGGTCCAGCCGTCGAGGACGTAGAAGATCTCTTCGTCGGTCAGGCCGCCGGCGAAGTTGACGTTGATGTTGTTGGTGACTGGCAGGTAGTAGCGGCCCACGTTGCCGTACAGCTTGGTGCTGCCGTCCCCCTTCATGTCCCAGGAGAAACCCATGCGCGGTGCGATCAGATTGTCGACGTCGATGAAGGCGTCGCCCGAGGCCGCACGGTTGGTGAAGCTGTCCATGCGCACGCCGAGGGTCAGCAGCAGGTTCGGAGTGACGTTCCAGATGTCCTCGAGGTAGAACGCGCTCGCCTCCGTCTCGAAGCTGCCGCCCTTGATGTAGCGGCGCCCCACCAGCATCTGGTCGACGCCGGCCGGGACCGTCGCGCCGTTGTCGAGTTCGTCGCCCGGGTCGACGCCGATCGCCTGGTAGCTGATGCCGGTCGGTCCGGGTTCGCGCAGGGTCTGGTCGGTCTGCATGATCTCGCGGTCGAAACCGAAGCGGAACAGGTGGTCGCCGAGGGCCCACTCGAAGTCCAGCCGCACGGCCTCGCGCTCATCCTGGATGGTGTTGACGCGGTTGCCGGTCGGGTGGCAGCCCAAGGGCAAGTCGGGCAGCGCCGCCAGGTACGGCGAATAGCTGCTGCCCGCCCAGACGTCGCTGCACAGTTCGTCGAAGTCCGAGAAGGCCAGGCTGTTGCGGTCGTTGATGCCGTACATGGCCTTGGCCACGAAGGAATCGGTGAAGTGGCCGGTATAGGTGACGGACCAGTTGCGGCCGCCGCTCTCCGCGTGGCTGTCGCCGCCGTAGTCGCCCACCGTCCTGGTGTCCCAATCGTAGCCGTAGCTGCTGGTGGTCGAATCCGCCTCGTCCGAGAACGCCATCAGCTCGATCAGGTGGTTGTCGGTCAGGTTCCAGTCGAGCTTGGCGCCCCAGAACCCGTTGTCGGACTTCGAGTCGAACCACTGGCTGCCGCTGGCATTGGTGAAGCGGCTGTCGGAATCCCGCGCCTCGTACATGCCGAAGAAGAACAGGCGATCCTTGACGATGGGGCCGGAGGCCCAGACGTTGGCCTTGGTGAAGCTCGACTTGTCCTGGCTGCCGCGCGAATGGGTGGTGCCGTCCGGGTGGTAGTGGTCGCCGGGCGACTCGCGCCACGCCGCCGGTTCGAAGGTCAGCTGCGTGCCGCCCTGGAACTCGTTGGTACCCGAACGGGTCACCGCGTTGATGACGCCGCCGGTGCTGCGGCCGAACTCCACCGAGTAGCCGCCGGTCTTGACCTGGAATTCCTCGAAGAACGCGAACGGCGTGGAGGAGAACCCGCGCCGGTTGTAGACATCGGTGACATTGAGCCCGTTGATGTAGACGGCGTTCTCCGCCACCGACGAACCGCCGAACGACAACTCGCGCCCGAACACCGGGCTGGCCTGGACGCCCGGCGCCAGCAGCGCGACAGAGGCGACGCCCTGGTCCACCGGCAGCCTGGCCAACTCCTCGCGGGTGACGTTGGTCGCCGACTCGGTGGAATGCACGTCCACCCGGTTGACGACGCGCGAACCCACCACCTGGACCGCATCGAGGTTGGCGACGTTGCCCCCGCTGCCCAGGTTGACCGTGGTGGTACCGCCCAGCCCCACGTTGACCGCGATCGGCGTGCCGATGTTCTGGCCGTTGCGGACGACCTGCAGGCTGTAATCGCCCACGGGCAACTGGCTCACGCGATAGCTGCCGTCCGCGTCGGTGGTGACGGTACGGCTCAGGCCGGTACCGGTATTGACGACCGTGATCTGGTCGCCGGAGCTGGCGCGGCCTGCCACCGCACCGGTGGCGCTCTGCGCGAGTGCCGGGGCGAGGGCCATCGACGACAGGCATAGCCCCATCGCCATGCAAAGTACGGACTTGCGCAAGTTGCGGGTGCTGCTCATATCCTCTCCCCGATCGGTGCTGATGGTTGTGGCGTGGCTACGAAGTCGTAGTCCCACTGGTTGAAGTACAGGTTGCCGCCGCTCCACTCGACTTCCCCGCGTTGCAGGTCCACCGTTTCGGAACGGAAATGCTGCTTTGCCGGCGCGAAGGGCCGGCTGTAGTCGTCGTTGAATGCGATGCGCCAGGCGTCGAGGCCGCCCAGGTAGAAGCCGGCGACCGCGGGATCCGGGTCGTCGAGGCGGCCGAAGGTGACGTCCATCGGCATCCAGCCGTAGGGCGCGATGTACAGCTGGCCCCAGTCGTGCAGGTTCCAGTAATTGTCGGATGCGCCGCCGTTGTCGGCGAACATCATTCCCGACTGCCAGCGCGCCGGGATGCCGTTGAGCCGCAGCAGGGCGATGAGCAGCAGCGTCTGCTGTCCGCAGTCGGCATGGCCGGCATGCAGCGCGTAGTCGCTGATGTTGGAGATGGTGGAATACTCGCGGGCGCCGGCCCATGGGATGCGGTCGACCGCGGCATAGAGCTTCTGCGCGATCCGCCACGGGTTGGCCTCGTTGCCGACCACCTGGCGCGAGAACGCGCGCAGGTCGTCGGTGAACACCACGTGCGGCGCACGCTCGGCCACGAACGGGGCGAGATCCGAAGTGATATCCGCCGCCACGACCTTGCCGGCGTCCACGTCGAAGTGCCGCGCCGACAGCGTCAATTCGTAGGTGACCGAGAATTCAGTCTTCTTGCCGGCCCGCGCGGGCTTCTCGAGGTACACGGTGCGCTGCAGCGTCGGCTCCGGCGCGATGTCGTGCGCGGCGGGCTCGCTGGAGACGAAACGGATGTCGTCCTGCTGGCCGGGAATGGCACGCGGATACGGGATCCAGGCGCGCACGGTCTCGCCGGCCGGCACCGCATCGGCGTCGACGGCGAGCGACTGGGTGATGCGCACGCGATGCGGCGCGACGCTGTCGGAATGCCGCGCGCGCGCCAGCGCGACCACTTCGCGGTGATGCGGATTGGCCGATTCCAGCGGGCTGCCGGCGAAAGGCTGCGGATCCGCGCGACGTGCGCGCGCCTCGGCGCTGATCCGGAACAGGTTCGACGCGGTGCGGTTGAAATAGAGGCGCCGGCCATCGATGTCCATGCGCTCGAACAGGCCCTGCGCGTCCCAGCGCGCGAACTCGTCGCCGGTGAGGTCCGGGATCTGCCTGCGCACGCGTGCTTCGACGGCATCCGCGTCCTGGCCGAAATCCAGGCGGATGCGGCGCATGCGCTCGCGCTGGTACTGCAGCGCGCGCGCATCGGACGGCGTGGCAGCGGGCAGCGCTGCGGCGATCGCCGCTTCCGCGCCGGCGAAATCGCCCGCATCGACCTGCGCGATCGCCGCCTGCAGCACCGCACCGCCGGCATCGCCGGTGGCCGCCGCTGCGGCGGCCACGCTTCCGGCCAGCAGCAACAGCAACGCATACCCGTGCCGACGATGTCGGCGCATCGTGTGCACATGGATGGGAACAGCGTCGACTGGAGCGGTATGCACCCGAAACGTCCCCCGACGATCGGCAAATTCATGCCTGTGTAACATGCGTCCGAGGGCTGGTCAATAATTTATTCTTAGCGTATAAGTTTCACGAATCAGCTATTCCGCAGTGCACAAAAGCGCCGTCCGCGGTTATGTTGCAGTGCAGGAAAAAGGGGCATCGATGATTCAAACGGTCTGGCCATACCTGGCGGTCATGCTGCTGGCGGCCGGTATTTTCCCGGCACTGGAACGGCGCACCGGGTGGAAGTTCTTCGCCGTGTTCCCGCCGATCGTGCTGGTGTACCTGTCGCTCACCGCGCTGGCCGTGATCGGCCTGTGGCAGGTCACGCCCGAGATCAAGGCGGCGCAAGGGTTGCTGATCAAGCAACTGGTGCCGGCCCTGATCTTCCTGCTGATGGTCAACTGCGACCTGCGTGCGATCTTCGCGCTCGGGCCACGGGTGCTGGCGGTGTTCTTCTGCACTTCGATCAGCCTGTTCATCGGCTTCGTGCTCACCTACCTCGCCTTCCGCCACTGGCTGCCGGCGGCCGACGGCTGGCAGCCGCTTGCGGCGGTCAGCGGCAGCTGGATGGGCGGCACCGCCAACCTGGTCGCGGTGAAACAGGCGATCGGGATGTCGGACGACGCGCTGGCGCTGGCGCTGCTGACCGACGCCGTCTGCTACTCGATGTGGGTGGCGCTGCTGTTCTCGCTGGCGAAGCTGGCACCCGCCTTCAACCGCTGGACCCGGGCGCGCTCCAGTGCCGACATGGTGGTGGCGCCGATCCGCACCACCGCCCCGGTCACTCCCGATGCGGTGCTGCTGTGGCTGGCGATGGCGCTGGGCGCCACGGTGCTGTCGGCGTGGCTGGCGACGATGCTGCCCGCCTCGGGCATGGTCAGCGCGATGACCTGGACGATCATCCTGGCCACCATCGCCGGGCTGGTGGTGGCGCACACGCCGCTGGCGCGCTTCCCGGGCGCCAACCAGCTGTCCAGCGCATTGCTGATCTTCGTGGTGGCGGTGATGGCCTCGCAGAGCAACTTCAGCGGCATCTCGACCGCACCGCTGTACCTGCTGTGCGGCGTGTGCATCCTCGCGATCCATGCCGCGCTGATGCTGCTGGCCGCGCGCCTGTTCCATTTCGACATGTACCTGTGTGGAATCTCTTCGCTCGCGCATGTCGGCGGCGTGGCCGCCTGCCCGATCCTGGCCGCGACCTATTCGGCCGCGCTGGTGCCGGTGGCCGTGCTGCTGGCGCTGCTGGGCTATATCCTTGGTACCGGCTTCGGCCTGTTGATGGCCACGGTGCTTTCTTCAATGGCTCCGGTCTGAGGTCCTGTCCGAGGTGCACATCATGCGATTCCCGTCCCTCCTGCTCGCCACGGCGCTCGCGCTCGCGCTGCCGGCCACGGCCGCGAGCGAACTCGCCGTTCCCGCAAGCGGCGTCATCGGCGTCGAGGACGCCTACCTGTCGCCGGAGCCGTGGGTCGCACGGCTGCAGGCACCCGACCAGGTACTGCTGGATCGCGCCGCGATCGACGCGCGCAACGCCAGCCTGTTCCAGGTCGACGATTCGATGCACGACCTGCGCGCCCTGCCGGCGACGCTCGATCGGGCGCAGGTCGCCGGCTGGGTCGAAGGGCTGTCGCAGCGGCCCGGGCGTGCGCTCTACGACGAGCAGGGCAAGCCGGTGCCGGCGACCGCGATCGACGCGATCGTCGCCAATGCCAACCTCGGCGCCATTCCCGCCAGCCAGCCGACCCGCTACGGCATGGTCCTGCAGCGCGCGGCCTTGCGCAGCTTCCCCACCGCGCTGCGTGTCTTCAGCAGCGACGACGACAGCGACATCGACCGCTTCCAGGAAAGCGCGCTGTTCCCGGGCACGCCGGTGGCGATCGTGCACGCCAGCCGCGACGGCAAGTGGCTGTTCGTGGTGAGCCCGCGCTACGCGGCCTGGATCGAGGCGCGCTTCGTCGCCGCGGGCGACGCCGATGCGGTGTTCGCGCACGCGGCCAAAGCGCCCTACCGGGTCGTGACCGGCGCCAAGGTACGCACCGTGTTCACCCGCGAGCAGCCGCAGTTGTCGGAACTGCAACTGGACATGGGCGTGCGGGTGCCGCTCGCGGACGCCGCCCTCGATCGGCCGGTCAACGGCCAGCATCCCTACACCTCGTGGATCGTGGAGCTGCCGGTCCGCAATGGCGACGGCAATCTCGGCTTCGCCCCGGCGCTGCTGCAACGCAACACCGACACCGCGGCCGACTACCTGCCGCTGACCCGCGCCAACATCATCCGCCAGGCGTTCAAGTTCCTCGGCGAGCGCTACGGCTGGGGCCATTCCTACAACGCGCGCGACTGCAGCGGCTTCGTCTCCGAGGTCTACCGCAGCATGGGCGTGCAGATGCCGCGCAACACCAGCGACCAGTCGGTGAGCCCGGCGTTCGCGCGCACCCATTTCGAGCCGACGGACGGCCGCGACAAGCGCATGGCCGCGGTCGCCGCGCTGGACGTGGGCGACCTGATCTACATCCCGGGGCACGTGATGATGTTCGTCGGCCGCATCGACGGCATGCCCTACGTGATCCACGACACCAACGGCGGCAGCTTCCTCGGCGCCGACGGCGAACTGCATTCCATGCACCTCAATGGCGTGTCGCTGACGCCGCTGGTCCCGCTGCGCGGCAGCAAGGACCACGACTACATCGACCGCATCACCAACATCGTCCGGGTGGCAAAAGACAAATGAAGATCACCGACATCGGCTTCGGCATGCTGCGGGTGCCGCTGAAGACACCGTTCAAGACCGCGCTGCGCACGGTCGAGCAGGTCGAGGACATCGTGGTGATGGTGCGCACGGACACCGGCCAGGTCGGCTACGGCAGCGCGCCGGCCACCGCGGTGATCACCGGCGACACCCACGGCTCGATCATGGACGCCGTGCGCCACTACATCTCGCCGCGTCTGATCGGCCAGGAGATCGCCAACCTCAACCGCATCACCCACCTGATCCAGGGTGCGATGGAGAAGAACTCCAGCGCCAAGGCCGCGGTCGAGATCGCGGTCTACGACCTCTGGGGCCAGCTGTACGGCGCGCCGCTGTACAAGCTGCTGGGCGGCGGCGACCCGGTGATCACCACCGACATCACCATCAGCGTCGACTACATCGACAAGATGGTGGCCGACTCCGTCGCGGCGGTGGACCGCGGCTTCGAGTCGCTGAAGATCAAGGTCGGCAAGGACATCGGCGTCGACATCGAACGCATCAAGGCGATCTACGCCGCGGTCGAGAACCGCGCCCTGCTGCGCCTGGACGCCAACCAGGGCTGGACCGCGAAACAGGCGGTGTTCGCGATCCAGACACTGGAGGACGCCGGCGTCCGGCTGGAACTGGTCGAGCAGCCGGTCAAGGCGCAGGACCTGGAAGGCATGCGTTACGTCACCGAGCGCGTACATACGCCGATCATGGCCGACGAGAGCGTGTTCGGGCCGATGGAGGTGATCGAGCTGATCCGCATGCGCGCCGCCGACATCATCAACATCAAGCTGATGAAGACCGGTGGCATCTCCAACGCGATCCGGATCGCCGACATCGCCGCGATGCACGGCGTCGACTGCATGATCGGCTGCATGCTCGAGACCAGCATCAGCGTCGCGGCCGCGGTGCACGTGGCGGTGGCCAAGTCCGACGTCATCACCAAGGTCGACCTCGACGGGCCGTCGCTGTGCGCGACCAACCCGGTCGACGGCGGCGTGGTGTTCAACGAGTCGGAGATCTCGATCACCAACGCCCCGGGCCTCGGCATACGCGAGATCCGCGGGCTTGAGCCCATTCCTTCTGACGGCCGTGCATCCAACGGCCGCGGCACCGATGGCCGTGCCGTCCGCTGACATGCCGCCGCTGCTCAAGATCCGCGCCGAGCGCGACCAGATGTCGGCAATCGAGCGCCGCATCGCCGACTTCATCCTCGACAACGCGCGGCTGCTGCGCGACTACTCGTCGCAGCAACTCGCGGACGCCCTCGGCATCAGCCAGTCGAGCGTGGTCAAGTTCTGCCAGAAGCTCGGGTTCAAGGGGTATCCGGACCTGAAGTATTCGATCGGCGAGGCTACCGCCCGCGCCGAGAACATCGACGGCGGCCCCGCCACGAAGACGAGCGCGCGCGATTCGCACAGCGTCCTGGCCGGCAATCTCTGGCGGCTGAAGTCGGAGGCGGAAGAAGAAACGCGCCTGATCAACCCGCCTGCCGCGATCGACGCGGTGGCCGCATCGCTGGGCATGGCCGGCAAGGTGTTCCTGATCGGGCTCGGCGAGGACGACATCCACGCGCGCGCATTCGCCCTGAAGCTGTCGTTGCTCGGCATCCTCACCGTGCACAACTTCGACACCGCGCACATGGCCGCGAGCGTGTCCGCGGCTGGCGCGGGCGACGTGCTGCTGGTGTTTTCCGAGCACGGCAAGCAGCCGGCGCTCTGCCATATCAGCCGCTATTTCCGCGAGCAGAAGGGCAAGGTCGTGACCGTGACGCGGCACACCTCCAACCCGTTGCGTGCGCATGCCGACATGGCGCTGCTGGTATCCGCGCATGACGAACGCCCGTACATCGAACCCCTGCTCTACCATGCCGGACTGCAACACCTGCTCGACCGCGTGTTCGTGCTGTTGTGCGAGGGACGCGGCAATCGCCTTGCACAGCTGCAGGCCAACCTCGAACGGATCCAGCCGATGCTGGATCCCTGAACGAGATCGATGACGACCATGCCGAGTACCAACGCATCGACCCGCCCCACTGGCTTCACGCTGCTGCTTGCCGTTGCGCTCGCCGCACTTGCCGGTTGCGCGCACATCGGCGACGCCGCCGATCCTGCCGCGCGCTGGCGGCAGTCGCGGCAGCTGGTACTGGTGACCACCCCGGGCTGGGACAGCAACCACGGCATGCTGCGGCGCTACGAACGCTCCGCGGACGGGTGGCGACAGGTCGGCGTCGCAGCGCCGGTCATGATCGGCCGCGCCGGTGCGGCCTGGGGCCTGGGCCTGCATGCCGCGCAGCCGGGAGTACAGAAGCGCGAGGGTGACGGCCGTGCACCGGCGGGCATGTTCGCCATCGGCACTGCGTTCGGCTACGCGAACAACGCAAGCACCGCCCTGCCCTACGCCGCGATGCAGGCCTCGCACTACTGCATCGATGTCAACGAGTCGCCGCTGTACAACCGCATCG
>JAKFCN010000038.1:0-13024 GCA_036676625.1 Lysobacter sp. | reverse complement strand
GCGCACACGCACAGCACGCGGCCGCCGGCAGTGACGGCATGCCCGCCCTCGAGCCGGGTGCCGCCGTGGAAGACCTTGGTGTCGTCGACATCGGGCGCGTCGATGGAATTGATGACGTCGCCGGTGCGCGGCGTACCGGGATAACCTTCCGCAGCCATCACCACGCCCAGGCTCGGCCGCGGATCCCACTGCGCCTCGACGCCGCGCAGGCGCGCATCGATCGCGGCCTCGACCAGATCGAGCAGATCCGACCGCAGCCGCAGCATTACCGGTTGCGTCTCGGGATCGCCGAAGCGGACATTGAACTCGATCACCTTCGGCGCGCCGGCCTGGTCGATCATCAGGCCGGCATAGAGGAAGCCGGTGAAGGGCACGCCGTCGGCGATCATGCCGCGCACGGTCGGCTCGACCACCTCGCGCATCACTCTTGCATGTACTTCTGGCGTCACCACCGGCGCCGGCGAGTACGCGCCCATGCCACCGGTGTTGGGGCCGGTGTCGCCGTCGCCGACGCGCTTGTGGTCCTGCGACGTCGCCATCGGCAATGCCGTGGTGCCGTCGACGATGGAGATGAAGCTGGCTTCCTCGCCATCGAGGAATTCCTCGATCACCACCCGCGCGCCCGCGGCGCCGAAGGCGTTGCCGGCGAGCATGTCGCGCACGGCCGCTTCGGCTTCCTCCAGCGTCGTCGCCACGATCACGCCCTTGCCCGCAGCGAGGCCGTCGGCCTTGACCACGATGGGTGCACCCTTGCCACGCACGTAAGCGAGCGCAGCATCGACCTCGGTATGCACCGCGTAGTACGCGGTGGGAATGCCGTGCCGCGCGAGAAAATCCTTGGCGAAGGCCTTGCTGCCTTCCAGCTGCGCGGCCGCCGCGGTGGGTCCGAAGATGCGATGGCCGCGGGCGCGGAACGCGTCGACCACGCCCGCCACCAGCGGGCCCTCGGGCCCGACCACGGTGACCGCGACGCCTTCGTGCTCGACCAGCGCGAGCAGCCCGTCAATGTCGCCGGCGGCGACGCCGACATTGCGGCACTTGCCTTCATGCGCGGTGCCGGCATTTCCGGGAGCGATCAACACGCTGCTGACGCGCGGCGACTGCGCCAGCTTCCACGCCAGCGCATGTTCGCGTCCGCCGGAGCCGATGACCAGGATCTTCATCGTGCTAGTGCCTGAAGTGGCGGATGCCGGTGAACACCATGGCGATGCCATGTTCGTCGGCGGCGGCGATCACTTCCTTGTCGCGCATCGAGCCGCCGGGCTGGATCACCGCGCGGATGCCGGCCGCGGCCGCGGCGTCGATGCCGTCGCGGAACGGGAAGAAGGCGTCGGACGCCATCACCGATCCCGGCACCGCGAGTCCGGCCTCTTCGGCCTTGAGCGCGGCGATCCTGGCCGAGACCACGCGGCTCATCTGCCCGGCGCCGATGCCGACCGTGCGCAGGTCCTTCGCATACACGATCGCGTTGGACTTCACGTACTTGGCCACCCGCCAGGCGAACAGCAGGTCGTCGAGTTCCTGCGCGGTAGGCGCGCGCTGCGTCACCACCCCGAGTTCGTCGCGCGTCACCTCGCGGATGTCGCTGGTCTGCATCAGCAGGCCCGAGCCCACGCGCTTGACGTCGAAATTGTTGCGGCCGTCCCCGTGCGGGATGCGCAGCACGCGCACGTTGGCTTTCTTCTTCGCGTACGCCAGCGCCCCGTCCTCGTAGTCCGGCGCGATCAGCACTTCGACGAACTGGCGGTCCAGGAGGGTCGTCGCGGTCGCCGCGTCGAGCGGGGTGTTGAAGGCGATGATGCCGCCGAAGGCCGAGGTCGGGTCGGTGGCGTATGCGGCCTCGTAGGTATCGGCGCAGCCCTTGCCCTCGGCCACGCCGCAGGGATTGGCGTGCTTGACGATCGCGCAGGCCGGCTGCGCGAACTGGCGCACGCATTCCCAGGCGGCATCGGCGTCGGCCAGGTTGTTGTAGCTCAGTTCCTTGCCCTGCAGCTGGGTGAAGGTCGCGAGCGTTCCGGGCACCGGGTACAGGTCGCGGTAGAACGCGCCGCGCTGGTGCGGGTTTTCGCCGTAGCGCAGGTCCATCACCTTGACGAAGTTGCTGTTCTGCTGCGCCGGGAACAATGCGCGCGAGCCGTCGCCTTGCAGCGACGACAGGTAGTCGCTGATGCAGGCGTCGTACTGGGCGACGCGGTTGAATGCGGCGACCGACAGCGCGAAGCGCGTCTTCGCCGACAGCGCGCCCTCGTTGGCCCCGAGCTCGGCGACGATGCCGGCGTACTGCGCGGGATCGGTCGCCACCGCCACCCGCGCGAAGTTCTTGGCCGCCGAGCGCAGCATCGCCGGGCCGCCGATGTCGATGTTCTCGACGATCTCGTCGAGCGGGCTGGACGGATCGGCCGACACCAGCTCGAACGGGTACAGGTTCAGCACCAGCAGGTCGATCGGGGGGATGCCGTGCTCGGCCATCACCGCATCGTCGGTGCCGGCGCGGCCCAGCAGTCCGCCGTGGACCACCGGGTGCAGGGTCTTGACCCGCCCGTCCATCATTTCCGGGAAGCCGGTGGCCTGGCTGACGTCGGTGACCGCCAGCCCGGCCTCGCGCAGGGCGCTGGCGGTGCCGCCGGTGGACAGCAACTCCACGCCGTGGGCCGCCAGCGTCCGGGCAAGATCCGGCAGCCCGGTCTTGTCGGACACGGAAAGCAGCGCGCGGCGTACGCGCACGAGGTCGTCACCCATGCGTTCAGTCGATCCCGTAGTCGCGCAGCTTCTTGCGCAGGGTGGCGCGGTGGATGCCCAGCATCGCCGCGGCGCGGCTCTGGTTTCCCTCGCAATGGTTCAGCACTTCCGCGAACAGCGGGATCTCGAGTTCGCGCAGCGCGATTTCGTAGAGATCGTTGACATCGCAACCATCGAGGTCGCGCAGGTAACGCCGTACCGAGTTGGCGACATGCTCCCGCAACGGCGGACGCGGGCCGGTGCGGACGGGTTCGTTGCGATCGGCGGCGTTCAAGCAGTTCCCCTGCGACATGACCATCACCGCCGGTGCGCCCGGCGGGGGAGAAAGTCTAGCGCGGTGCGGTCGCAGGTGCCATGCGGACCGTGTTCCCGGCGCTCATTGGAAATCGAAGGTGAATGCGACGACGCCCGGCGCCGGCTCCAGGATGTCCATCGCCACCTCGGCGGCCTGGCCGCTCGCGAGGAAGGCATCCGCAGGCGCATGGCCGAGGTATTCACGCGGCTGGAACGCGCGTGCGCCGACCGCGCGGCCGTCGACGTCCGACAGCGTCAGCAGCAGTACCGGCCATTCCTGCGCCCAGCGTGCGTCGTTGCGGAAACTGGCGGTGACATGCAGCGCGCCGGGCCGCGAGGGATGCGGCCGGATGTCGCGGCGCACGAGGGTGATGGCCGCAGGTTCGTGCCAGGCCGGGATTTCGCAGCGCAGCACCGCGCACAGCGCCGAGACCACTGGCCGCCAGCGCGCTTCGGCCGCGAGTTGCGCGCGGTCGGCAAGCAGGATCTGCAGCAGCAACGACAGCGCCAGCGCAGCGATCGCCGCAGGCCCGCGCCATGCGGCGCGCGTGCGCGGGTCGTGGTCGCCGGCGGCGGGTGGGCGGATGAAGCTGGGCAGCGAGCGGCGCATGCATGGATTGTAGAGCCGAGCCATGCTCGGCTGCGCATCCGGAAATGCAGCCGAGCATGGCTCGGCTCCACGGATCGGTTAGCGCCGTACGCCGTCGATACGGATCCAGTCGCCTTCCTGCGCCACCTGCAGCTGGTCGAACCAGGCGCCGTAGCGGGCCAGCAGCGCGGGTTCCTGCCCGGCGAGGATGCCCGACAGCGCGATCCGCCCGCCCGTGGCGACGCGCGCGGCCAGGGTGTCGGCCAGCGCATCCAGCGCCGAGGCCAGGATGTTGGCCACCACCACCGGATAGGTGCGCGCGGGTTCGTCCACCGGGCCGAACACGTCCAGCCGCACCGACACGCCGTTGCGCTCCGCGTTGTCGCGGGTGGCCAGCAACGCCTGCGGGTCGTTGTCCACGCCGACCGCACGCGCCGCGCCCAGCTTCAGCGCGGCCAGCGCGAGGATCCCGCTGCCGCAGCCGAAGTCGAGCACCTGCGCATCGCGCAGCGTGCCTTCGCCGGCGAGTGTGTCGAGCCACTGCAGGCACAGCGAGGTGGTCGGATGGGTGCCGGAGCCGAACGCCAGGCCCGGATCCAGCCGCACCACCGCGGCATCGTCCGTGTCGGCTTCCGCCGGGAGTGCATGGTTCCAGGGCACGATCCAGGTGCGCGTGCCGAAGCGCAGCGGCACGTACTGGTCCATCCACGCGCGCTCCCAGTCCTGGTCTTCGACCCTGCGGAACCCGGCGCGGGTCCAGTCAAGGGCAGGATCGAAGCGCTCCAGCGCCGCCAGCAGCATCAGTGCATCGGCGTCGTGCGGGAACAGGGCCGACAGCGAAATCTCGCCCCAGAGCGGCGTCTGGCCCACGCCCGGTTCCAGGATCGCGCGCTCGTTCGGAGTGGCGGCGTCGGCGTCCAGCAGGGTCACCGCGAGCGCGCCGACGTCTTCCAGCGCATTTTCGTAGCGCGGTTGCTCGTTCTCGCGACAGCGGATGGAAAGTTCGAGGAAGGGCATGCGCGCGGCACCGGGAACGGAACGCTATCGTCCGCGTTCCCGGGCATGCGCGGCAAGTCCGGGCGATCAGCGCCCGAACAGGCCCTTGAGCAGTTTCGCCGGATTGATCTTTTCGGCCGGCGACTGTTCTTCCTGGTTGCCGCTGCCCGACAGACCCCCAGGCAGCATCGTGGTGGACTTGGTGCGCACGCGCAGCGCCCACTCGGGCCGCCACGAGGCCGGCGCCTTCGCCGGCTTCGGCGGCCAGGCCATCTGGCGCTCCGGTCCGTACGCGATCATCTGGGTCAGCCCGGCGCCGTCGCCGAAGATCCCGGCCGGAATCGCGCAGTCGGTGACCTGCGGCGACAGCAGCACCTTTTCCTTGATCCACCTGGCGACGGTGGCTTCCGGCAGGTAGTCCATCAGTCCGCTGCCCGGCTCCGCCATTTCGGCGCTGCTCCACATCACGATCGCATCGTCGCGCTGGCCCATCGCGTTGAGGAAGTAACCCGTCGCGCGGTCCACCGGCTTCCACTTCAGTTGGGTGGCCGACGCACCGCCGCCGCTGCTGGACAAGGCGATCTTCGGCATGAAATCGTGCGCCTGTTCCACTGCGAAGCGCATCGACTCCGGCACGCCGGGGCCGCTGACCTGGTGCTCGCCGACCAGCGAGGCGCGGTCGGGCACCTGCTTGTGGCTGCGCTCGTTGGGCCACAGCGCGTACTCGCGGCCGGGCGTGATCGCCTTGACCGGCGAGCTGCGGCCCTGCGGCATCGAACCGCTGACGTCGGCCTTGCCGTTCTTGATGCTGATGCGGATCTCGCGCGGCTGGCCCTTGCGGACCTCGGTGCCGCAACCCCAGTAAATGAGGATCCGCGAGCTCGCATTGCCGTCGGCGATCCCCTGGCCCATGCCCCCGTCATTGCCGGAGGTGTCGCGCTCCGGCGGCGGCGGCAGCAGCGGCAGGCTCTTGCCCAGGCGCAGGCCCGAAGGAATCGCTTGCGAGGCTTCGGGTGCCGGGTTCGCGCCGGTGTACAGCGCGATATCCATGTACTGCCCCGGCATGCCGGGGTAGCGGGTCATGCCGTAGCGGACCTCGCCCTTGCCGAACATGCCCATCGCCATGCGGCCGAGCCCGCCACCGGGCATCCCGGCCATGTCGTGGGTGGCGACGTCGATGTACAGCTGCGGCAACTTGTCCTTGCCGGCCGACCGGCCGGCACCGGGAGCGGCGAGCGCGGCAAGGGCCAACGCGATGCAGGAAACGCGAAGTTGGTTCATGGTGTCCTTGGCCCTGTCGGGTTTCGAAATGGAGTTTCGAAGCCATACGACGAAAACGGCGCCGGCAGGACACTCACGAAACCGAACGGGGACGGGGCGCGACGGCCTTCACACGATCGAGAGCGATTTTTCCTTCTGCTCGGCGAGCCGCTTCTCGAGGTAGTGGATGTTCTGGCCGCCGCGCTGGAAGCCGGCGTCGGCCATGATCCGCTGCTGCAGCGGGATGTTGGTCTTGATCCCGTCCACCACCATCTCGCTCAGGGCCACGCGCATGCGTGCGATCGCGGTGGCGCGGTCGGGCCCGTGCACGATGAGCTTGCCGATCATCGAGTCGTAGTTGGCCGGCACCCGGTAGCCTTCGTAGATGTGCGAATCCACGCGCACGCCCGGCCCGCCCGGCGCATGGAAGTGCTGGATCAGGCCGGGGCAGGGCAGGAAGCTGTCCGGATCCTCGGCATTGATCCGGCATTCGATCGCATGGCCGTCGAGCACGATGTCGGATTGCTTCAGCGACAGCTTGCGGCCGGCGGCGATGTTCAGCTGCTCGCGCACCAGGTCGATGCCGGTGACCATCTCGGTGACCGGATGCTCGACCTGGATGCGGGTGTTCATCTCGATGAAGTAGAAGCGTCCGTTCTCGTACAGGAACTCGAACGTGCCGGCGCCGCGGTAGCCGATGCGGACGCAGGCGTCGACGCAGACCTTGCCGATCTCCGCGCGCTGTTCCGGGGTAATCCCGGGCGCAGGCGCTTCCTCCACCACTTTCTGGTGGCGGCGCTGCATCGAACAGTCGCGTTCGCCCAGGTGGATGGCGTTGCCCTGGCCGTCGGCCAGCACCTGGATCTCGACATGGCGCGGGTTCTCGAGGAACTTCTCCATGTACACCATGTCGTTGCCGAACGCGGCCTTGGCTTCCGACTTGGTGGTGGCGATGGCGTTGCCGAGCGCGGCCTCGGTGTGGACCACGCGCATGCCGCGGCCGCCGCCGCCGCCGGCTGCCTTGACGATCACCGGGTAACCGATCTCGCGCGCGATCGCGATGTTGGGCTCGTTGTCGTCGCCCAGCGGACCGCCGCTGCCGGGCACGCACGGCACGCCGGCTTCCTTCATCGCCCGGATCGCCTCGACCTTGTCGCCCATCAGGCGGATGGTCTCGGCCTTCGGCCCGATGAAGATGAAGCCCGACTGCTCGACCCTTTCGGCAAAGTCGGCGTTCTCGCTGAGGAAACCGTAGCCGGGGTGGATCGCCTGCGCGTCGGTGACTTCCGCCGCAGCGATGATCGACGCCATGTCGAGGTAGCTCTGGTTCGAAGGGGCGGGCCCGATGCACACCGACTCGTCCGCCATGGCCACGTGCTTGAGGTTGCGGTCGACGGTGGAATGCACCGCGACCGTGCGGATGCCGAGCGCGTGGCAGGCGCGCAGGATGCGCAGCGCGATTTCGCCGCGGTTGGCGATGACGACCTTGTCGAGCATGATTCCAGCCGGCATGGCGCGCGCCTCAGCCGATCACGAACAGCGGCTGGTCGAACTCCACCGGCTGGCCGCTCTCGGTGAGGATCTTCAGCACGGTGCCGGAGACGTCGGCTTCGATCGGGTTGAACATCTTCATCGCCTCGATGATGCCGAGGGTGTCGCCTGCCTTGACCGCCTGGCCGACGGTGACGAACGCGGGCTTGTCCGGCGCGGGGGACGCGTAGAAGGTGCCGACCATCGGCGAACGCACCACTTCACCGTCGGGGAACTGCTCGGCGATCGTCTTGGGCTGGCCGCCGGTGGCGGCTTCGGTGGGGGACTGCATCGGCATCGGCGGTTGTGGCGCATGCGCCGCCGGGGCCTGCATCGCGGGCATGGCGGCGGCGACCCCGCCTTGCGGCAAACGGGCCAGGCGCACCGATTCCTCGCCTTCCTTGATCTCGATCTCGGCGAGGTTGGATTCCTCGAGCAGGTCGATGAGCTTCTTGATCTTGCGCAGATCCATGGCGGTTCTCTTTGCTGGTATCCGAAAGGGTCAGGCGTCGGCGGGCGCGAGCCGCGCCAGTGCCGCGTCCAGGGCGTAGCGGTAGCTGTCGGCGCCGAAGCCGGCAACGATGCCGACGGCCAGGTCGCTGAAATAGCTGGCGTGGCGGAACGGCTCGCGTGCCTGCGGGTTGGACAGGTGGATCTCGATGAAGGGGATGGCCACCGCGGCCAGCGCGTCGCGCAGGGCGACCGAGGTATGGGTGAAGGCGGCCGGATTGGCCAGGATGAAGGCGGTCCCGTCGCGGCCGGCGGCCTGGACCCGGTCGACCAGCACCGACTCGCTGTTGGACTGCAGGCTCTCCAGCTGGTGGCCTGCCGCGCTGGCGCGGGCGGCCAGGTCGCCGTCGATCTCGGCCAGGGTGGTGCGGCCATAGACCCCGGGCTCGC
The DNA here is from genome assembly GCA_036676625.1 of Lysobacter sp. Classification (GTDB taxonomy): domain Bacteria; phylum Pseudomonadota; class Gammaproteobacteria; order Xanthomonadales; family Xanthomonadaceae; genus Cognatiluteimonas. The sequence goes on along the minus strand of JAKFCN010000038.1, from coordinate 4,716 downwards.
GGCTGCCGAGCAGGTTGAGGTTGGGACCGTGCAGGAGCAGCAACTTGGCCATGCAGCCCGGTCGGCGGAAGGGACGCGCAGTCTGCGCGATGCCGCCAATGCTGTCCAGTTCGCCGATGTTCGCCGGAATTTAAGCGATTGTTTGATTTGCTACGGGCGCGCCCAGGCATCGATTTCGCCGTGGGCGAAGGGACCGATCCGCTGTTTCAGCAGCCGGCCGTCGGCGGAAACCAGCACCGAGTAGGGCAGGACGCCCTTCGGATTGCCCAGGCGTACCCCGGCGTCGGCGGGTCCCGGAACCTCGAGCAGAATCGGATAGGACACCGGGATTCTTTGCAGGAAATCGCGGACGTTGGCTGCATCATCCAAAGCGATGCCCACAACTTGCACGCCGTCCGGTCCCTGGGCCACGGCGAAGCGCTGCAGTTCCGGCATCTCCTCGATGCAGGGCCCGCACCAGGAGGCCCAGACGTTCACCAGCAACGGCCGCCCGGCGTGCAGCGAGGCCAGGGTGGTGCGGCGCCCGGCCAGGTCCGGCAACTCGAGGACGGGAATGCGGTCGCCCCGCGCGGCCACGGTCACGCCGGCCGGCGGCGCCGGGGCGGTCGCCGACATCCCGGCGCCGAGCAGCCGCTGGCCCAGTTCGGTGCGCAGGAAAGGTCCCGGGCCGGCGGTCATCAGGCTGGCGACCGCACCCAGCGTTCCCGCCACCAGCGCCACCAGCACCACCCGGGTCGACGGACGCATGTCAGCGGCCGCCGGCGGCGCGCTGCACCCGCGCCACGAACGGCGCCGCCTTCTCGTAGCCGACCAGCCGCAGCTCGCGGCGTTCGTGGCCATCGGCGAAGAACAGGGTGCCCGGCGGCCCGATGATGCCGAAGCGTTTCATCAGCGCCTGGTCGAGCGCGTCGTTGGCGGTGACGTCGGCCTTCAGCAGCACGAAATCCGCCAGCGCGGACTGCACCGCCGGATCGGTGAAGGTGTACTTCTCCATTTCCTTGCAGCTCACGCACCAGTCGGCATAGAAGTCGAACAGCAGCGGCTTGCCTGCGGCCTGCGCGACGGCGACTTCGCGGTCGAGGTCGGCGGACGACTTGATGGTGCGGAACGCCAGCGCCTGCGCTTGCGGCGCGCCGGACATGCCGGCCAGCGGCTGCAGCGGATCGCGGCCACCGCCGAGCGCGCCCAGCAGTTCAGCCGCGCCGACCACCGCCAGCACCAGGCCGGCGAAACGCGCCGCCATCCGCGTGCGCGGCGACTGCGCGGTGGCCGACAGCGCCCAGGTCGCGGCCGCGAGCGCCAGCAGTCCCCACAGCGCCAGCACCGCCACGGCGGGCAGGATCCGCGCCAGCATCCACACCGCCAGCCCCAGGAACACGAACCCGAACACGCGCTGCACCGCGGTCATCCACGGCCCGCTGGTCGGCATGCCGCGCCCGGCCGCGGCGCCGAAGAACAGCAGCGGCACGCCCATGCCCATCGCCAGCAGGAACAGCGCCGCGCCGCCGAAGACCGGGTCGTGGCTCTGGCCGATGTACAGCACCGCGGCCGCCAGCGGCGGCGCCACGCAAGGCCCGACCACCAGTGCCGACAGCGCGCCCATCGCGGCGACGCCCGCCAGCGAGCCGCCGTGCTGGCGGTCGCTGAGCATGCCCAGGCGCGAGCGCAGCGGCATCGGCAACTGCAGTTCGTACAGGCCGAAGGACGACAGCGCCAGCGCCACGAACAGCGCGGCGAACGCGGCGATGATCCACGGTTGCTGGAACACGATCTGCAGGTTGGCGCCAAGCAGGCCGGCGACCACGCCCGCGGCGGTGAACACCAATGCATTGGCGACCACGTAGACCAGCGACAGCACCACCGCGCGCGAAGTACCCAGGCGCGTGCCCTGGCCCGCGATGAGCCCCGACAGGATCGGGATCATCGGCAGCACGCACGGCGTGAACGCCAACAGCAGGCCGGCGCCGAAGAAGCCCAGCAACGTCAGCCAGCGCGACTTGCCCGCGAGCGCCGCGGCGAGCCGGCTGTCCTCCGCGAGCGGCTCGGCCCCGGCGCCCGCGATCGTGGAGGCGGCTGTTGCGGAAGGAGGTGTCGCGGGGACGGCGTCGGCCGCGATTGGCGCCGCGTAAGCGTGCGTGGATTCCGGGATCGCGGCTGACGCCGCGCCTGCAGTGGATTCCGCCACAGCCACGAAGGCCGGCAGCGACAGCGCCACCGTGCGCGTCATCGGCGGATAGCAGATGCCGTCGGTCTGGCAGCCCTGGAACGTGGCGACCACGCGCGCATCGGTGGCGGGGCCCGCCTTGCGCTGCAACGGCAGCGGCACGTCGACCTGGTCGAAGTACACGACCACGTCGCCGAAATGCTCGTCGCGGTGCTGCACGCCCGCGGGCCAGCGTGGCTTGCCGGCAGCAATCCCCGCGGCGCCTTCGATCCGGAAACTGCTGCGGTCGCGGTACAGGTAATAGCCCGGCGCCGGGGTGAAGCGCATCAGCACGGTGCCGGCGTCGCCGACGATCGCCTCGAAGCCGAAGGCCTGCGCCTCCGGCAGCGGCTCCGCCAGGCCGGTGGGCGCAAGGCCCGGCAGGCGCAATCCGGCGCGCGTCGTGGTTCCCGGCAATCCGGTCGCAACGGGTGCCGCCGCGACCGGCGGCAAGGCCACCGTGAGCGTGCGCGTCTGCGGCGGATAGCAGACGCCGAGGTCGGCGCAACCCTGGTACTTCACCTTCAGGGTGACGCGCGCGGTGCCCGCGGACGCGACGCCTGGCTGTACCGCGAGCAGGCTGCCGCGGAAGGTCTCGACGTCGCCGAAGAATTCGTCGTGGTGGCGCTCGCCGTGCGGCAGCTGCAATTCGCCCGGTGCGAACCCGGTGCCCTGGACTTGTACCGAGATGCGGTGGCGATAGAGGTAATAACCGTCCGCGATCTTCCACGACAGCTCGATGCGATCGGCCCGAGGCGCCGCGGCATGCAGCGCGAACGCCTGGTCGACCGGCAGCAGGTCGGACTCGTCGACCGCGTGGGCGGGCGCGGCAATCGACGCCAGCAGCGCCAACGCGCACAAGGTTCCCCGCAACGACATGCGTCCAGTATGCATCACAGGCCCTCGAAGCCGGAACCGGCAACGGAACGGGCGCGCGCGCGTCCCGTTCGCTGTGCCGCGAGCTGTTCGGCCAGCTCCAGCAGTGGCACCCGCGCCTGCGCCGGGGCTTCGCGGAAGGCATTGAGCAGGCGGCGTTCCAGCGGGTCGTCGACCAGCAGCGCATCGACCGCCGCCACCGAATCCAGCAGCGACTCCGCCGACGGCGTCATCGGTCCGCGTCCGGTGGCCAGCCACTCGAACTGCACCCCGGTGAGCAGGGCCAACTGCCGCAGGTGGTTCATGCTCGGTTTGCCGCGCTGGGCTTCCCAGTGGCTGACCGCGCTGCGTTGCACCCGCAGCTCCGTGGCCAGCTGGGCCTGCGACAGCCCCGCGCTGCGACGGGCCACGCGGATGCGGTGGGCGGCTGCGCCGGAAGGATGTGCATCCTGGCTCATATCTGGGCTCCGCAAATCAGGGTTCCGGAGGATGCGTCAGTCACGCTAGCAGCATTAGCCATGTTATCAACAATAGCCTCGTCTTGTCTAGCTTCGATAGCCATCTCGCTTGAATCTGCGTTACAACCCATGTTTCCAGGCGATACGGTGACGGATGGCTATCACAACTAGCTATTGCCCAACTATCGGCATCTTCACAAAGCGTGTGGAGGCCACCATGCTCCGCTCCACGACATGGATGTTCATCCCCGGCCCCATGGCCGGGCGACAAGAAGTCGGGGTCGGCCGATTGGGCGGCCCTCTCCGATAGCGTCGAACCCGGGCGCGCATTCTCCCCTGGATGCGCGCCTTTTTTATGCGCGCTGTTTTTTGGCGGCCGCCATCGACGGCCCTTGAATCCCGGTTGGCGCCCCCCATTCTCCCTGCAGCCCGATCCATCGGGCGTTTTTCGCGCCCCGTTGCTGGCAGTCACCCATTGCGACTGCTAACATCGTCGGCCGTTTGTCCAATCAATCAAGCACTTGCGAGGGTTGCAATGAACATCAAGCCGCTTTACGACCGCGTCGTGATCAAGCGCATGGAAGAAGAAAAGATGTCCGCCGGCGGGATCGTGATCCCGGACACCGCGACCGAGAAGCCGATCAAGGGTGAAGTCGTCGCCGTCGGCGAGGGCAAGGCCCTGGACAACGGCACGCTGCGCGCGCCCAAGGTCAAGGCCGGCGACAAGGTGCTGTTCGGCAAGTACGCCGGCACCGAGGTCAAGCTCGACGGCACCGACTACCTGGTGGTGAAGGAAGACGACATCTTCGCGGTGCTGGGCTGACGCCCGGCGGTGAACGGTGAAGAGGTTCACGGTAAAGGGGAAAACCCTGCCGCCGCGCCCTCGCCGCTGACCCGCTCTTCCCCTTTCCCCTACCCTGTTTAACTGTTTACGGAGCTTTAAAAATGGCTGCCAAGGAAATCCGTTTCGGCGAGGACGCGCGCTCCAAGATGGTGCGCGGCGTGAACATCCTCGCCAATGCCGTCAAGGCAACGCTCGGCCCGAAGGGCCGCAATGTCGTGCTCGAGAAGAGCTACGGCGCGCCGACGATCACCAAGGACGGCGTGTCCGTCGCCAAGGAGATCGAGCTGGCCGACAAGTTCGAGAACATGGGCGCGCAGATGGTCAAGGAAGTCGCT
>JAKFCN010000037.1:0-1606 GCA_036676625.1 Lysobacter sp. | reverse complement strand
GCCGCGCGAAGTGATCTTCGATGCCATCGAGGCCGCGCTGGCGTCGGCCGCGAAGAAGCGCTATCCGGACCAGGAAGTGCTGACCCGCGTGACCATCGACCACAAGACCGGCGAGTACGAGACTTTCCGCCGCTGGGAAGTGGTGGCCGACGACGTGGTCATGGAGTCCCCCGACTTCCAGATCCGTCTGATGGACGCCCTGGACGAAAGCGAGGGCGCCGAAGTGGGCGACTACGTGGAAGAACAGATCGAGAACCCCGATTTCGGACGCATCGCCGCGCAAGCCGCCAAGCAGGTCATCGTGCAGCGCGTGCGCGAGGCCGAACGCGCCCAGGTCGTGGACGCATGGAAGGACCGCATCGGCGAGCTGGTCACCGGCATCGTCAAGCGCGCCGAACGCGGCAACATCTACGTGGACCTGGGCGGCAACGCCGAAGCCTTCATCCCCAAGGACAAGGGCATTCCGCGCGACACCCTGCGCGCCGGCGACCGCGTGCGCGGCTACCTGTTCGACGTACGCACCGAGCCGCGCGGCCCGCAGCTGTTCATCAGCCGCGCCGCCCCGGAATTCATGATCGAACTGTTCAAGCTGGAAGTGCCGGAAGTGGGCCAAGGTCTGGTCGAGATCAAGGCCTGCGCACGCGATCCGGGCGACCGCGCCAAGATCGCGGTGCTGGCGCACGACACCCGCACCGATCCCATCGGCGCCTGCATCGGCATGCGCGGTTCGCGCGTGCAAGCGGTTTCCAACGAGCTCAATGGCGAGCGCGTGGACATCGTGCTGTGGAACGACAGCGCCGCCAATTTCGTCATCAACGCGATGGCGCCGGCGGAAGTGCAGTCGATCATCGTCGATGAAGAAAAGCACTCCATGGATCTGGCCGTGGCTGAAGACCGCCTGGCCCAGGCCATCGGCAAAGGCGGCCAAAACGTGCGCCTGGCCAGCCGCCTGACCGGTTGGCAGCTGAATGTGATGACCCAGGACCAGGTTTCGGCCAAGTCCGAGGCCGAGCAGGCCGTCGCCCGTCAGTTGTTCGTGGACAAGCTCGAGGTGGACGAGGAAATCGCGACCATCCTGGTGGCCGAAGGCTTCAACACGGTCGAGGAAATCGCCTATGTGCCGGTCGGCGAGCTGCTGGCGGTGGAGGGTTTCGACGAGGATATCGTCGAGGAACTGCGCGCCCGTGCCCGCGACGCGCTGCTTAACGAGGCCCTGGCCGAAGAAGAGGAAGTCGACGAGAACCAGCCGGCGGAAGATCTGCTGGCCCTGGAAGGCATGGACGACGAAACCGCCTATGCGCTGGCGGGGCATGGCGTGCGCACCAGCGAGGATCTTTCCGACCTCAGTACGGACGAGATCGTCGAATTCGGCATCGATGGGCTGGACGAGGATCGCGCCAAGGCGCTGATCCTGGCGGCCCGCGCCGAGGAGATCGCTCGTCTGGAGCGTGGCGAATGAACGTCACGCTGGCACGTCTGGAATGCGGCGAATGAGCCGGCAATGAACGCCGCCCTGCAGAATACAGGGCTAGAATCCGCGTTCCCTTCGCAATAGGCGGGGGACGCATACGAAGGTCACAGGATCCGAATGACGCAGCAAACCACC
>JAKFCN010000036.1:0-30121 GCA_036676625.1 Lysobacter sp. | reverse complement strand
AGGTCGTGAGCTGGTTCCTGCCGGCGCCTGCTGCAAGGCAAGGGCCGACAATGGGTCAGGGGGCGAAGGGGTGCGTATGGAGCCTGCGGAATACGCGCCCCTTCGCCCCGGCTCACATCGTTGATACCCCTTAGCTTTCGCAGCTGCTACGGGACCAGCGTGATCACGCCGCAGGCGACGCGCTTGCCGGCATTGCCGGAGGGCTGGCTGGCGTAGTCGTCCGGATCCGCGTGGACGATGATCGCGCGCCCGGCGACGTCGTTCGCCGCGCCGGTGCCGAGGGTGACCCCGGACACGTGGATGTTGACGCGGGCCACGCCCTGCGCATTGGCGACGATGTTGTCGATGTCGCCGGCATGGTGCGGCCCGTGCTGCATGCGCCCGTGCGGGCTGCCCGCGGGATTGAAGTGGCCGCCGGCGCTGGTCGCATCGGCCGCGCTGCAATCGCCCTTCTCGTGGATGTGGAAACCGTGGCTGCTGCCCGGCGCGAGCCCGCCGATGTCGCCGGCGATGTGCACGCCGTCGGCACCCATCGTCATCACCTGCAGCCGGCCGCTGACCAGGCTGCCGGAAGCCGACGCGAGGTTGGCCACGGCGTCGTGCTCAGCCTGGACCGGAGCCGGGGCCGTTTGCGACGGCGGCGGCGTGGTGCCGCATGCGGCGATCCCGAGCGCGGTGCAGGTGACGAGGGCAAGCGGAAAAATGCGCATGGCAGCACTCCAACATTTGCGGGGACCGACATTGTGCCACCGGCTCTACGAGCGGCGCTTGCTGCCCAGACGGCGGGTGAGCGTATTGCGGCCCAGTCCCAGGCGCGCGGCGGCCTCGCCGCGGTGGCCGCAGGTATGCGCGAGCGCAACGTCGAACAGCACCTGTTCCAGCCGCGCACGCGCCTCGCCATGCAGGTCGTGCGCATCGCCGGCCAGGCGTGCACGCGCCCAAGCCGCCAGTGCCTCTTCCCAGGCTTCGCCGCCCGCTGCCATCGACAGGCTGTCGCGCTTGCGCCCGGCGAGGCCGACCAGCGCATCGACATCGGCTGCATCGATGCTGTCGTCCGGCGCCAGCGCCGCCAGCCGCCAGCACGCGTTCTCCAGCTCGCGCACGTTGCCCGGCCAATCGTGCGCGCGCAGCCGCGCGATCGCCGCTGCATCCAGGCGCTTCGGCGGCGCACCCAGGCGCCGCGCGGCCAACGCGAGGAAGCGCTGCGCCAGCAGCGGCACATCGTCGCGGCGCTCGCGCAATGGCGGCAGCTGCAGCCGCACCACGTCAAGCCGGTGCAGCAGGTCGGCGCGGAAGCGGCCGTCCTCCACCAGCGTTTCCAGCACCTGGTGGGTGGCGGCGATCACGCGCACGTCGACCCGGATCAACTCGCGCCCCCCGACCCGGAAGAATTCGCCTTCGGCCAGTACCCGCAACAACCGCACCTGCAGCGGCAGCGGCATGTCGCCGATCTCGTCCAGGAACAGGATGCCGCCGTCGGCCTGCTCGAAGCGGCCGATGTGGCGCTTGCTGGCCCCGGTGAACGCACCCGCCTCGTGCCCGAACAATTCGGATTCCAGCAGCTCGGCCGGGATGGCCGCGGTATTGAGGGCGATGAACGGCTTGCCGGAGCGCGGCGATTCGCGATGCAGCGCGCGCGCCACCAGTTCCTTGCCGGTGCCGGTCTCGCCCGTGATGAGCACCGCCAGCGGCACCTGCGCCAGCCGCCCGATGTTGCGGAACAGCGCCCGCATCGCCGGCGTCTCGCCGACCAGCTCCGGCGTCGCCGCGGAAGGGGGGGGGGCCGCGGGCGCCGAAGCACCTGCACCTTCCTGTGCAGGCACCCGTATCGAACGGGCCGGCAGGGCGCGACCGGCCAATTCGACCGCGTGGTCGAGATCGAAGGGCTTGGACAGGAACTCCCAGGCACCGCCGCGGAACGCGCCGGCGGTGCTGGCGATGTCGGTGTAGGCCGACATCACGATGACCGGCAGTTGCGGATGCGCCGCCTTCAGCTTGCGCAGCAGTGCCAGCCCGTCGTCGCCCGGCATGCGCACGTCGGTGAAGATCAGGCCGGGCGTTCCGTCGCGCAGCGCGTCCAGCGCGTCCTGCGCCGATTCGAAGCCCGCCACCTCGTAGCCGGCTTCGCGCAACGCCGTCGACAATACGAAGCGCACCGCGCGATCGTCGTCCACCACCCACACCCGCGCACCCGCCTCAGTCATCGGCAGCCTCCGCCAGCGGCAACAGCAGGGTGAACACCGTGTGCCCGGGCCGCGAACGGTAGGCGAGCGAGCCGCGATGCTCGCGCGCCACCTGCTGTGCCAGCGCCAGCCCCAGCCCCGAGCCCTGGGCACGGCCGCTCACCAGCGGCAGGAACACCTGCTCCGCGAGTTCTTCCGGCACGCCGCGGCCGTCGTCGACGATTTCCAGCCGCAATACCAGCGCATGCGCCGTGTCGCCGATGCGCACGCCGTGCTCGGCGCGGGTGCGCAGGGTCACGTTGGCGGCGCCGGCCTCGATCGCGTTGCGCACGAGGTTCCACACCGCCTGGGTGAGGCGGTCCTCGTCGCCGGAGGGCTCGGGCAGGCTGGGGTCGTAGTCGCGCACCAGCCGCACCGCCCAGCCGGCATCGCTTTCGGCCAGGCGCAGCACCCGCTCGAGCACCGCGTGGATATTGAGTGGCGCGTGTTCACGCGGTGGCGCCGGCGACAGCAGCCGGTCGAGCAGCGCGGTGAGGCGGTCGACTTCGGCGCCGATCAGTGCGGTCAGCTCGCGCGCGTCGTCGTCGTCGCGCGCATCGGCGCGCCGCGCCAGCAGTTGCGCGGCGCCCTTCAACCCGGCCAGCGGATTGCGCAGCTCGTGCGCCAGCCCTTTCAGCGCGGCGGCCAGGGCACCGGGCAGCGCCAGCGCGGGATCCTCACCGGGGAATTCGTCGACCGGATGCGCCTCCAGCCACCAGCCGCCGCCGTCGCGCGGCGACAGCACCGCATCGGCGAAACGCGGCGGATTGCCCGGGAACGCAAAAGCCAGGCGACGCAGCCGCGCCTCCTCGCCATCGGATTCGACCAGCCAACCTGCAAGCCGCTTGCCATCCGCCTCCAATGCGGCCAGCGGCAACCCGTGCAGGCGCCGCGAAGCCACGCCCAACCACCGCCCGAAGGCCAGATTGGCGCCGGCAACCTTGCCGTCGGCGCCGGCCCAGGCGATCGGGGTGGTCAGCGCATCGAAGTCGGCAGAATCGGCCATTGCACCAATATAGTGCAAGTCGATGCGCCGGATCGGCCGGAGCCGTGCTCGTCACGGCTTCCGGAAATCAGCGATCGACCCTGCCCGGCAGCGACAGGTCGCCCGAGGCCACCTTGAACACGTCCGCGACGCACAGCAGCGGGTCGTGCACGCTGGCGTTCACGCGCAGCGCGGCCGTCACCCCGTCGAAGCTGCCCGCCTCGACCACGCCGATATCGTCGAACGGCACCCGCACCTCGACGGACGCGCCGTCGAATGCCGGCGACCACCCCGGGCTGTCGATCAGGATCGGCAGGCCCGGCCAGGTCCTGGGCAGGCGGGGCCTGGCGCCTTCGGGAATGTCGACGACCTTCAACGCATCCGCTCCGCAAGCCGCGTCGGGCTGCAACACGACCCAGTGCGAATGCCAGACGTCGCCATCGTTGCCGAGGCTGCCATCGCCGTTCTCGTCGAACAGCGGGGTGTCGTCGAAGTCCGGATGCGAGGTGACCGCGAACGCCAGGATCCCCGTCTCCGGCTCGAAACCGACCACGGACGGATCCAGGCTGGTGGGCCAGACGTAGGAGAACACCGAGCTGCCGGCGAGCTTGCCGGACGCGATCGGGCGCAGGGCGCCGGCTTCGCCGGACACGGCCATGTGGAAAACGGCGACGTTGCCCTGCGTACCGATCCGCGTGTGCACGATGTCGAAGGGCGCCTGGACGGCCTGGTCGGCCTTGCTGGCGATCCCGCCTTCGTGGCCGACACCGTGGGCGCAGGCGATTCCGGCCAGGCAGGCCAGCAGTGGGGTGTAGAGGAGCGATGACGTGAGCGTTCGCATGACCGGCCGTCCTTCGAGTCGGGAGTGCGGCCAGTCTGCCGGCATTTGTTGTATGTTCGGATTCGATTAGTCCACCAAACATGCCAATTCGTCCCGATGCAGCCCCTGCCTCCCATCGACCGCCTGTCCGGGCTGCTCGAGCGCTTCCGCGTCCACGCGCAACTGCATCACTCCGGCGCCATGTGTGGACTCAACACCTTCGACGCCCGCGAGGGGCACGGTTACCTGCACGTGCTGCGCCGCGGCCACCTGGAAGTGAGCCATCCGGGTGCGCGCGAAGTACCCGGGTCGATGCGCTTCGACGAGCCGACGTTGCTGCTGTACGCACGCCCGCTGACCCATCGTTTCCACAACCCCCCGAGCGAGGGTCCCGATTTCACGTGTGCGCGATTGCGCTTCGACGGTGGGGCGGACCATCCGCTTGCGCGCGCCTTGCCCGCCCTGGTCGCGGTCCCGCTGGAACGCGTCCCGGGGCTGGACCAGGCGCTCGGCCTGTTGTTCGCGGAAACCGATCGCGTGCGCTGCGGGCAGCGCCTGCTCGCGGACCGGCTGTTCGAGGTGGTCGTGCTGCAGGTATTGCGCTGGTTGCTGGATCATCCGGACGAAGCCGGTGTGCGCCCGGGACTGATCGCAGGGCTGGCGCACCCGCGCCTGGCGCGTGCCCTGGTGGCGATGCACGACGCGCCGGGCGAAGCCTGGACCCTGCAACGCATGGCGACATGCGCGGGCATGTCGCGCACCGCATTCGCCAACACCTTCCGCGAAATGGTCGGGCAGACGCCGGCCGACTACCTCGGCAGCTGGCGCATCGCGCTGGCGCAAGGCCGGCTGCGCGCGGGCCGTTCGATCAAGATCATGGCCGCCGAGCTCGGCTATGCGAATCCGTCGGCGCTGTCGCGCGCGTTCACCGCGAAAGTCGGCATGTCACCGCGCGACTGGTTGAACGGCAGCGGGGGTAACGACCGCTAAAGGCAGCTGCGTCAGTGCATACAGGATCCGCGCATCCTCGGCGTCCAGTACATCGCCTTCATCGCCACGGAAGTGGCGGTGGAACGCACGCACGGTGTCCTTGTAGCCAGGCGACCTGTCGATCTGCAGCGGATAGCCGAGCACGCGCAATGCCATCCACGGGTCGAAGCCGGGCGGCGGATCGGTCAGCTCGCCCTGCGGCCAGCGACCGAAACCGGCGTCGGCCAGCTGCTTCCACGGGAAACGGAAGCCCGGGTCGCGCTTGCGCGCCGGCGCCATGTCGGCGTGGGCGATGATCGCCTCGCGCGGGATGTCGAGCCGCGTGCACAGGTCGTCGAGCAGGCGGATCAGCGAATCGATCATCGCGGGCTCGAACGGGGTCTCGCCATCGTTGTCGAGCTCGATGCCGATCGACGCGGAATTGAGTTCCGTGATCGTGCCCCATGCCCCCGCGCCCGCCTGCCAGGCGCGATCGGCGTCGGCGACCAGCTGGTAGATCGTGCCGTCGCGGCCGACCAGGTAATGCGCACTCACCGGCCCGCCGCTGTTGGCGGTGCGCAACGTGTTCAACGCCTGCTCCGCCGAACCTTCCTCGGTCGCGTGGACCACGATCAGCATCGGCCGGCGCGCGTCGTAGTTGGACGACGGCACCCATTCCGCGATCGGGCTGCGCGGCGGCGCGTGGGCACAGGCCGCGAGCAGCAATGCGGCGGCGAAGGCGAAGAGCGGCTTGGCGTTCATGCCCGCATTGCAACCGGCCCGGAGGCCGATTGCAAGCATTGGCGTCAGATCGCGTAGTACATCTGGTACTCGAGCGGATGGGTCGCGGCGCGGAACGCGGTGACTTCCTTCATCTTCAGGCCGATATAGGCGTCGATGAAGTCGTCGGTGAACACACCGCCGGCCTTGAGGAAGTCGCGGTCCTTGTCCAGTGCTTCCAGCGCCTGGTCGAGCGAATGGCACACGGTGGGGATGTTCTTCTCTTCTTCCGGCGGCAGGTCGTAGAGGTCCTTGTCGCTGGGCGCGCCCGGGTCGATCTGGTTCCTGATGCCGTCCAGCCCCGCCATCATCAACGCGGCGAAGATCAGGTAACCGGAATTCATCGGATCCGGGAAGCGGATCTCGATCCGGCGCGCCTTCGGGTTGGCCACGTACGGGATGCGGCACGACGCCGAGCGGTTGCTCGCCGAGTACGCCAGCATCACCGGTGCCTCGAAGCCGGGCACCAGGCGCTTGTACGAGTTGGTGGTGGAATTGGTGAAGGCGTTGATCGCGCGCGCATGCTTGAAGATGCCGCCGATGTACCACAGCGCCATCTGCGACAGGCCGCCGTAGCCGTCGCCGGTGAACAGGTTGGTGCCGCCCTTGGCGAGGCTCTGGTGCACGTGCATGCCGCTGCCGTTGTCGCCGACGATGGGCTTGGGCATGAAGGTGGCGGTCTTGCCGTTGCGGAAGGCGACGTTCTTGACGATGTACTTCATCGTCAGCAGCTCGTCGGCCTTCTGCACCAGGGTATTGAAGCGGGTGCCGATCTCGCACTGGCCGGCATTCGCGACCTCGTGGTGGTGGACCTCGACCTCGATGCCGACGGCTTCCAGGGTCTTGCACATTTCCGCGCGCAGGTCGTGCAGCGAATCCAGCGGCGCGACCGGGAAGTAGCCGCCCTTGATCCCGGGGCGATAGCCGCTGTTGCCGCCGGCGTATTCCTTGGCCGAGTTCCAGTGCGCCTCTTCCGAGTCGATGTGGAAGAAGGTGTGGCCCATGTCGTTGCCGTAGCGCACCGAATCGAACACGAAGAATTCGGGCTCCGGGCCGAAGAACGCCTGCTCGGCGATGCCGCTGGACTTGAGGTAGGCCTCGGCGCGCTTGGCGATGCCGCGCGGGTCGCGGCCGTAGGCCTGCATGGTGGTCGGGTCGAGGATGTCGCAGGTCAGGACCAGGGTCGGATCGGCGGTGAACGGATCCAGGAATGCGGTGCCCGGGTCGGGCAGCAGCACCATGTCCGACTGGTGGATGCCGCGCCAGCCGCTGATCGAGGAACCGTCGAACATCTTGCCGTCCTCGAACAGCGTGGCGTCGACGATCGACTTCGGGAAGGTGACGTGGTGCTGCACGCCGCGCATGTCGGCGAAGCGCAGGTCGACGAATTCGACCTTGTGGTCCTTGATCAGTTTCTCGACGTGTTCGAGGGTGGACATGGGGTAGGGCTCCAAGGGCGGGAAAGGGGAACAGGGAACAGGGAACAGGGAACGGGGAACGGGGAACGGGGAACGGGGAACAGGACGCCGTCGCGATCTGTATACGCAAGGCGCGTGCCAAAGGGCGCGCAAGAGCAAGCACCTGTTTTCATTGGCGGCGCTGCCCTGGCCAGGCCGAGGATTGAACCAAATTAGTGCTTTTGTTTAAGGCCTGCACCACAACGGTGCAAGTCCCGGTTCACGCTAAGCTCCCGTTCCCCGTTCCCTGTTCCCTGTTCCCCGTTCCCGCTCTTGAGGCCTCTCCCTTGGACCCCAACTCCCTCGCCGCCGCCCTCCTCCTCGGCATCATCGAAGGCGTCACCGAATTCCTGCCGATCTCCAGCACCGGGCACCTGCTGCTCGCGGAGCGCTGGCTGGGCCACCGCAGCGACCTGTTCAACATCGCCATCCAGGCCGGCGCGATTCTCGCCGTGGTGCTGGTCTACCGCCAGCGCCTGTGGCAGTTGTTGCGGGGATTTGGCGAACGCGGCAACCGCGATTACGCCTTCCGCCTGGCCGTCGCCTTCGGCGTGACCGCGGTGCTTGGGCTGCTGGTGAAGAAACTCGGCTGGGAGCTCGACAACGCCGTGGCCCCGATCGCCTGGGCGCTGGTGCTGGGCGGTGCGTGGATGCTGGCGGCCGAGCACTTCGCCGCCAAGCGTGCCGCGGTGCTGGGCGAGCGCGCCACGATCACCTGGACGGTGGCGATCCTGGTCGGCGTGGCGCAGGTGGTGGCCGGTGTGTTTCCCGGCACTTCGCGCTCGGCGGCGACGATCTTCGTGGCGCTGCTGTTCGGCGTGACCAACCGCGCCGCGGCCACCGAGTTCGCATTCCTGGTCGGAATCCCGACCATGTTCGCGGCCACCGGCTACGAGCTGCTGGACCTGTACCGCGACGGCGGCATCGCCGGCGAGGACTGGAACGCGCTGGGGGTAGCCTTCACCGCCTCGGCGGTCACCGCCTTCATCGCGGTGAAATGGCTGCTGCGCTACATCCAGTCGAACCGCTTCACCGTGTTCGCGGTCTACCGCTTCATCCTCGGCGCCGCGCTGCTGGCGTTCGTGCCGGCGTAGTCCGCAGCGTGTAAGTACCGTGGATCGCGGTCTCGCCCAGCACGTGGCCGTGCATGGCGTGGAATGCGTCGGCGGCGGTGAAGCCCGCCGGCAGTTCCAGCCGGTCGACGCCGAGTGCGAACAGGCGGAAGAAGTAGCGGTGCACGCGCAGGTCGTTCGGCGGCGGGTACGGACCGTCGTATCCGTAATAGTCGCCTGCCATGGCCGGATCGCCCGCGAACCAGCCGGTGTAGTCGTTGAGCCCCTGGCGGCTCCCGGCCGGGCCGTGCGGCGCGCGCTTGCCGCCCTTGTCGAAGCCCTCGCTGCAGCTGCCCGCCGCGATCACGTGCACGTCGGCCGGAATATCCGCCATCACCCAGTGCACGAAGTCGGTGCGCGGCTGCGCCACGGGGATATCCATGTCGTCGCGGCCGACGGTGGCCGGGTCGGTCGGCGCGTCGGTGTCGATGCACATCAGCACGAACGAGCGGGTGCCGACCGGCGGATCCTCCCAGGCCAGGTGCGGATTGCGGTTGCCGCCGAAACCGCCGGGCGCGCCGAGCGCGAACTCCGCCGGGATCGGGCCGCGGTTGTCGAAGCTGTTGCTGTGGATCTTCACGGAAGCTCCTCCTGGGTCCGGATCGCGGCTTGCGCCGCTCCTGCCGCTTCTACATTATCCGGTGCCAGGCGGTCGGCGACCCAGGCTTCCGCGAATCCGTCGAGTCCGGCGCCGAGCAGGAAGCCGCAATGGCCACCCTGCGCCGCGATCTCCAGTCGCGCGCCCGGCGGCAGCGACAGCGCATGGAAGTCCGCCACCGGGATCACCGGATCGTCCGCCGCCATCAGGATGTGCGCCGGCACCTGCAGCGACTCGAGCCGGTCGCCGGCGATCGAATAGCCATCGAAATAGTTGTCCAGCGTGCCGAAATCGGTATGCCGCTGCACCAGCCACTCGGTCAATTCGCGCATGCCCAGGTGCAGGGTGCGGTCGTCGAAGTCGTGCACCCGCGGGAACAGCGCGCGCTTGCGCTGCAGCGAATGCCGCCACTTGCGCTCGAAGTGGTGCAGGTACACGCGCCAGCCGCGTTCCATCGCAGCCATCGTCGCGGCGGGATCCAGCACCGGGCAGACCGCGGCCACCGCGGCGAGCGGCAGGCCCGCCGCCGGCGCGCGCAATGCCAGCCGCAGCGCGAAGTTGCCGCCCAGCGAATAGCCTGCCGCCACCAGCGGCCGCCCGGCTCCGGCCCGCGGCCAGAAGCGGCGCGCGATGTCGACCGCGGCCAGCACCACTTCGTCGATGCGGTTGGAGTGGAAGATCGCCTCGTTGAGGTGATGGCTGTCGCCGTGGTCGCGGAAGTTGAGCCGGAAGGTGGCGTAGCCGCGCCGCAGGAACCGGGCCGCGGTCAGGCGCATGTAGCTGGATTCGGCGCTGCCTTCCCAGCCGTGCAGCAGCAATGCCATGCCGCGCGGTTCGATCCCGGGTACCACGCTGTGCAGGCCCTGCAGGCGCACGCCCGGGCCGCCGTCGACCAGGTGTCCGGTGGTCACCGCGCCGGTGGCGGCCAGTGCCCGCGCGCCGCGACGCTGGCGCCAGGGGCTGGAACTCAGCATCGTCTGTACGTGGCCGCTGCGCAGCCACCAGGGCGCGTGGTAGCCGGCGGTGTGCAGGATGGGCTCCATCTACCGATCCTCGGCGATGTCCCCGGCCATCGCCGTGACGATGCGTTCGCGCGCCAGTTCGGCGATCCGCCGCCGGCCGTCCTCGCTGCCCGGCGCGATCGGCTCCAGGAAGCACGCCTCGGCGACCCGCGACGGTTCGCCGAGCAGGCGCACGAAGTTGCCGAAGAAGCTCTCGCCGGCGCGGAACGCGACCCGCCGCTGTGCATCGCCTTGCTCGCCGTAGCGCAAGGCCACCGGCTGCACCGGCACGCCGGCCTCGACCGCAGCGGTGAAGATGCGCGCATGGAACGGGCCGACTTCACGGCCATCGCGCGTGCGCCCCTCGGGGAACACGCCCACCGAACGCCCGCCGCGCAACCGCGCCAGCATCGCGTGCAGCACCCCGCCGAGCGATTCGGTGCTGCCGCGCTGATGGAAGATGGTGCCGCCGCGCGCGGCCAGCCAGCCGATCAGCGGCCAGCCGGCGATCTCGCGCTTGGCGACGAAACCCATCATGCGCTGGCTGTGCAGGGCGACGATGTCGACCCAGCTGACATGGTTGGCGACGAACATCGCCGGCCCCGGCAGCGGCGTGCCCCGGCGACGCATGCGGAAGCCGAACACGCGCATCAACCCGCCCTGCCACAGGCGGATCGCGCGGTGCTCCAGGCGTTCGCCGCGCCAGCCGATCCCGCCCCAGGGCGGCAACATCAGCAGCAGCACCACGGGCAGGTCGATCGCCACGTGCCATGCCAGCATCGGCACGCGGTACAGGTAACGCAGCCAGCGCACGGGATCAGCCTCCGCTTGCCGGCGTGCGCCGGCCCCGTTGCCTCAGGTGAACTTGAACATGCCCGGGCGCCAGGCCCGCACGTAGCTCTTGCCCGAACCGTAGCCGCTGCTGCTGCCGTAGCCCATGCCGGCTTCGCGCTCGCGGCGGTTGTGCATGCGCTCCACCAGCTCCTCGCGGCGGCCGTCGAGCCAGTCGGCGCGGCCGACCTTCTCGGCCTCCATGCCGCGGCGCTTGGCCTGGTGCTGGCGGAAGTCGCAGAAGTCGTCGTAGGCGTCGAGCTCGTGCCGCAGCTCGCGCACCGACAGCTCGATCATGATCGCGTCGTCGAGGTAGCCGAGCACCGCGACGTTGTCCGGGATCACGTCGTCCGGGTCGCAGAAATAGGCGAGCGCCGACAGCACGCGGTCGCGATCCTCGCCGGACAGCGCCCATGCCTCGTCGCGCACCATCGCGATCATGTCGTCCAGCCGCAGCAGTCGCTGCAGGATGAAGTCCGGGATCGTCGTCTTCTGCGCATCGGCCAGCAGCTTCACCGCGCAATCGACGATCTCCTGAGGAGACTTGCCGCCCGCTGCCTTCTTCGCCGCGGTCATCGCTGCCTGGAAGTGCTCCAGGTCACGATCGTTGAGTTCGAAGTTCAGCGAGATCGACATGGCGGGTCCGGGTCCGTGAAGGGAAAGGATGCAGCCTAGCAAACAGGCGGCGCCCGAGGTAGCTAGGCCGGGCGATCGATCACCGCCAGCGTCAATCGGGAAATGCAGGCGAGGCGGCCGCGGGCATCCTCGATGCGGATCTCCCAGACCTGGGTGCTGCGGCCCACGTGCAAGGGCCGCGCGGTCCCGGTGACCAGGCCGTCGCGCACGCCCGCGAGGTGGTTGGCGTTGATCTCGATCCCGACCACGCCCTGGCCCGGCTCCACGCACAGGCCACCGGCGCTGCTGCCGAGGGTTTCCGCCAACAGCACCGAAGCGCCGCCATGCAACAGGCCATACGGCTGGCGGGTACGCGCGTCGACCGGCATGGTCGCGCGCAGGTAGTCCGGCCCGATTTCGGTGAACTCGATCCCCAGCGGACGCATGGCAGTGCCCTCGGACAGGGCGTTGAGGTCGGCCAGCGTGGCCTGGCGTCTGAAAATGCTCATGCCGCAAGGGTAGGCCATCGGTGGGGTGACGGATGGCACATTCAGTCTTTGCCATGGTGTTGTAGATTACTACCACACCAATTCATCGGGCCTTCAGGTAAGCCGCCATGACCAGCATCCCCCGCAACTTCACCCCCATTTTCCGCCCCGGCGCTGTCACCCCGGTCCCGCAGGGCGCCCGCCGCGCCGTCTACCGCGAACGTGAGACGGGCGTGGGCTACGGCAACAGCAGTGGCTACGCCAGCGAGCGCCGCTATGCGCGCGGCTGGGCCGGCCAGCCCCTGTTCCGCTGCAGCTGATTCGCCGGGGTACGGCGAGTTCGCCCCGTTCCAAGCGACCGGCACGGCATTTCCCTCCCCCGGTGTCGTGCCGGTCGCTGTTTTTTCTATGCCAAGAGCCGCAGGCCCACGCCCGGCTCGGTCGCGATCCAGCGGGGTGCCGCCGCGTCATCACCCAGTTTCTGTCGCAGCTTGCCGACCAGGATGCGCAGGTAGTGGGTGTCTTCCTGATGTCCGGGACCCCACAGCTCGCGCAGTATCTGCGGCTGGGTGACGACCCGGCCGGCATGGGCGACCAGCACGGCCAGTAGCGCGTATTCCTTGCGCGACAACATGACGGGTTCTCCGGCAAGCAGGACTTCCCGGCGGCCCAGGTCCACGCGCAGGCAGCCGTCGTCGAAGACCGGGGCAGCCGCTCCCGGCGCGGCCTGCGACCGCAGCAGCGCGCGGATGCGCGCCATGAGTTCCTGCACGCCGAAGGGCTTGGTGACGTAGTCATTGGCACCGGCATCGAGGGCGGCGACTTTTTCCGATTCGTGCGAACGCACCGTCAGCACCAGGACCGGTACCTGCGACCACGTCCGCAGATCGCGCAGCGCGTCGAGCCCGTCGCGGTCCGGCAGGCCCATGTCCAGCACCACCAGATCCGCGCCATGTAACGCCAGCGCTTCCAGCCCGGCCCGGGCGGTTTCGGCGAGTTCCACGGCATAGCCCTGGGTGCGCAGGCTGATGTCCAGGAACCGCCGGATCTGGGGTTCGTCATCGACCACCAGCAGGCGCGCGGGAACGGCGGGGACGGCCACAAGGAGATCGATCATGGCGCTGTCACCGGTGCGGGATCGGTCCGGGGCAGCGTGATGCGCAGGGTGGTGCCGCAACCGCCCGGCCCAGGCAACGCTTCCACGTCGCCGCCATGGGCACCGATCATGCCGCGGCAGATGGCCAGACCCAGGCCGGTGCCATGACGTCCGCGATCGCCGCGATCCATGCTGTAGAACATCTCGAAGATGCGTTTGCGCTCGTCCTCGGGGATGCCCGGGCCGCGATCGCTGACATCGATACGCAGGAGGTCCCCGTCGCCCCGCGCGTCGATACTGATGGCGGAGCCGGGCGGCGAGAACGTCGCCGCATTCTCGATCACGTTGAACAACGCCTGCTCCACCAGGGCGGCGTGCACGCGAATCGGACCGAGTACCGCATCGATCGATGTCTCGATGCGCACATCCGGCCGGTAGCGACGCAGGCGGCCGGACGCCGAGCCGACCAGCTCGTCGACACCGATCCAGTCGCGCTCCAGGGCCAGCGTGCCGTGTCCGAGCCGGGTCATGTCGAGCAGGTTCTGGATGTAACGATCGAGCCGTTCGCCTTCGCTGCGCACGGTGTCGAGCAGGGCATGGCGGTCCTCTGTGCCCATGGCTTCGCCGTAGGCATCCAGGCTGCCAGCGGCACCCATGATCGCGGCCAGCGGCGTTCTCAGGTCGTGCGATACCGAAGCCAGCAGCGCATTGCGCAAGCGCTCGGCCTCGCCGGAAACCCGCTCGGCCTGGAGGTCGTCGGCCAAGCGCACGCGCAACAGCGCCTGTGCGAGATCGTCGGCCATCGCACGCGCCAACTCGCACCGTCCCGCATCGAGCCCGGCGACCTGCGCGGGCAGCTTCAGGCCGAGCATGCCCAAGGCGCGTTGCGGTGTGCGCAGCGGCAGGAACCACCAGCCGTGGTCCTCGACGGTTCCTCTCTGTCCCCCACCGACAGCGGGCGGGCCGCGATCGTCCAGCCGCACCCATACTGTTGCGTCCAGCGCCTGCCCGAGCACGTCTGTGGCAGCGGCCACCATTTCTTCCGGGCCGCCGGCGACGGCCAGCCGCTGGCCCAGTTCCTGTCGCGCCAGCGCATGCCGGTTGCTCAGGCGCAGCGCTTGTACCTGCATCGCCAGCCGCGATGCCAGCCGCCCGGAAAGGAGTGCCGCCGCCAGAAATAGCAGCACGGTGACCAAGCCCTGGCGTGCACTGATGTAGAGGGTGTAGCGCGGCTCGATGAAGAAGAAGTTGTAGGCGAGGAAGGACAACAGCCCGGCGATCACGGCCGGGCCGGTGCTGGTGCGCGTGGCGACCAGCAGCACCGACACGATGAAGACCAGCGACAGGTCGGCGAGCCCCAGCCAGCGCTGCGCAGCGGCAGCGGCAAACACGGCCAGCAGGGTCCCCACGACGGCCAGCAGGTAGCCGGTCGCGGGAGTGTCGAAACCCCGGGATACGTCGCTGTCTGGCATGCCCTTCCCGCGCAGTGACCACCGGCGCCATTGTGCCGGCAGCAGCCGGGCGCTGTCGCGCGCCGCGCGCCCGGAGACGCGAATTTACGCGGAATTTATGCGCTCGCGCTCCGCGTGTCTTCCGCCTTTATGCCGCGCGCCCGGAAACTGTCGCCCTTTCTTGCCGCCGGCCACCCACGAGCAACATGAATTCCCCGCGTCCGCCCGGTTTCGGCACCCTGATGCTGGGTGCAATCGGCGTCGTCTTCGGCGACATCGGCACCAGCCCGCTGTACACGATCAAGGAGGCGTTCTCGCCTCACTACGGCCTTTCGCCCGACCACGCCACGGTGCTGGGATTGCTGTCGCTGGTGATCTGGTCGCTGATGCTGGTCATCACCGTGAAGTACGTGCTGGTGATCATGCGCGCGGACAACGACGGCGAAGGCGGCATCATGGCGCTCACCGCCCTCGCGCAGCGCGCGATGCCGGCAGGATCCCGGGCCGCCTACGCAATCGGCATCCTGGGCGTGTTCGGGGTCGCGCTGTTCTTCGGCGATGGCGTGCTCACGCCGGCCATCTCGGTGCTCTCGGCGGTGGAAGGCCTCGAAGTCGCGACGCCCGCGCTGCACAGCCTGGTATTGCCGATCACCCTCGCGGTGCTGATGGTGCTGTTCGCCACCCAGCGGTTCGGCACGGGTGTGGTCGGCAAGGCCTTCGGTCCGGTCATCGTCATGTGGCTTCTCGCGCTCGCGGCGGTGGGATCGCACAACATCGCCGGCAACCCGCAGGTGCTGAATGCCCTCAACCCTTGGTGGGGCGTGCGCTTCTTCCTCGAACATGGCTGGCACGGCATCTTCATCCTCGGTGCGGTCGTGCTCGCCGTGACCGGCGGAGAGACGCTGTATGCCGACATGGGACACTTCGGGCGCCGACCGATCACGGTCGCGTGGAATTTCCTGGTACTGCCGGCGCTGACCGTCAACTACCTCGGCCAGGGTGCATTGCTGCTCGCCAATCCCGCCGCCGTTGAGAACCCGTTCTACATCGGCGTGCCATCGTGGGCGCTGTACCCCATGGTCGCGCTCGCGACCGCGGCGACCGTCATCGCCTCGCAAGCCGTGATCAGCGGCGCTTACTCGGCCACCCGCCAGGCGATCCAGCTGGGCTACCTGCCGCGCATGGCGATCCGGCACACGTCCAGCGAGACCATCGGCCAGATCTACATCCCTTCGATCAACTGGCTGCTGATGCTGGCGGTGCTCGCCACTGTCATCGGTTTCGGCAGCTCGACGGCGCT
The DNA here is from genome assembly GCA_036676625.1 of Lysobacter sp. Taxonomy (GTDB): domain Bacteria; phylum Pseudomonadota; class Gammaproteobacteria; order Xanthomonadales; family Xanthomonadaceae; genus Cognatiluteimonas. The sequence goes on along the minus strand of JAKFCN010000036.1, from coordinate 14,396 downwards.
GGCGACGGCCTACGGCGTCTCGGTCACCGGCACCATGCTGATCACCAGCATCATCCTGATCGTGGCCATGCGCGCTCGCAGGACGATCCCGGCCCTGGTGTTCTGGCCGCTCGCGGCCGTGTTCGTGCTCGTCGATGTCGCCTTCCTGTTCGCGAACATCGTGAAGTTCATGGACGGAGCATGGTTCCCGATCCTGCTGGGCATCGCGGTGTTCACACTGCTGCGCACGTGGGGGCGTGGACGCCAGCTGCTGCAGGCGGAGATCCTCAAGGAGGGTGTGGGCTTGGACGCCTTCCTCCCGGGACTGATGCTGTCACCGCCCGTGCGGGTCCCGGGGACCGCAGTGTTCCTCACCCCTCAGCCCGGCGTCGTGCCCAAGGCATTGCTGCACAACCTCAAGCACAACAAGGTGCTGCACGAGCGCAATGTGCTGCTGACGGTGCGCACGCGCCCCACGCCCAACGTCCATCCGGCCTCCAGGCTCGTCGTCGAAACCATCGGCGACGAGTTCTACCGGGTGGCCCTGGACTTCGGATTCATGGAGACCCCCGACGTGCCGCTCGCGCTCATGCGCGCAAGCGACTGCAGCAGCCTGTGCTTCGATCCAATGGAAACCACGTACTTCGCGAGCCGCGAAACCATCGTTGCCAGCCGGCATCGCGGCATGCCGGTCTGGCGCGACCGCCTGTTCGGCTTCCTGCACCGCAATGCCGCGCCCGCCACCGATTTCTTCCGCATCCCGAGCACGCGGTTGGTCGAGCTGGGCGCGCCGCTGGAGATCTAGAGGATCGGGGCCAGGCCGGCGCCGAACGCGGTGAAGATCCGCGTCAGCACCGACTTCAGGCCCATGGCGACTTCCGGGAAATCCCCCACCTGCCGGTAACAGTCGCGGAACTTCGGATCGAACGGCGACAGCGGCGCCGGGCACTGCGGCCCGGGCACGAATTCGTAGCTGGTCGCATAGCGCATCGGCCACAGGTCGAACAGCGGCATCCGCTCCGACACCTTGGCCAGCTGGAATTCCAGCCCGGAAAACAACGGCGCATCCGGCCGCCGCGCGATCGTCCACGAATTCGCCGGCGCGATGTCGCCGCGGATGCTGCGCGCCAGCGCCTGCGCGAACGCGGCGTCCTCGATCACCACCGCACTCTCGGTGTTGTAATGGTCGCCACGCGGGTCGAAGTTGTGGGTGCCGACCACGCCGATTCGCTCGTCCACCACCAGCGACTTGGCATGCATGCCGATGCGCACGCCCGCGCGCTCCAGCGGCACGCGCTCGTTGGCGCGGCGGCGGGCATAACGCAGCGCCGCGTACTCGGCCTGCAACGGGCGCCGATAACGCTGCCCCTCCGCGCCGCGTTCCGCACGCGCATCCATCAGGCGCTCGCGGGCCCGCGCGATGTCGCCGTCGGTGGGCACCGGCGGCAGCTCCGCGCCGGTCGCCGCCAGGTCGATCGGTGCGTCGGCGGGAAACGGCTTGAACTCGTGGATCTCGAAGCCGAAGTCGCGCAGGTAGCGGCGCTTGTACTTGTACGACAACGCATAGGTGATGAACGAATCGGTCGCCGCCAGCGAATTGGTGGAGACGATCACGCGTGGCGGGTCCGGGCGCCGGTGCATGCCGCGGAACATGCCCTGCGCCGGCTTCGACAGCACCAGGTAGGGCGTCTGCAGCAACACCTCGTCGCGCGCCGACTCGATCAGCGCGCGCAGTTCCATCGACGCCGGGGCGGGACGTTCGTTGCGGACGTGGTGCTTCTGCGGCAGGTCGGCGATGTAGGACACCGCGTGCACCGGCAATGCGGCGTCGGCGAGCGCGGCGATCCGGCCTGCGTCGGCAACCTCGGCCAGCACCGCCTCCACGCGCGCGGGATTGGCGTACGCCGGCGCGGCAAGTGCCGGCACGCCGTGCTCCAGCAACTCGCGGCCCACGTCCACCAGCTGCGACGGCGGCACGCTGCGCGGATCGTCCCAGAACGCCTCGAAGTTGGCTGCCATCCCGCGCGCCACCGGCCCGGCCACCAGCACGTCGCGGTCGCGGAAGTTGTAGCTGGCGTCCCAGTCGTAGTAGTCGTCCTGGTAATTGCGCCCGCCGGTGATGCCGGCCACGCCATCCACCAGCAGCAGCTTGGTGTGCATGCGCTGGTTGAGCCGGTGCCAGCAGCAGGCGGCTGCGAGCAGGTATTGCGGATAACTCAGTCGGGCGCGGTCGAGGACCGGGTTGTAGATGCGCAACGAGAAGTTGGCGTGCGCGCCGGCGAGCGCGGCCAGCGTGTCGACGCGCTTGAGCGCGGACAGCTGGTCCACCAGCACCCGCACCCGCACGCCGCGACGTGCCGCCGCGAGCAATTCCTCCAGGAACAGCTGGCCGGCGTCGTCCTCGTCGAAGATGTAGGTCTGCAGGTCGATGCTGGTGGTGGCGCTGCGCAGCAGGCTGATCCGCGCCAGCAGCGCATCCTGGCCGCGGTCGAGGATGAGTGCGTAATGACGGGGCGCCTGCGGTCCGCTCTGCGTCATGGCAAGCGCGCCGAGCCTGTGCAGCGGCGAGGGCATGGCGCAGGCGTCGACGCGGTCGCAGTCGAGCGCGGCGGGCCTTGCCGCTTCCACCAGCGCCTGCGTGCGCGCCTGCTCCTGCGGCGACAGCGTCGCGCACGCGCCGCAGCCCAGCGCGAGCAGCGGCACCAGTGCGCGCAGCCACGCGTTCACCGCACGGCGTCCGCGCGCAGGCGCATGCGCAACGAGAAGCGCACGTCGTCGCCCACGGCGATGCGCCAGCGATCCATGCCGTAGTCGCTGCGCTTGACGTGCCCGCTGGCGACCACGTCGCAGTCCCGGCCGGGACGGTCGCAGGTCGCCGGCTGCACCACGAACACTTCGTGGTGCTGTACCCCGCGCATGCGCAGGATCCCGCCCAGCCTGCCGCCATCGCGCAGCAGCGCGGGCGGGTAGGGATCGGAGAGGAATTCGGCCTGCGGCCAGTGCTCGGCATCGAAGAAGCCGGAACCGCGGGTGAAGCGGGTGTAGCCGGAATGGCCGACGATCTCGACGTCGCGGGTCGGCAGCACCAGGCGCACGCGATGGCGGCCGTCGCCGAGGTCGTCGACCACGCCGCGGATGCTCGGGAAGCGGCCTTCGAGCACCTGGCCCCAGCGGGTCTGCAGGTTGAAGCCGACCCGCGATGCATTCGCGTCGATTTCGCTGGCGGATGCCGCCAGCGAGGCCAGCATCGACACCAGCGCCAGCAGCGCCACGCCGGGAAACCGGGCGAGGCGGCACCGGCGTGGAGTCATGGCCACCAGAAGGCGGAAAGTGTCGCGCTACCTGGTTCGATCGCCGCATCGGCGGGAAAGGCGAGTACCGCGATCGCGCCGGGCGGCATGCCCCGGTAATCGCCGGACTGGCCGCTGTGCATCAGCGCCACCAGCTGCTCCAGGCCGGGGTTGTGCCCGACCAGCAGCAGCCGTTCCGCGTCGCGGTGGCTGTCCGCCAATGCGGCGAGGGTGCCGGGAGTCGCGTCGTAGATGGCGTCGTCCAGGCGCTGCTCGACGTAGCCGATCGTGCCCAGCACCGCCTCGAGCGTCTCGCGGGTGCGGCGCGCGGGCGAGCACAGCACGCAGTCGGGGACCAGGCCCTGCTCCGCCAGCCAGCGGCCGGCGGCCTCGGCCTCGGCCAGCCCTTCCGGCGACAGCGGGCGGTCGAGGTCGGCCTGGCCGGCGTCGGGCGGTTCGGCGTGGGCGTGCCGCAACAGGATGAGTTCGCGCATGGGCTACTTCCTGGACCACCGCAACAGCGGCTGCCAGTCCTCCTGGTGCTCGCGGACCTGCGCGGAGTGGTAGTCGAACAGGCTCTTGCCCAGTCCGACCAGCACCGGATAGGCCTGGGTGTCGCGCAGCTGCGCCACCATCGGGTAGGGCCATTGCTTCCACAGGTCCAGCGCCTGCTGCGAGGCGTTGGTCCAGGGCCGCAGCTTGTTGGCCACCAGCCCGACCGGCAGCTCGCCGCGGCGCACCCGCGCAAGCTTGGCGAGGGTGTCGAGGAACGGCACGGTGGCCTCGATGTCGAGGGTCGAGGGCAGCACCGGCACCACCACGGTGTCGGCACGCTCGAGGAAGGGCATCAGCTCGTGGGCCATCGCGCCGGCAGCGGCATCGATCACGACGACCTGGGTGTTGTCCGGCAATTCGCGCTGCCAGCCGCGTTCCGCCTTGCTGCCGTCCAGCGGCAGCACCGCGCTGTCGAGTCCGGCCCGGCGCTCGGCCCAGCGGGTGGAGGAGCGCTGCGGGTCGGCATCGACCAGCACCGTGCGCTTGCCGGAAAGCGCGGCCTGCGCCGCGAGGTGGGTGGCGATGGTGGTCTTGCCGACACCGCCCTTGGAACTGGCCACCAGGATCGTCTTCATTCGGGACTCCGCCATGAACACTGAATCGAAGCCTAGCACTGTCCGGGGCGCCGTCCGCGTCAGGGGAAGCGCTCGTCGACATGGCGGCGCAGGCGCTCGGCGGCGGTGGCGAGGTCGGCCGCCAGCGGCGCCACCAGCGGCCAGTCGCCGGCCCGCGCGGCGCCTTCCAGCAGGTCGGCCGACTGCGCCAGCTCGATCGCACCGACCATGCGCGCGGCGCCCTTGACCTTGTGCGCCTGGCGGGTGATTGCGGCGAATTCGCCGGTGTCGCGCGCGCTTTCCAGCTCGGCGATGTCCAGCGCGGTGCTGGCGAGGAAGTCCTCGAGCAGCACCCGCGCCTCGGCCGGGTCGCCACCGGTGAGCGCGTCGAGCACCGTGGGGTCCAGCGGGGGCGGATGCTCCAGCTGCGGCAGCCGCGCAGGTTCGTCCTGGCTGCCGGGCGCGGGACCGGCCACGTGCGGCAGCCAGCGCTGCAGCGCCGCCGCCAGCGAAGCGATCGACACCGGCTTGGCGAGGTAATCGTCCATGCCCGCGGCGAGGCAGCGTTCGGCTTCGCCCTTCAATGCGGATGCGGTGAGCGCGACGATCGGCGTGCGTTCCAGGCCGCGTTCCGCCTCCTCGGCGCGGATCCGGCGCGCGAGTTCGTAGCCGTCCATGCGCGGCATGTGCACGTCCGACAGCAGCAATGCATGGCGGCCGCTGCGCCAGGCCGCGAGGCCGGACCCGCCGTCCTCCGCGGCCTCGCTGGCGAAGCCGGCGAGCGCGAGCTGGCGCGCGATCACCAGGCGGTTGGTCGGATGGTCGTCGACCAGCAGTACCAGGCTGCGTTCCCGCTCGGCCTCCTCGACACTGGGCAGGCTGCGCAGCGCGAAGTCCGCGCTGGCCCCCGCAGGCGCCGGCTCGGCCGCCACCTCCGCCAACGGTGCGCGCGGCAGTTCGACCATCAAGCGCATCGTCGTGCCCAGCCCCGGCACGCTCTCCATCGCGACCTCGCCACCCATCAACTGCGCGAGCCGCCGGCAGATCGCCAGCCCGAGGCCGGTACCCCCGAAGCGACGGGTGGTCTCGGCGTCGGCTTGCGCGAACGGTTGGAACAAACGCGCCTGCGCGCGCGGATCGATGCCGATGCCGGTGTCGGCCACGCTGAAGCACAAGCGGTCGCGGACCTCGCCGTCGACCTCGCTGCTGCCGCGCCACTCCAGCGTCGCCTGCACGCTGCCGCGCTCTGTGAACTTGATCGCGTTGGACAGGAAGTTCGACAGGATCTGCCGCAACCGCAGCGCATCGGCGTAATGCGCCGCCGCGACCCGCTCGTCGACCCGGCAGCCCAGGCTCAGGCCCTTGCTCGAAGCGGAGCCGCTGAAGTTGGCGACCGCGCCCTGCAACACCCGCGACAGCCGCGTGGCCACGGGATGCAGCTCCAGCCTGCCGGCCTCGATCTTCGAGAAGTCGAGGATGTCGCCGATGATCTGCAGCAGCGAATGCGCCGAGGACTGGATGATGTTGAGCGCGCGGCGCTGGTCGGCGTCGAGCCGGGTATGCGCCAGCACCTCGACCATGCCGGTGACGCCGATCATCGGCGTCCGGATTTCATGGCTCATCGAGGCCAGGAACGCGCTCTTGGCGTGGTTGGCCTCGTGCGCGCGCGCCTCGCTCTCGCGCAACTCGCGCTCCAGCCGCTTCGCCGCGTCGACCATTTCCTGCAGGATGCGCTCGCGCTGCTCCAGCTGGTCGCGCACCTGCTCGTTGCGCACCAGCTGGTCGGTGAGTTCGGTCTCGAAGCGCAGCACATCGCTGCGCATGTCCAGGAAGGCGTCCATCACTTCGCCGAGCTCGCCGCGCGGGCGCGCGCCGAGCGCCGCCACGTAGTCGTGCTCGCGCATCCGGTGCGCGAGCCGGGTCAGGTTGCCGATGCCGTAGTAAGCGTTGCTGAGGATCCGCCGGCCGGCGACCGCCGCCACCAGGAACGCGAGCAGCGACAACCCGATGCGCAGCGCACTGGTGTAGTACGCACGGTGCACGTCGGCGCGGACCACGGCCTCGGCCTCGACCATCGCCATGTCGCTGAGCGACTGCAGGCGGGTGGTGACCGGATCGATCGCCGGATACAGCTCGGTGTCGGCGAAGCGGCCGAGCTCGCCGATGTCGCGCCGCTGCAGGATCGCGTGCAGCCGGGCCGCGGCGCGATCCGCGCGTTGCCGCGCCTGCCCGGCCTGCAGGAACAGGGCATGCTGCCCGCCGCCGTGCGGCATCGCCTGCAAGGCCTGCCAGTTGCGATCGATCGAAACCCGGGCGCGATCCAGCGCGGCCACCCCGTCCGGCCAGTCGATCAGGTGGTTGCGTACCTTGAAGGTGGTGTCGACCACGCCCAGGGTGTAACCGTCGGCGACGCCCTTCAGCGCGCGCAGCCGGCCAAGCGAATGTTCCTGCAACGATTCCAGCGATTGCCGCGCGCGGTACTGCGCGACCTCGTCGAGCACCAGCACGGTGGCGCCGGCCAGCAGCAACACGCCGAACAGCGCCAGCAACTGGCGACGGATGCTGCTCTTCGGCAACCGCAGGCGCACGCCGTGCCTAGTGTTCCGGCCGCCGCCAGCGCGCGACCGCCGCCACCAGTTCCTCGCCCGGCACCGGACTGGCGATCAGGTAGCCCTGGGCCATGCCGCACCCCATCCCGGCCAGCATCTGCCAATCCTCGACGGTCTCCACGCCCTCGGCCACCACTTCCAGCCGCAGCTTGCGCGCGAGCTCCAGGCTGGCCTCGATCACCGCGCGCTTGCGCGGCTCGTTGCTGGCGCCGGAGACGAAATCCTGGTCGATCTTGAGTTCGGTGAAGGGAATCTGCGACAGCTGCGCCAGCGAGGAATAACCGGTGCCGAAATCGTCGATCGACAGGCCGAAGCCCTTCAGCCGCAGCCGCGCCAGCACGCCCAGGCCGCGCGCGGCATCGGTCACCAGCGAACCCTCGGTGATCTCCAGCATCACCTCGGACGGATCCACGCCGTGGTCCTGCACGATCTGCTGGTAATGGTCGGCGGCGGCGGGGTCGGCGAGGGTCGACGGCGAGACGTTGACCGAGACGTGCAGGCGCAGGCCGTCGTCGTCCCACCGGCGTTTCCAGCGGCACGCCTGTTCGAGCATGGTGTCGCTGAGGTGCTGGGCGTAACCCTCGCGTTCGAGCAGCGGCACGAAATGCCCGGCGCGAACGACCCGGCCGTCGGCGCGACGCAGCCGCGCCAGCGCCTCCACCGCCACCACCTTGCCGTTGCCGAACTCGACCTGCGGCTGGAACCACGATGCAAGCTCGCCGCGCAGCAACGCTCCGCGCACTTCCTCGAGCGAAACGTCGATCGCCTCGTCGTCCTCGGGGTGCTGCAGGCTGGCGTCGTACGACGCCAGCAGCGACTGCAGCTTGTCCACGGTCAGCGGCTTCTCGATGCTGCCGAGCACGCGCAGGCCGTAGGCGCGGGCCATGGTCTGGACCGTGTTGAGCAGCGCCGGTTCGAGCGCGCTGACCAGGGCGATGCCGCGCGCCAGCCGGCGCTGGGCGACATGGCCGATGAACTCGACCCCGTCCATGCCGGGCATGTCCAGGTCCACCAGCACCACGTCCGGCGGTTGCGGCAGGTTCTGCAGCAACTCCAGCGCAGCCAGTCCGTTCGCGGCCTCGAGCGCCTCCCCGACCCCGACCTCGGCAAGCAGCCGCAGCGCCATCCTGCGCTGGAAGCCGTGGTCCTCCACCACCATCACCCGCAATCCCGACAGGCTCATCGCATCTCCCCGATGCATGGTGTCGCATGTCCCGGGGCCAGCCTATTACAAATCGGGGTGAACGGTATCGACGCCGACAGCTTGCCGGCAGGCTATTTCCGGGCGGTGAAGATCGGGGTCAGGCGGTCGGGCTTGCCTTCGATGCGCTCGAGGTGCGGATAGCGCAGGCCGCCGTGGTAGTCGATGCTCACCGTGCGGTAGCGGTCGAACTCCTTCACCATCAGCTGGATCGGCGCCTTGCCGGTCTTCGCTGCCCTGACCGCGTCCTCCAGCAGGTCCTTGTCGTATTCCTGGCCGTCGACCGCCACCACCGTGGTGCCGCTGCCGAGGCCGGCATCGAACGCAGGGCTGTCCCAGCGGACATCGCCGATCTTGCCTTCCTTGTCCAGCGACAGGCCGAGCGAGTACACGAAGTCGGCGCCGCCGCGGCTGTCGCGCGACTTGGCGAGTGCGCTCGGCTCGTCCTTGTAGACCAGCTTCCAGCCGCTGGCTTCGATGCCGCCGGTCAGGCCGACCTTGCCGTCCAGCCGGTCGCGCAGGAAGGTCGCCCAGTCGTACGGCACCACGCCGTTGAGCGTCGCGACCACGTCGTCGAAGGTATAGGTGTTCTGCACTTTCCATTCGCCGTCGTTGACGCCGAAGAAAGCCTTGGCGAAGTCGTCCAGCGACTTCCTGTTGTCGGTCCGGTTGCGGATCAGCGCGTCGGCCTCGAGCCAGATCATCTGCCCGGCCGAGTAGTAGTCCTCGCTCATCTGGTAATTGCGGTACGCGCGCGGCGCACGCGAAGCGATGATCGGGTCGTTGGTGGTGTCCTGCACGTTGCGCCAGGACAGGCCCGGGCGGTTGTCGGCGTAGGTCGCCGCGACCATCGCCAGCGCATCGCGCGAGGCGTCCATCGGGCGCAGGCCGCTGCGCGCGGCCAGCACGTTGCCCCAGTACTGGGTCTGGCCCTCGTACACCCACAGCAGGCTGTCCTGCATCGGCACGTTGAAGTTCGGGGTCCACAGGTCGGCCGGGCGGCGGTACTTGCCGTTCCACGAGTGGGTGTACTCGTGCGCCAGCAGGTCGGTGAAGCCCGCCTTCTCCTTCCAGTCGGTGAAGTAGCCGGTGCCGACGCCGTTTTCGCTGGAACGCTGGTGCTCCAGGCCGTTGCCGCCCATCTGGTCGGACAGCGAGAACAGCAGGTCGTAATGGTCGTAGTGCTGCGCGCCGTAGAGCTTGAGCGCCTGCTCCACCATCGCCTTGTGCTGCTTCACCTGCTCCGGCTTGGTTTCGAGGTACTTCGGCGCATCGGCGACGATGCTCAGGCGCACCGGCACCTTGCTGCCTGCCGGGGTCAGGTCGATCTGCTTCGCGTAGCGGCCGGCGTACACCGGCGAGTCGACGAGGATGTCGAGCGGGACATCGGTGTAGTTGATGGTGCTGCCGGCGGTGCTTTCGACGTCGAGCGCGGTGTAGGCGGTCCAGCCGGCCGGATAGGTCACGATCGGATCGAACTGGATCTGGTGGCCGTAGTGCCCGGCCGGGTACAGCACGGCCGAGAGCCACTGCAGGTTGAGCATGTTCGGCGCCATCACGATGCGGCCCTGCGAGCGGTCGGTGGGCGTGAGGAAGTCGAACTCCGCAGTGATCGTGGACACGCCCTCGGGGACCGTGAGGTGGAAGGCGGCGATATCGATCGTGTCGCGCTTCCACTCCAGTTTCTGCCCGTTGGCCCTGAAGGTGATGCCGGCGATCTTGTCGATCGCGTTGCGCGGCGTGTGGCCGCCGGGCACCCACATCGGGTACAGCAACGTGAGGTCGCCGGCCTGCACCGGAATGGTTTCCTTCACCCGGAAGATGCGCTGCGCCAGGTTGGTGGCGTCGACCTCGACCTTGATCGTGCCCGGCGCATAGGGCGTGTCCTGCGGCGCGGGGACTTCGGCGTGCAGGGTGCCTGCGATGGCGAGCGAAAGGGCGGCTAGGACAAGGCGACGCGACATGGGAACTCCCCGGAGGACGGATTGGGCAATCCGCCCCATCCTAGCGACCGCTGTCAGGGCTGCCCCTGCCATAAGGCATGGACGGGTGCGACCGTGACCCGTCAGGCGCCGGCCCCGGCGATGGCGGGATCCAGCCGCACCACCAGGCGGCGCAGGAAGAACTGGGTCACCGTCCCGACCCCGAGCGCGAACACGATGGTGCCGACGCCGAAGATGCCGCCCAGCAATACGCCGGCGGCGAGCACCGCGATTTCGATGAGGGTGCGCACCCGGCGGATGGACCATCCGGTCCGGCGCGCGAGTCCGGTCATCAGCCCGTCGCGCGGCCCCGGCCCCAACTGCGCGCCGATGTAGAGGCCGGTCGCGAATGCGCACACCACCACGCCGGCGAGCATGAAGGCGTAGCGCAGTGCGAGGTTGTCCGGGGTTGCCAGCAGCGCGAGGTTGAGGTCCGCGAACGGCCCGATCAGCAAGGTGTTGGCCACGGTGCCCAGGCCGGGCATCTGCCGCAGCGGGATCCAGGCCAGCAGCACCACGACCGATGCCAGGATCATGACCACGCCGAAGGACAACGGCAGGTGCAGCGACGCGCCTTGGTGGAAGACGTCCCATGGCGAGGCGCCCACGGTGCCTTCGATCATCAGCGCGATCGACAGGCCGTACAGCCACAGGCCGAGCATGAGCCGCAGCAGGCGCTCGGGCATGCGTCCGGCCTTGAGCTGGGCAAGCGGGCCGAGATTGGCCAGCCCGATGGGGGAAGTGGTGTTGTCCATGGGTCCTTTGACGCCCGGAACACGCGGGCGAGTCGATCCTCGCATGCTTCCGCATCTTCCACGCTGGAGCTTCGCCATGGCCAAGGGACTGCTTTCCGCTTGCTTCCTGCTGGCACTGCCGCTTGTGGCCTGCGCACCGATGCCACCACCCGCACCGCCGCCGGCGGCCTGGCAATGCGTCGCCGAACCGGCCGCGTGGGCCATCGGCAAGGCCGCCACCGATGCGGTGGTGGAACAGATCCGGTTGGACACCCACAGCCGGCTTGCGCGGGTGCTGCGGCCGGGGCAGGTGATCACGATGGAATTCAGCGCGGAACGGGTGAACGCCAGGGTCAACGAACGCAACGCGATCATCGGGATCACTTGCGGGTAACTTGTATTCCGGCCAGGGACGTTCGGGGGTCGCATGCGGGTTGGACTGATCGCGGCATTGGTGGTGGCCGGGGCACTGGCCTGGGGATGGTCGCAGCGAGCGCCGGAGCCGGAGATCGCGCAGGGGCCGGACTCCACACAGGGGGCGGATCGCGGCTTCCGCCGCTCCCACAGCGATGGGGATCGGTGGCCGGCGTTCCTGCCGGCCGAAGGCCGCGACACCTTGCGGCGAATCGAGGCGGGCGGGCCGTTCGACCATCGCCAGGATGGCGCGGTGTTCCAGAACCGCGAGCGTCGGTTGCCGCAGCAGCCGCGCGGCTATTACCGCGAATACACGGTGGAGACGCCCGGCTCGCGCGATCGCGGCGCGCGGCGGATCGTCAGCGGCGGCGACCCGCCTGTCGAATACTTCTATACCGACGACCACTACGGCAGCTTCCGTCGCTTCGAAGCGGGGTCCGCGCGATGAACGACGAATCCGTCGAACTGCGTTCGGTGCTGGCGGATCCGGCGCTGTCCGGGGTATACATGGTCGAGGCCAGCGGCAGCGCGGATTTCCTGGCGGCGGCGATGGCACTGGATTTCGCGGCGGCGGCGGTCGACCTGTCCGGTTGCACCGAAAAGCAGGATGCACTCGCGCGGTTCGCGAAAGCGCTGCGATTCCCCGCGTGGTTCGGCGGCAACCTGGATGCGCTGGCCGATTGCCTCGCCGACATGTCGTGGTGGCCGGCGGCGGGTTACCTGTTGCTGCTGGAACACGCGGCGGAATGGCGCGAGGCGGAACCGGAGGAGTTCGATACCACGCTCGAGGTCATCGAGGAAGCCGCGCAGGGATGGGCGGTGCAGCGGAAACCGTTCTGGGCGTTGTTGCCGGAGATGGACGCGGCCTGATCCCGCGGGTCAGGCGCGGTCGTCGACGCCCTTGACGCCGGACTGCTTCGCGCAGTGCGCGCAGCAATAAAAGGTGCCGTCGCTTTCCACCCCGTGGCCGATGATCCTGCAGTTGCAATGGCTGCAGGTCGGCGCGAGCGCATGGATGGCGCACTCGAACGAGTCGTAGGTCCCCGCGCCCAGCGGACCGGAAATGGTGAAGGCCTTGTCGTAATCGTTGCCGCAGACATCGCACCTGGCCATGACGCAGTCCTCGGAAGCGGGCGGTCGAGTGTGCGGCGCCCGCCGTCAACGCCGTGCAACGGTTCACCCGTCTTTCGCGGCCGCGGGGCATGATGCGACGATGACGACCCGCGACAAGAAGTCCAGGGAGGCGCCCGCAGCCCTGCGCGCGCTGCTGTTCGACGCGGACGGCGACGACTGCCGGATCGACGAGGACGCGATCGACCTGTCGAAGCTGGGCGAGCGCCAACTGTTATGGATCGACCTGCAGGACAACGCGGCAGGCGGCGCCGCGCCGATCCTCGAACGCCTGCTCGGACGGCTCGGGCTGGAAGACGGGCGCCAGGCACTGGCGAAGCTGGAGGGCCGGCCGCGGCTGCTCAACTTCGGCGAATGGTTCCTGGTCGAGGTCACCGCGGTCGAGAAGAACAGCAGCCACCTGGCGTTCGGCGGCCGCGGGCTGGCGCTGGTGTGCGGCGACGATTTCGTGCTCAGCCTGCACCACGGCCCGCTCGAGATCCTCGACCAACTGTACGCGCGCGAGCACGGCGAAACCCGCATCGGCACCCTGCGCGCGGAAAGCTTCACCGCATCGTTGCTGGACTGGCAGGTGGACAGCTACCTGCACGCGGTCTCCACCCTGGAGGAGGCCGCGGACAAGCTCGAGGTCTCGATCCTGGGCAGCAGCGTCTACCCGGAGTGCCTGCCGGAGCTTGCGCAACTTCGCCGCGGCGCCTCGCGCCTGCGGCGGATGCTGGCGCCGCACCGTTACGTGTTCGGCGCGCTGGCACGGCCGGACTTCCGGCCCGACAACGAAGGTGGCGCCGAGAAGCAGTTCGTGGCGCTGGAGCAACGCTTCGAGCGCGCGATGGATGCAGTGGAGGTCGCGCGCGAGCTGGTGGTCGGCAGCTTCGAGCTGTTCACCACCCGCAGCGCGCAGCGCACCAACGACACCATGCGCGTGCTGACCTTCGTCACCGTGCTGCTGGGCACCCTGGCGGTGGTCGCCGGCGTACTCGGGATGAACTTCAATGCGCCGCTGTTCGCGTCCGGCGCGAGCGGCTTCTGGGCGACGCTCGCGGTGATGGGCGTGTTCGCGGTCGGCGCTACGCTGTTCGCGCGCTGGAAGAAGTGGATGTAGGTTCGCGGGCGTAGCGCCATGCGATCAGGATCGCCACGCCCAACAGCAATGCGGCGATCAGGAACGGCACGCCGGGCAGGTGCACCGGCGCACTCGGGCCGATGAACCAGCCGAAACTGCCGGCGAAGATGCCCGGGCCGATGATGCCGGCCATCGACACCAGGCTCATCAGCGCGCCCTGGATCCGGCCCTGCACGTCGGCGCCGACCTGGCGCGTGATCAACGCCTGGGTGGACGGCGCGGCCAGGCCCCAGATCGCGCTGATCGGAATGCCGACCAGGAACATCCAGCCCTGGTCGGCGAAGCCGTAGATGCCGAAGCCGACCAGTCCGCACGACAGGCCGAGCATCAATGCGCGGCGCTCGCCCAGCGCGTGCACGGCCTTCCCCACCAGCCCGGCCTGCACGATCACGCTGCACACGCCCACCGCCGCCAGCACCCAGCCGACTTCGCGCGGCCCCCACTGGTACTGGTAGTCGGCGAACAGCACGAAGATGCTCGGGTACACGTAGTGCGCGAGGTTGGCGATGAACACCACCGCAGCCAGTCCGAACACCTGCGGGTAGCGCCGGAGCAACCCGATCGAGCCCAGCGGATTCGCATGCGACCAGTCGAATTTCTTCGAACGCTTCTCCGGCGGCAGCGATTCCGGCAGCACGAACAGGCCGTAACAGAAATTGAGCAGTGCCAGCCCGGCCGCGAACCAGAACGGCAATCGCAGATGGATGTCGCCAAGCCAGCCGCCGACCAGCGGACCGACGATGAAGCCCAGGCCGAACGCGGCGCCGATCATGCCGTAGCTCTTCGCGCGCTGCTCCGGCGCGGTGACGTCGGCGACGTAGGCG
>JAKFCN010000035.1:0-2805 GCA_036676625.1 Lysobacter sp. | reverse complement strand
TGGACCAGCGCCTGCCGGACGCCCTGGCGGGCCCAAACGTCGCCGTCACCCGGCGCCCCGACGGCCATTACGTCCTGGCCATCAGCGGCCGTGGGCGCGCCGACCCCACGCCGCAGCTGCTGCGCTTTGCGCCGCAGTTCATCCCCATGTTCGCCAAGCGCTGGCGCAACGTGTTTCCCGGCGGCCTGGAAGGCATCCGCTGGGGCCACGAAACCCGCGCAAGATGGAAGCTGGACGCTCCCACACCCATGGAACGGGCGCGTATCCTCAACCCCAAGCCCGACCCCGCGGGTGTGCGCGAAATCCACCGCCGTGCCGTCGACTTGTTGCCCGCGCTGCGCGAAGCCCGCATCGCGAACACCTGGGCGGGCTACATCGACAGCACGCCCGATGGCGTGCCGGGCATCGGAGAACTGCCGCAGGTGCCCGGGCTCATCCTGGCCGCGGGCTTCTCGGGACACGGTTTCGGCATCGGTCCCGGCGCGGGCCACCTGATCGCCGACCTCGTCACGGGGGCCAAGCCCATCTTCGATCCCGCGCCTTTCGACCCCGCCCGGTTCAACGGGTCGGCGTGGGGCAAGGTGGCCGACTTCTAGCGAGCGCGCCACGGACGCGGCAGCCGAAAGCCAGGGCCATGCAAAGTTCTGGCAAGCCCCCGGATTGAAACGGATTCCACTTGCCCCGCACGTGAAAGCGGCATTTCCGAAAGGCGGGAATTCATAGACTTATATCCACCCCAACAAGTGGATCCTTCTATGACATTCAAACCCAAATTCATCAGCTTCGACTGCTACGGCACGCTCATCAACTTCGAGATGGGCCCGACCGCAAACAGCCTGTTCAAAGACCGCGTTCCGGCCGGCCGAATGCCTGCCTTCCTGGACAGCTTTCGAGCCTATCGCCTCGACGAAGTCTTGGGCGAGTGGAAGCCCTTCTTCAATGTTGTGGAGAATTCGATCCGGCGGGCATGCAAGGCGCACGGCATCGACTACAAACCATCGGACGCCGTCGCGCTGTACGACGCCATTCCGACGTGGCAACCGCATCCGAACGTGGTCGAGGTTCTGGAGGCGATCGCACCGCACGTGCCCCTGGTGATCCTCTCGAACTCGATGGTCGATTTGATCCCGGCGAGCGTCGCCCATCTCAAGGCGAAGTTCCACGCGGTCTACACCGCCGAGGAAGCGCGCGCGTACAAACCGCGCTTCCAGACCTTCGAATACATGTTCGACCAGCTCGGATGCGCGCCGGACCAGATGATGCACGTCTCGTCGAGCTTTCGCTACGACCTGATGACGGCATCCGACCTGGGCTTCATGGCGAAGGCCTTCATCGACCGCGCGCATGAGCCGGCTCTCGAGGGCTATGGCGTCTGCCGCCTGACCGACGTCCGCCAGCTTCCCGGCCTGCTCGGCCTATGACCGCGCTGAGCACCACCGCGCCCGACCTCGCGCCGGCGGCAGTGGAGGCGCTGGTCCGCCGCATCTACGGCATCGAGGGTTCCGCCCGGCCGCTGGCGGGCGAGCGCGACCAGAACTGCCTGGTGCAGGCGTCAGACGGCTCTCGCTACGTCCTCAAGATCAGCAACCCGTCCGAGCCCCCCGCGGTCGTCGACTTCCAGATCGCGGCGCTCGACCACATCGCCCGCGTGTCACCGGACCAGCCGGTGCCGCGCGTCGTGCGGACACTGGAAGGACGCACGCACGACACGATAGCGCTCGCCGAGGGCCTTCAGACACGCGTGCGCATGCTGACCTACCTGGACGGCATCCAGATCCGGGAGACGGTGCGCACCGCCGCACAGCGGCGCGCCATGGGGGGCGGGCTCGCCGCGCTGAACCGCGCACTGCACGGTTTCGCGCATCCGGGCGCGGCGCATGACCTGCTGTGGAACGTCGCCACGGCGCATCGGCTGGGCGCACAGCTCGACAGCCTCGTGGACCACAAGCGCCGCGCACTGGCCCAGGCGTTCATGACGCGCTTCACGGAGCACGTGCTGCCGCGTCTGGCGTCGCTGCGGTCGCAGGTGATTCACAACGATTACCACCTCTACAACGTGCTGGTCACACCCGACGACCACGCGCGCATCGTGGGCATCATCGACTTCGGCGACATGGTGCATGCGCCGCTGGTCGGCGAGGTCGCGACCGCCGCCGCCTTCCACATGGCCGGCAGCCCCGATCCCTTCGAGGGGCCGGCCCAGTTCGTGGCCGCCTACCACGCGGCGCTGCCACTCACCGACGCCGAACAGGAGGTCGTTGCCGATCTCATGGCGACGCGCCATCTCATCACCGCGCTGATATCGGAGTGGCGCGCCGCGCGCTACCCCGAGAACCGCGCCTACATCATGCGTCACAACCCCGCAGCGTGGGAGGCCCTGTTCTACATGGCGGACCTTTCCCGCGCGACGGCACGCGACCGGCTGCTGGCCGGCGTACAAACTGGAGCCACTCAATGAACAGCACCACCGACCTCAACATGGTCAATGCCTATATCCCCGGCCGCGCAGATGTGGGCCCGGCCACCGCGCAGATGATCGCGCGCCGCGACGCCTTGCTCGGCCCGGCCTACCGGCTGATGTACGAGCGGCCGCTTCACATCGTACGGGGCGAAGGCGCCTGGCTGATCGACCCGGAAGGGCGCCGCTATCTCGACGCCTACAACAACGTCACGTCGCTCGGACATTGCCATCCGGCGGTGACCGAGGCGATCTGCCGGCAGGTGCAGACGCTGGCGACCAACACGCGCTATCTCCACGACACGATTCTCGAACTGGCCGAACGCCTGCTCGCGAGCGTGCCGGGG
>JAKFCN010000034.1:0-3479 GCA_036676625.1 Lysobacter sp. | reverse complement strand
CACCGACCTGGGCATGCCCTACCTGGACGGGCGCCGGGTGGCCCTGGCCGTCAAGCAGGCCTCGCCCGCCACGCCGGTGATCCTGCTCACCGGCTGGGGCCAGCGCATGGTGGCCGAGGGCGAGATCCCGCCGCATGTCGACCGCGTGCTGGCCAAGCCACCCAGGCTGCGCGAGGTGCGCGAGGCGCTGGCGCTGCTGTGCCCACAACCCCACCCACCCGAGGCCATCACATGAACACCACGCCCCTGGCCCGCATCCTCATCGTCGATGACGAGGCAGCGCTGATGCGCGCGCTGTGTGACACGCTGCGCGATCAGGGCTACGAGACCGAGGGCTTCACGACGGGAGACGATGCCCTGAAAGCCTTGCGGGCGCAGCCCTTCGATCTGCTGCTCACCGACCTGATGATGCCGGACATGGACGGCGTCGCGCTGCTGGGGGCGGCATTGAAGATCGATCCGCACCTGGTCGGCATCCTCATGACCGGCATGGGCACGATAGAAACCGCGGTGCAGGCCATGCAGGCCGGGGCGCTGGACTACATCCTCAAGCCGTTCAAGATCAGTGCCATTTTGCCGGTGCTCTCGCGGGCGGTGACCGTGCGGCGGCTGCGGCTTGAAAACCTGGAGCTGCGCGACACGGTGGCGATCCATGAACTCAACCAGGCCATCGCCTACACGCTCGACCCGAACGTGCTGCTCGACAAGATCGCCGACGCCGCGCTCGCGCAATTCGAGGCCGATGAGGCTTCCATCATGCTGCTCAGCGACGATGGCCTTTTTCTCCACGTCGCGGCGGTGCGCGGTGGCCGACACGATGTGCCGCTGGGCACACGCGTGCCGGTCGGCGAAGGCATCGCAGGCTGGGTGGCCGCCCACCGCGAGCCGCTGGTGCTGCAGGGCGATGTCGGGGCACAGCATCCGGCGCCGCTGCACCCCCGTGCCGATATCCAGTCGGCCCTGTCCATGCCCATGATCACCCGCAACCGGCTGGTCGGCGTCATCAACGTCAACTGCATCCGCCAGCGGCACGCCTTCGCGCTCGGGCAGATCAAGGTGCTGAGCGTCTTCACCAACGCCGCGGCAGCGGGCATCGAGGCGGCGCGGCTCCATGAAGATCGGCGCAAGGCCGACGCGCGCTACCGCGAAGTCCTGCACATGGCGGCCGACGGCATCATCTCGATCGATGAGCAACAGCGCATCGTGGTGTACAACGGCGCCGCCGGGAAGCTCTTCGGCTACCGCTTCGAGGAGGTACGCGGCCAGCCGCTCGAGATGCTCCTGCCGGTCGAGGCAGCCAGGGCGCACCGCCATCACGTGCAGTCCTTCCAGCAGGGCCCGGAGCCGTCGCGCAGCATGGCTGCCGGCAAGCCGCAGCTGTTTGGCCGGCGCAAGGACGGCACGCTGTTCGACGTCGAAGTGCGCATTTCCAGGCGCTCGGAAAACGGCGCAATGCTTTGCACGGCGGTCGTGCGCGACATCACCGAGCGCAAGCGCGCCGAGCAGGAGATCCTGGACCTGAACGCCTCGCTGGAGCGGCGCGTGGCCGAGCGCACGCAGCAGCTCGAGGAAGCAAACCGGGCCAAGTCCGACTTCCTCGCCAACATGTCGCACGAGCTGCGCACGCCCCTGAACGCGATCATCGGTTTCTCCGAGATGCTCAAGGACGGCCTGCTTGGCACGCTGGACCCCAAGCAGCGCGGTTTCGTCACCGACATTTTCGACGCCGGCTCGCACCTGCTGTCGCTGATCAACGACATCCTCGATCTGTCGAAGGTCGAGGCCGGGATGCTGCAGCTCGAGCCCGAGGCGGTGGACATTGCGGCGCTGCTCAGGGCCAGCACGCTGGTGGTGCGGGAAAAAGCCCTCACCCACCGCATCCGGCTCGACACCCGGATCGACCCGGCGCTGGCCACCCTGCTGGCCGACGAACGCAAGCTCAAGCAAATTGTCTACAACCTGCTCTCCAACGCGGTCAAGTTCACGCCCGAAGGTGGGGTGGTGACGCTGCACGCGCGCCGCTGCACGCGCGCCGAGGTCGCCCTCGACGAGGGGCTGCCGGGCCGGCTGATCGCGCTACCCGACAGCGAAGATGGCGAGGACCCGGAATTCCTGGCGATCACGGTCGAGGACAGCGGCGTGGGCATTGCCGGGCCGGACCTGCCCAGGCTGTTCGAGCCGTTCACGCAGCTCGAGAGTTCCCTGGCCCGCCGCCATGCCGGCACCGGGCTGGGACTTTCGCTGGTACGGCGCCTCGCCGCGCTGCACGGCGGCACGGTGGGCGTGGCCAGCCGCCCGGGCGCCGGCAGCCGGTTTTGCGTGTGGCTGCCCTACCGGGCGGCCCCGCCTGCCGGGCAGGCGCACGCCGCGGCGGTCCAGGCGATCAAAGGCGCGGCGCCAGCGCCACCTGCGGCGCCGCTGGCGCTGGTGGTCGAGGACGATGACCGCATGGCCGACCTGATCACTGCGCAGCTGCGCGCCGAGGGCTTCAAGGTGATGCGCGCGGCCACCGCCGAGGAGGGGCTGGTGCGCGCCGCCAGGCACAAGCCGCAGCTCATCACACTGGACATCTTCCTGCCCGCGATGGACGGCTGGGAGTTCATGCGCCAATTGAACGCCGATCCCAGGCTTGCCGATACGCCGGTGGTGATCATCACCGTGTCGCAGGACCTGGCGCGCGGGCTGGCGCTCGGCGCCCGGCGCATCCTGCAAAAGCCCTTTGCGCGCGAGGAACTGGTGGCGGCGCTGGCCGGACTGCTGGAGGCGCGGCCGGACGGCACGCCAGCGCGCGTGCTGGTGGTGGACGACAATGTGAAGGCGGTAGACCTGGTGGCGCAGGCGCTCCAGGGTGAAGGCTACCGCGTGATGCGTGCCTATGCCGGCGCCGAGGCGATCGAAGTGGCGCGCAGCGCGCGGCCCGATCTGGTGATCCTCGACCTGATGATGCCGGAGGTGGACGGCTTCGAGGTGGCGCGCGTTCTGCGCGGATCGGAGGACACGGCGCGCATTCCGATCCTGGTGCTCACCGCGAAGGACCTCACCGCCGAAGACCACGCGCGCCTGAACGGCAACGTGAGCGCGATCCTGAAAAAAGCGAGCTTCGGCACGAGCGAGCTGCTTGCCGAATTGCGCCGTGCGCTGCCCAAGCGGGCCGAAGACTGAAGAGGACAAGCGATGGCAAAGATTCTGGTGGTGGACGACGACGCGAGAAACCTCAGGCTGGCCGTGACGGTGCTTGAGCAGGCCGGCCACGAGGTGCTGAGCGCGCTGGGCGGTGCCCAGGGCATCGAAGCCGCGCTGGCGCACGCGCCCGATCTGGTCCTGATGGATGTGCAGATGCCCGGCATGGACGGCATCGCTGTTCTCAGGCACCTGCGCGCCGCGCCGCGCACGGCCACACTCAAGGTGGTCGCGCTCACCGCGCTGGCGATGGTGGGCGACCGCGAGCGCCTGCTCGCCGAGGGATTCGACGGCTATCT
>JAKFCN010000033.1:0-21182 GCA_036676625.1 Lysobacter sp. | reverse complement strand
GCGGGGGCAGTAGACTTCGGGACATGGCCAAGTCCACGCCCTCGCCCGTCGCCGACTTCGAGAACTCGCTCGACGCGCTGGAAAAGCTCGTCGAGAAGATGGAGCACGGCGACATGAGCCTGGAGGATTCGCTGGCCGCGTACGAATCCGGCGTCGGCCTCTACCGCCGCTGCCAGGCCGCGCTGGAGCAGGCCGAGCTGCGCGTGCGCCTGCTCGGCGACCCGGAGGATCCGGCGGCTGCGCAGCCGTTCCCGGCGCCGGGTACGCACGATCCCACCGATGCCTGACGCGCTCGCGACCGCGCGCCGGGCGGGATGGCGGGCGCGGGTCGAGGCCACGCTCGAAGCTGCGCTTCCAGCGTCCGGCGAAGAACCACAGCGCCTGCATGCCGCGATGCGCCACGCCGCGCTGGACGGCGGCAAGCGCATGCGTCCGTTGCTGGTGTACGCCACCGGTACTGCATTCGGTGCCGGCGCCGATGCGCTCGACCACGCCGCCGCCGCGATCGAGCTGGTCCACGCCTATTCGCTGGTGCACGACGACCTGCCGGCGATGGACGACGACGCCCTGCGTCGCGGCAAACCGACGGTGCACGTCGCCTTCGGCGAGGCCACCGCGATCCTCGCCGGCGACGCCCTGCAGTCGCTGGCGTTCGAGTTGCTGGCGCGTGCGCGATTGCCCGCCCCGGCGCGGGTGGCGATGCTCGCCGAACTCGCCACTGCCGCGGGTGCGCGCGGCATGTGCGGCGGGCAGGCGCTGGACATCGATGCCACCGGCCGCGAGATCGCGGTCGGGGAACTGCTGCGGTTGCATGCGCTGAAGACCGGCGCGCTGCTGCGCGCGGCAGTGCGCCTGGGTGCGATCGCGGCTGCAGTGGACGATGCCACCCGGGTGCGCCTGGACCGGTTCGCGGATGCACTCGGCCTCGCCTTCCAGGTGCGCGACGACCTGCTCGACGTCGAAGGCGACAGCGCCACCCTCGGCAAGACCGCGGGCAAGGACATCGCCCAGGACAAGGCCACCTTCCCGTCGCTGCTCGGTGTCGATGCGTCGCGAGCGCGGCTGGAGGTCTTGCGCGCGGAAATGGACGAGGCACTGTCGCCATTCGGGGACCGCATCGCGGCGCTGGCCGCACTCGGACGCAAGGCGATCGACCGCAACCACTGAGGCAACGGGGAGTGGCATGGACAAGCGCTGGCGCGATCGCCTGCTGTCGCGACTGGAAGCCGCCCTGGCCTGGCTCGGCTTCACCTTCGTCACCCGCTGGGGTGCGTTCGAGCGCGGCTACCGACGCCCGTATGCGCGCCTGGCGTTGCGCCTGCGCTTCGCGTTCTATCCGTTGCTGGCACTGGCGGCGCTGTCGTGGCTGGCCTGGGATTGGCAGCACGACCGCAGCCTGGCTTCGGCCGAGAACGCGATCTTCGACCAGGTGATCAAGCTGCGGCCGTTCGAGCCGGTACCCTCCGGCAAGGTCGCGGTGGTGGAAATCGACGACTGCTCGATCGAGTACTACCGCAGCCGTGGCGAGGGCGGCTGGCCGTGGAGCCGGCAGCGCCATGCCGACCTGCTGGATGCACTGGATCGCGCGGGGGTGCGCGCGGTCGGCTACGACATCGAGTTCATCGAAGGCTCGCACAGCGATCCGCTCGGCGATGCGACGCTCGAGGCGATGGCCGAAGGCGGCAGCGGACGCTTCCTGTTCGGCTCCACCCTCCCGCCGGCCCGGTTCGCGGACGCGGGCAACACCATTCCGGTATCGCAGGCGCCCGGCGCCTTCCCGGTTGCCGCGCATCCCGGACGCCCGGGGCCGGGCGTGCTGTTGCTGCTTCCCTACGGCGAGGCGATGGGACGCAACAGCGCGCTGCTCGACGTCGACCGCGACGACGACGGCCTGATCCGCGACGTGAAGCTGCGCCGCGCGTACGGCGACTGGGCGCTGCCGTCGATGGCGCTGCGCCTGGCCGCGGTAGCCAGCGGTCGCGCAGCGGCGTCATTCCCGGCGTCGGTGCGGGTCAACTGGCGTACCCGCAGCCAGTTGCCGTATGCGAGCGCGGCCGACCTGATCGAGGGCGCGCCGGTCTGCGACCCGAACGCCCCGCCGGTGGACCTCGCCGACAGCACGGTGATGGTCGGCTATACCGCCGCCGGCCTCAACGACGCCAAGCCGACCCCGGTGAATGCGTCCATGCCGGGGGTCGAGGTGCATGCCGAAGCAGTGGAGGCGCTGCTGTCGGGGAGCGGCATCTGGATGCCGCCCGCGGGCTTCAAATACCTGCTCGCCGCGTTCCTGGTGGCGCTCACCGGCTTCGTGTTCTGGCGCGGCGAACCCTCCTGGGACATGGACGCGGTGTTCATCGCCGGCAACCTCGTGCTGGTGGCCGCGGCATTCATCGGCCTGACCGCGTTCGGCGTGTTTTTCGACATCTTCGCCGCGCTGGCCTTCGCCAGCCTGTGCTTCGGCCTGTGCCGCAGCTATGCGGCGACCCAGCGCGGGCATGCCATCGGCAACGACGACTACCGCCCGCAGTTCGATCCCGAGCACGATCGCTGGCTGGCATTGGCGCGGTTGCGCTTCGTGCCGGACCCGGGGCTCGAGCGCGCGGAACTCGGCCGCCGCATCCGCGAGTACCGGCGACGGCTGCGCGGCTTCCTCTACCGCGGTACCAGCGCAATCGCGATCGAGGGCATCGTCGAGTACAAGCACTGGCTGTGGGAATCGCTGGTCGACGTCAACGTGCTGGTATGGAGCGGAGCGGACAAGGCCAGCGTCGCCGCGACCGCGCAGCGCGAGCTGCAGGCGCTGCGCGAGCATCTCGCCGGCCACGACGACATCCTTCCGGACGACGGCAGCGTGCGCGTGGCCAGCCTGGTCAGCGTCGCCGTGGGCGAGGACGAACCGCTGGCCGATACCCGCGCGCGCGTCTGTTCGGTGCTCGGACGCCTGCTCGCCGCGACCGAGGAGCGGCCGTTGTCGGACCACGATGCATTCGCCGCCGACGAGGAAGTTTCCGCGCCACGCCCACCCGCGGATGGCTGAATGCGCAGGAGAACGAGCATGGCCTGGGCAGGGCCATGCTTGCGTTTGTCCATGCATCGTTTTACCGCTTTGCAGGAGTGTCCCCATGGATCCGACCCGATCGCGCCGCTTCCGGTCGCCGCTCGCCGCGCTTCTCGCCCTGGCACTCGCTGCCCCGGTGCTGCCCGCCCTCGCCGCCAACATGGCCGCACTGGTGCACAAGCCATCGGTGGAGGTGCGCAGCGCACCCGATTTCAAGGCGCCGTCGGTGGCCACGCTCAAGCGCGATGCGCGGATCGAGATCGCCGGCCAGCAGGGGCTGTGGTTCAAGGTGCAGCTGGCGGGCGGCAAGTCCGGTTTCGTGCGCGTCAACGAAGTGCGCATGGCCTACGCCGGCAAGGAGGGCGGCGACGCCAACGTGCGCGCGCTGTTCACCGGCAAGGCCGGCAAGGGCCGGGTCACCGAGACCGCCGGCGTGCGCGGCCTCGACGAGAGCAGCCTGCAGTCCGCGGCCCATGACGCCGGCCAGCTGGCGGCGATGGAAGCCAACCGGGCGACCGCCGACGATGCCGCTGCCCGCGCCCGGGCCGGCGGCTGGCTGGCGATGGACGTGCTCTGGCCCGCCGAGGCGACGAAGCAGAAAGCCGGCGGCCCCACCCGGAAGGCCAAGCGCAGCGGCCTGGGCTTCGCCCGCAGCCTGCTGTCGGCCGCCGGGCTCGACTCGCCGCTGGGCGAATCGGCGATGGACGTCACCGAGAAGTCCATGGGCAAGTCGGAAGAAGAAATGACCGCCGAGGAGCTGGCGCTGGGGCCGGAGCTCGCCGGCCGCATCCTCGGCGCGGCGCCGCTGTGGCGGGACCGGGCCGCGCAGCAGCGGGTCAACCTGATCGGCCGCTGGCTCGCCTCGCACACCACCCGGCCCGAGCTGCCGTGGACCTTCGGCGTGATCGACTCGCCGGAGATCAATGCGTTCGCCGCACCCGGCGGTTACGTCCTGGTCACCCGCGGCATGTACGAATTGCTGGTCGACGACGCCGAGGTCGCCGCGGTGCTCGGACACGAGATCAGCCATGTGGTCCAGCGCGACCACTACAACGTGATCCGCAAGCAGGAAGTCGCGCAGGCCGGCACCGACCTGGTCACCAGCCGGGTCGATGTCGGCGGAGGCGTCGCCGGCCAGTTCGCCAAGGACTACGCCAGCCGCTTCGGGGCCAAGGTGCTGCTGACCGGCCTCGACCGCGAGGCCGAGTTCCGCGCCGACCAGGCGTCCGCGGTCTACCTCGCGCGTTCGGGGTTCAATCCGCTGTCGCTGTACGCGGTGCTGCAGAAGATGACCGCATTCGGCACCCGCTCGGCGTCGCTGGCGCAGTTGTACCGGACCCATCCGCGGCTCGAGGATCGCCTCGACCGGATCGACAACGGCCAGGTGCCGGGGATGGCGGCCTACTCCGGCCGCAACTAGGACGGGCGCCGGGTTAGAACAGGCGCAGTGTCAGCGGATAACGGTAAGGCTCGCCGTTCCAGGCCTTGCTCGCGGCGATGAGGCTGCACACCAGCCACAGCAGCGCGACCGCGGCGATGACCAGGGCCAGCACCAGGCCCGCCGGCGCAGTCAGGATGATGCCCAGGCCCAGCGTCAGCACCGTGGCCCCGACCAGCACGAAGGCGATCACTGCCGCGATGGCTGCGTACAGGAACATGCTGAGGTTGAAGTTGAACGCCTCGCGCGCGTGCGCCGCCACGAACGGCGACGCATCGCGCTTGAGGAACCAGACGATCCCCGCGCCGAGCATCCCGGCAGCCCCGGCGATCCAGCCCGTGCAGAGCGCCAGCACCAGTGCCAGCACGTGCGCGAGCATGGCCCACTGGCGTTCGCTGGAGGTGGGAGTCGTCATCGACATCGCTACTTCACCAGCCGCAGGGTGAACGGATAGCGGTAGCGCTCGCCCTGGTTGGCCTTGATCGACGCGATGATGGTGAACACCAGCCAGGCCAACCCGACCAGGATCATCAACGGCACGGTCAGCAGCGCGCCGATGCCCAGGGTGACGAGCGTCAGCACGAACAGCACGAAGAAGATGATGGCGACGCTGATGTTGAAGTTCAGCGCTTCCTTGGCCTGGTCGTCGACGAAGGGCATGGTGTCCTTCTTCATCATCCAGATGACCAGCGGCCCGAGGAAGCAGCCGATGCTGCCGGCCCAGCCGGCGGTGACGATGCCGCCCGCGAGCGCGGACAGGTGCGCGAACATCGCCCACTGGCGCTCGTCGGCGGAGATGCCGCTTTCAGCGCCAGCCGGCGCCGGATTGATGTCGTTCATGTGCCCTTGCCCCCTTCTTGTCCGGCGCCCCTCCGGCGCCAACCCGCAATGTCGACGGGCGCGGGCCCGGCGTCAAGCCCGCCCATTCAGGCAGCGTCGCCGGCCACGGTCATGGCACCGACCAGGATCGGCCCGGTGCGGATGTGCGAGCGCGGATCGACCTCGCTGCCCACCGCTTCGATCGCGCGGAACATCTGCTTCAGGTTCCCGGCCACGGTGATCCCGTCGACCGGGTACGCCAGCTGGCCGCCCTCGACCATGAAGCCCGCCGCGCCGCGCGAGTAGTCGCCGGTGACCGGGTTGACGCCCTGCCCCATCAGCTCGGTGACCAGCAGGCCGCGGCCCATTCCGCGCAGCATCGCATCGAGGTCGCCGGCATTGGACGCGACCTGCAGGTTGTGCACGCCGCCGGCATTGGCGGTGGTGGCGAGGCCGAGCTTGCGCGCCGAATAGCTGCCGAGCACGTAGCGTTGCAGCACGCCATCGCGCACCAGCGGCGATTCGCGGGTGGCCACGCCTTCGGCGTCGAACGCCGCCGAACGCAGCCCGCGCGGCAGGAACGGCAACTCGTCGATCGCGAACCAGTCCGGGAACAGTCGGGTACCGGCGCTGTCCAGCAGGAAGCTCGCCTTGCGGTACAGCGCGCCACCCGACACTGCGCCCAGCAGGTGGCCGATGAGCGAGCGCGCAACGTCGGGCGCGAACAGCACCGGCATCGTCGCGGTCGGCACCGAACGCGGCTGCAGCCGCGCGGCGGTGCGTTCGGCGGCACGGCGCCCGACCGCGACCGGTGTTTCCAGGTCCGTCTCCGCCACCGCAGTGGTGTACCAGCCATCGCGCTGCATGGCATCGCCCTGCCCCGCGATCAGCGCGCAGCCGATGGTGTGGCGGGTGCCGCGCTCACGCCCGACGAAGCCGTGCGAATTGGCGTACACGCCCACCGACGCGCTGCTGCCGACCGAGGCGCCATCGGAATTGTGGATGCGCGGGTCTTCGCGGCCCGCCTGTTCGCAGGCGAGCGCCAGTTCGATCGCGCGCGGCGCGTCCAGCGTCCACGGGTGCCAGCCGTCGTACCCGGGAAAGTGTCCGCCGGCATCCGCGCGTGCCATCAGCGCCGCATCGGCCAGCCCGGCAGCGGGGTCGTCCTCGGTATGGCGCGCGATCGCGCAGGCCTGCTCGACGGTGGCATCGAGGCTCTCCTCGCGCAGGTCGGCGGTGCTGGCGCTGCCCTTGCGCCGGCCGAAGTACACCGTCACCGCGATTCCGCGATCGCGGGTGGCTTCCACGGTCTCCACCTCGCCCATGCGCACGTCGACGCTGAGCCCGTGTTCCTCGCTGCAGCTGACCTCGGCCTGGCTGGCGCCACGGGCGCGGCAACGCTGCAGCAGCTGGTCGGCAATGCCGGCGAGCCGGTCCAGGCGTGCGGAGCTGTCGTCTGCACTGTTGTCGACAGCACTGTCGTGGACAGCATGGAAAACCTCGGTCATGGATTATCCTGTGGCAATGAGAGGACGCGACGACGACACCGGCGAATTCAAGGGCCCCAGCCGCAGCGAGCAGCGGCGCGCCGCGCTCGACGTGCTGGCGCTGGGCGAGCGGCTGGCCGCGCTGACCCCGACCCAGCTGGCGAAGCTGCCGGTGCCCGAACCGCTGCTGCCGCACATCGCCGACACCCGCCGGATCACCGCGCATGTCGCGCGCAAGCGCCAGGTCGCGTTCCTGGCCAAGCAGATGCGGCGCGAGGACGACGCCACCCTGGGCGCGATCCGCGATGCGCTGGACGCCGGTGGCGAGGCGGGCAGGCGCGAGACCGCGGCGATGCATCGCGCCGAGGCCTGGCGCGAACGCCTGCTCGCCGAAGGCGACGCCGCGCTGTCGGAACTGCTGGAGGCGCATCCGGCCGCCGACCGCCAGCGCCTGCGCCAGTTGCTGCGGAACGCCGGCGAGGAGCGAGTGCGCAGCAAGCCGCCGCACGCGTTCCGCGAGTTGTATCGGGAAATCAGGGATCTGCTGGAAGCGCGGGAACAGGACGAATCAGCGATCCGGGAATGACACGATCCAGCGAACTCCTGTTCCCTGTTTCCTGTTCCCCGTTCCCGCTTTTCCGCGTTCACGCCTGCGTCCCGCCCACGGTAATCGACTCGATCAGCAGCGACGGCTGGCCGACGCCGACCGGCACGCTCTGGCCGTTCTTCCCGCACACGCCGACGCCTTCGTCCAGCGCCAGGTCGTGGCCGATCATCTTCACCCGCTGCATGGTTTCCGGGCCGTTGCCGATCAGGGTCGCGCCCTTCACCGGCGCGGTGACCTTGCCGTCCTCGATCAGGTAGGCCTCGGTCGCCGAGAACACGTACTTGCCGCTGGTGATGTCGACCTGGCCGCCGCCGAAATTGACCGCGTACAGGCCGCGCTTCACCGAGCGGATCATCTCTTCCGGGTCGTGGGTGCCGGCGCGCATGTAGGTGTTGGTCATGCGCGGCATCGGCAGGTGCGCGAACGATTCGCGGCGGCCGTTGCCGGTGGGCTGCATGCCCATCAACCGCGCGTTGTGGGTGTCCTGCATGTAGCCGACGAGGACGCCGTCCTCGATCAGCGTGGTGCAGTGGCTCTGGGTGCCCTCATCGTCGATGTTGAGCGAACCGCGGCGGCCCGCGAGGGTGCCGTCGTCGACGATGGTGACGCCGGGCGAGGCGACCCGCTGGCCCATGCGGCCGGCATAGGTCGAGGTGCCCTTGCGGTTGAAGTCGCCCTCCAGGCCGTGGCCGACCGCTTCGTGCAGCAGCACGCCGGGCCAGCCCGGACCGAGTACCACCGGCATCGCGCCGGCCGGTGCGTCGACTGCCTCGAGGTTCACCAAGGCCTGGCGCAACGCCTCGCGCGCGAACTTCTCCGGCTTGCCGTCGGCGAACAGCTCGGCATAGCCGAAGCGCCCGCCGCCACCGGCGTAGCCGGACTCGCGGCGTCCGCCCTGCTCGACGATCACCTGCACGTTGATCCGCACCAGCGGGCGCACGTCGGCGGCGAGCACGCCGTCGCTGCGCGCGACCAGCACGGTGTCGACGCCGCCGGACAAACTGGCGACGACCTGGCGCACGCGCGGGTCGGCGGCACGCAGCAGGCGGTCGAGCGCGCGCAGCGCCTCGACCTTGTCCTCGTTGCCGAGGCCGTCGATCGGGTCGACCGCTGCATACAATTCGCGCCCGCCGCTGCGCACCAGCGGCCGCGGCGCGTGTTCGCTGCCGTCGCGGGCGATGGCGCGCGCGGACTTCGCCGCGTCCGCCAGCGCCAGTGCGTTGATGTCGTCGGAATAGGCGAAGCCGGTCTTCTCGCCGGAAATCGCGCGCACGCCCACGCCCTGCTCGATCGAATGCGCACCGTCCTTGACGATGCCGTCCTCGACCGTCCAGCTCTCGCGCCGCGCGTGCTGGAAATACAGGTCGCCGAAGTCGATCCCCGGGCCCAGCAGGGTGCCGAAGGCACGGTCCAGGCCGTTGGTGTCGAGCCCGGCAGGCAGCAGGAGGCGGGATTCGGCGAGCTGGAGCGGCAAGGTCATGCGGGGATCCACGGCGGGTTGGGTAACGATCTGCGGGCGAAGGCGGCCCGGATCAACCCGGCGGCACCGGCGGTAGCGGCACCGGCGCCGCGGGCCGTGGCTGCTCGCGGCTGGCGACCTCGACCTTCGGCTCCTTCCACGGGCCGGTCACCCGGTAGGTTTTCGCGGCCAGTTGCCCCAACGGCTTGCGCAGCACCGCATTGGCGGCGGCGCCGATCGCGGCGCCGACCGGCCCGGCCGCGATCGCGCCCACCGCGGTGAGCAGGTTGCCGGTGCGCGGCAGCACCTCGATGGTCTGGTCGAAGGCCTGCGCGCGCAGGTCGGCGGTGCCGCGGATGCGGATCTCGGCGGCGGGGCCGGCGATCACGAGGTCGTCGCTGGACGCCTTCGCCGCGGCGATGCGCACGTGCCCGGCGAGCCTGTCGAAGGCGAAGCCCTTGTCGAAGAAATCGCGGAAGTCCAGGGTCAGCCGGCGCGGCAACTGGGCGATGCTGAGCAGTCCCAGCACGCGACCGGCGCCCGGCTCGATTTCGACCAGCTGGCCGTCGCGCACGTCCATTTCCAGGGTGCCGTCCAGCACCAGCGGCGAGAAATCCGCCGGGCTGCCCGCCCAGGTCGCGCCGAGGGCGGCGTGGCCGCGACCGTCGCTGAGCTGGCCGCCGTAACCGAAGCCCGACAGCAGCGCGCCGAAATCCTCGCTGTCGATCGCCGCCTGCAGGCTCGTGCGCGCGCTGTCGCCGCGACCGAGCCAGTCGCCGCTGAGTTCGATCCGCTGCCGCGGCGACTGCGCCAACAACCGGGAGATGCGCATGCCGGCAGCCACCGGCTGGGTGCGCAGCACCGCACTGCCGAGCGCCGCGTCGGAGACCCGCAACTCGGCGATGTCGAAGGCCAGCGGCGGCACCCTGGCCGGATCGGTATCGGCGCTTGCCTGTACCGCCGTGGCCGATGGGCCGGTGCGTGGCGGCGCACGCCAGTGCACGCGCTCGAAACGACCGGCGATGGTGGCGCCCTCGGCATCCGGGATGCGCACGCTGCCGGCGATCGCGCTGCCCTGCAGCTGCAGCGACAACCCATCGGTCGTGCGCGCGAGCTGCAGGCGGGTGTCGGGAAAGCTGGCGCCGAGCAGGTTGAGCCGGCCGGCGACGATGTCGATGCGGCGCAACTGCAGCGCCTCGCTGCCGCCTGTCCTGGCATTGGAAGGGGTCGAACCGCCACGCGCGACCGCGACCCAGTCGAGCGCATCGAGCGCATCGGTGCGGCCGCTGACGACGAGACCGGATGCGGGCGGCGGTTCAGCCACCGTATCGCTGCCCAGCACCACCCGCACGCCAGTGCTGGTGGTGCTGCGTGCGCGCAGCGCGAGCCGCCGCCCGAGCGCGACCCGCACCTCGCCATCGCCAAGCGGGAGGGTGGTCTCGATGGTCGCCGGCAACGCTGCATCGGCGGTCTTGCGCAATGGCGCCGGCAGCGACAGCGACGTGCCCACCAGGCTGGAGCGCAACTGCAGCCGCGCCGGCGCGTTGCGTGCTGCCGTTCCGCGGGGGATGGTGACCAGCGCCGTCCATGGCGAACGTCCGCTGGCACGGCCCTGCAACCAGGCAAGTTCGGGGACCCGCTGCAACAAGCGCTCGGCCGGCAGGTTGCCTTCGAGTTCCGCCTCGAACGCCTGGCGCCGGTCCCGGGTGTCGTCGCCGGCGCGCAGGGTCAACCGCGCCGCGCTGCCTTCGTGGCGCACCGCCAGCCGCTCGGCGACGAAGCCGCCGCTGTCGTAGCGCGCGCGTCCGCGCACATCGTCGAACGCCAGTTTCCAGCGCTGCTCCGACAGCTTCGCCCCGGCCAGTACCACGCTGCCGCCGATCCTTGCCCGGGTCCCCTCGTGGTGCAGCGGCAGCTCCAGCCCGAAGGTGACCGAAGCCAGGCCGCTGGCGACGAGATTGTCCAGGGTGTCGCCGTATTCCTCCTGCAACGGGCTGTGCCGCAACAGCGACAACAAGGTGGAGGCGTCGCCGCCGCCCTGCGCGGCGACCTTCAGCGGAGCGCGGCCGAAGTGCTCGATGCCGGCGTCGAAGTGGCGGATGCCCACGCCGGCGAGCACGCCCTTGCCGGACACGCTGAAACCGTCGGCGATGAAGGTGATGTCGCCATCCACGTGCTCCGCGGCCGGCCAGTCCGGCTGGAATTTCAAGGTCGCATCGGCGATCCGCGCGGTCGCCTTGAACAGGCCGCGCGCGGGCGCGCCGGGCGCGGCCCGGAACGGCCAGTCGTCGAGATCGCCCGACACCAGCGCGCGGCCTTCCTCGACTCGCCCGCCCTGCAGCGCGGCATCGAGCCAATGGATCGCCGCCGGCGCCATCAGATGGTGGATCCAGAAACCCCGGGCCGCGGTGATCGCGGTGGGCTGCACCCGCGCGGCCAGATCGATCCATGGCCGGGTGCCGTCGCCCTGGAACCACATGCCGCCGCGCACGTCGACGCCGAAGTCCGGCCCGCGCACGCGCAGCGACCGGGTCCCGAAACGCCAGCCCGCGCCCTCGCGCCAGCCGGCAACCGTGCCCTGCAGGCGCGCCGGATGCGGCACGCCGAAACCGCTGGGCCAGTCGAAACGGAACGGCGCCCCGGGGTCGAATTCGAAGGCCAGGCCATGCGCGTCCCCGCGCAGGGTGCCGGCCATGCCGGTGAAACCGGGCGCGTGCCCGACCGGAGCGAAGCCGATGCCCTCCAGGCGGCCGCTGGCGCGCACCACGCCATTGCCCGCGGCGAACACCAGGTCGTGTGCGGTGGCCTGCGGCTTCGCGGCAGAGAGCCACTGGCGCAGGCCCGGCACCATGCGGTCGCTGAGCGCGGCCACCTGCAGCAGCGGACCGGCATCGAGGTGGCGGGCAAGCACGGCCTGCCGTTCGCCCCCGGCCAGCACCAGGCCATCGAGGGTGCGGACGACGCCGCCTTCGCCGATCCGCAGGCGCGGGGCGTCGAGGCGCCAGCCGCCGGGAATCGCCTGCCAGCGTGCGCGTGCCTGCACCTGGCGGAAGCGCGTGCGCGGCACCCGGCCATCGGCGAGCACGGCGCCGCGCAGCACGACCGCGTCGAAGGCGGCATCGAATACCACTGCGGCCACGCGATGGTCGCGCAGCGTGGCCCAGGCCTCGCCGCGGCCCTGCCCCGCCTCTGCGGCGACCCCGGCGACATGCAGCAGCGGTGCCCACGCGGCGAGGTCGGCCTGGTCCGCGACCACGTGTCCGCGGCCGTCGCCGCGCTTGCGATCGAAGTCGAGCGCCGCCCGCAGCGGCGAGCGGCCCGGCTGCATCCAGGCACGCATGCCCACGCGCACGCGGTCGCCGTCGACCCGCAGGCGCAGGTCCACGCGCGGCAACCGTGCATCGATCTGCAGCGACGGCGCGACGATCGACAGCTTGCCGGCGATCACCTGCAGTTCGCCCAGGCCTTCCAGCGATGCGAACGGATCGCCGCCGGGCGTGGTCTCCCCCGGCAGGCCGCGCACCTGCCAGCGGCCGTCGTCGCCGCGCTCCAGGGTCAGCTCCAGTCCGCGCAGCCGCAACTCGGTGAACGAGCGTCCCGGCAACAGGCCGGCATATTGCGACACCAGCATCTCGGCATCGCCGACCCGGATCGCGCGATCGCCCTCGCCCAGGCGCAGGTCGTCGAGCCGCAGCAGCGGTCCGCGACGGGTCCATTGCGTCTCGACCCGATCGAACGCGACGGGACGGCCGATGCGCTCGCCCAGCCAGGCAGCGATGCGGTCCGGATGGCGTTCGGCCAGCGGCAGCAACTGGCTGACCACGCCGGCCACCAGCGCCATCAGCACCAGTCCGACCGCGAACGCGTACCCGAGCCCGCGCCGGGCCAGCCGCAGGCGGCGATGCAACGAAGGGCTCACCGTCGCGCCCCGCGCCCGGCGTCGCCTTCAGAGCAGCACGACATCGAACTGCTCCTGCAGGTACTGCGTGTCTGCCTGGAAGCGGATCGACTTGCCGAGGAACTCCTCCAGCTCCGCGACCGCGGCCGATTCCTCTTCGGTGATGCGCGCGACCACCTTGGGCGATGCGATCACCAGCAGCCGTGCCGCCTCGAACTGGCGCACCGCGCGGGTGATCTCGCGGAAGATCTCGTAGGTCACGGTCTCGCTGGTCTTGAGCATGCCGCGGCCGCCGCACTCGTGGCAGGGCTCGCACAGCTGCCGCTCCAGCGATTCCACCGTGCGCTTGCGGGTCATCTCCACCAGGCCCAGCGGCGAGAAGTCGTAGACGGTGGTGCGGGCGTGGTCGCGCGCCAGCGATTTCTCCAGCGTGCGCAGCACCTGGCG
This sequence comes from Lysobacter sp., assembly GCA_036676625.1. Taxonomy (GTDB): domain Bacteria; phylum Pseudomonadota; class Gammaproteobacteria; order Xanthomonadales; family Xanthomonadaceae; genus Cognatiluteimonas. The sequence goes on along the minus strand of JAKFCN010000033.1, from coordinate 7,969 downwards.
CCGGTGCTCGGCGTCGTGCATGTCGATGAAATCGATGATGATGATGCCGCCGAGATTGCGCAGCCGCAGCTGCCGTGCCACCGCCTGCGACGCCTCGAGGTTGGTGCGGAACACGGTTTCCTCGAGATTGCGCTGGCCGAGGAAGGAACCGGTGTTGACGTCGACCGTGGTCATCGCCTCGGTCTGGTCGATCACCAGGTAACCGCCCGACTTGAGCGGCACTTCCTTCTCCAGCGCCTTGTGGATCTCGTCCTCGACCCCGTACAGGTCGAAGATCGGGCGCGCGCCGCCGTAATGCTCGATGCGCTCGGCCAGGCCGGGCTCCTCGGCAGGCAGCAGCGCCGGCATGTACTGCGCCGCGAACGCGCGCAACCGTTCCCAGGTTTCGCGCGAGTCGACCTTGACCTTCTCGACGTCGCGCCGCATCAGGTCGCGCACCGCGCGCATCGGCAGGCTCAGGTCCTCGTACACGCAGCCGCCGACCGCCTGCTCGCGCACCTGCTGCTCGACCAGCGCCCAGGCGCGGCTGAGGTAGGCGATGTCCTCGGCCAGCGCTTCGGCCGGCTGGCCTTCCGCATTGGTGCGCACGATGTAGCCGAAGCCGCCGTGCGGCGCGGCGAGTTCGGTCACCAGCCCCTTGAGCCGCGCGCGCTCGGCCTCGTCCTCGATCCGCGCGGAGACCCCGACCACCTTCGACTGCGGCAGCAGCACCAGGTAGCGCGAGGGAATGCTGATCTGGGTGGTCAGGCGCGCGCCCTTGCTGCCGATCGGGTCCTTGACCACCTGCACGACCACGTCCTGGCCATCGCGCAGCAGCTCGGCGATCGGCGGCACCGGCGCCGAACCCTGGATCGGCGGCTCGGCCGCGTCCGCGCCGCGCGCGGTCAGCGGCCGCTGGATGTCGTTGGCGTGCAGGAACGCGGCGCGGTCCAGGCCGATCTCGACGAACGCCGCCTGCATCCCGGGCATCACCCGCTGCACCTTGCCCTTGTAGATGTTGCCGACCACGCCGCGCGACCAGCCGCGTTCGATGTGCAGCTCCTGCAGCATGCCGTTCTCGACCACCGCCACCCGGGTCTCGCGCGGGGTGACGTTGACCAGGATCTCCTCACTCATGACGGCAAGCGCTCATGTGCCGAATCCCTCGAGCAACCGCGCGGTTTCGTACAGCGGCAGGCCCATGACCCCGGAGTGGCTGCCCGACAGGTGCGCCACGAACACCTGGGCGCTGCCCTGGATGGCATACGCGCCGGCCTTGCCCTGCCATTCGCCGGTTTCCAGGTAGGCCGCGATCGCGGCTTCGCCGAGCGTGCCGAAGGTGACCTCGGAAATGGAGGCCACCTGCGCTTCGCGCGCCGCCGAGACCAGCGACACCGCGGACACCACCCGGTGGGTGCGCGCCGACAGCCGCCGCAGCATCGCCGCGGCATCCGCCGCGTCCGCGGGCTTGCCGAACACTTCGTCGTCCAGCACCACCTCGGTATCCGCGCCGATCACGCGCGCGCCGGGGATGGCCATGACCTGCAGCAGTCCGGCGCCGGCCTTCTCGCGCGCCACCCGGCGCACGTAGTCCTCCGGCGGCTCGCCCGGCTGGCGTTGTTCCGGCACGTCGATGTCGAGCGCGACGAACGGCTGCCCGAGGCGGGCCAGCAGCTCGCGGCGGCGCGGGGATTGCGAGGCGAGATACAGCATCGGCGACAGAATACCCTGCGCCCGCGGCGCCGAACCCGTGCATGCTCCACGTAACCCCATTCCGGCTCACCGCCCGTTCACTACGGCGAGACCACCCTTTTTTCGAAACCCTTTCCACGAAATCCCCCGGAGACCACCGAATGCGCCGATCCCACCTGATGCTGCTCACCGCCGCCCTGGCCCTGGGCGGCCTCGCCACCGCCGCCTGCGCGCAACAGCCGTCCGTGGCCGGGAGCGACGGCACCCTGCTCTCGGTGTCGGCCCAAGCCGAGGCCCATCGCGTGCCCGACGTCGCCACGGTGTCCGCCGGGGTCGTGACCCAGGCCGCCGACGCCAATGCGGCGATGCGCGCCAATGCCGCACAGATGGACAAGGTCATGGCCTCGATCCGCGCCGCCGGGATCGCCGACCGCGACATCCAGACCAGCGGCATCAACCTCAACCCGCAGTACCGCTATGCCGAGAACCAGCCGCCGGCCATCACCGGTTACCAGGCCAGCAACACCGTCAGCCTCAAGGTCCGCGACATCGGCAAGCTGGGCAAGGTGCTCGACGCGCTGGTCGCCAGCGGCGCCAACCAGGTCAACGGTCCCGGCTTCGAGATCGACAAGCCGGAGGCGGCCTACGACGAGGCCCGCCGCGCGGCACTGGAGAAGGCGCAGGCGCGCGCGCAGATGTACGCGAAGGCACTCGGGCTGAAGGTGCGCCGGATCGTCAGCATCGACGAGGGCGGCGGTTTCCAGCCACCGCGGCCGATGCCGATGATGGCGATGGCGGCGCGCGCCGAGAAGGCCTACGACACCGCGGTGTCGCCGGGCGAAACCACGCTCACCGCCAACCTCGCCGTGGTGTTCGAACTGGGGAACTGACGACAGGCAACGCATCGGCAACGAAGGGAGGTGAACCATGCTGCACGCACATGCACACCCGCACCCGGACCCCAACCGCATCGCCGGCTACGCCGTCGCGATCGGCTTCAATGCACTGTTGCTGATGCTGTTGCTGGTACCCATGCAGGGGCCGCCGCCGTCGAGGCTGCCGGGTGACAGCCCGCCGACGATCACCTGGTACATGCCCAGGCCGGAACAGCCGGTGCTGCCGCCGCAGGTGCCGGTGACGCCGCAACAGCCGCGCCCGGCCACCACCGCGATCGCACCGCGCATGCCGCCGGCGCCGACACCCGACCCGGTCGCGGTCGACCAGGGCAGCGAGTTGGCGGTGGCGCCGGTGACCACGCCCGATACGACCGGCACCGAGGCCGCGAGCATCGCGGCACCGGCGCAACCGCTGCCTGGCGTGCGCCTGGAGTATGCGCAGGCACCGGCGCCATCGTATCCGCGGGCCGCTTTGCGGCAGCGGATCGAGGGCACGGTATTGCTGGAGGTGCTGGTGGACGTCGACGGGCGGCCGCTGCGGGTGGCGGTGCGCGCAGGCAGCGGCGATCACCGCCTGGACGCGGCCGCGCGCGAGCAGGTACTGGCGCACTGGCGCTTCCGTCCGGCGATCCACGACGGCCGCGCGGTGCAGGCGATCGGCCTGGTCCCGATCAACTTCCGCCTCGCTCCCTAGCGCCTGCGACTTGCGTCGCCAGCGCTTCGAACAGTTGCTCCGGCACGTACGGCTTCTGCAGTATCCGGCAATCTTGAAAGCCCGCCGGGATCCCGTTGGCGCCGTAGCCGGAAGTGAAAACGAACGGTACGTCGAGACTGCGCAGCTCCAGCGCCAGCGGGAAGACTTCCTCGCCCGCCAGGTTGATGTCCAGGAACGCGAAGTCCAGGGGTTCGCTGGCCACCAGCGCCAGCGCCCGCGACAGGCGTGCGGCCTTGAATATCCTGTGGCCCGCACTGGCGAGGAGGTCCTCCATCATCATCGCCAGGTTCATCTCGTCCTCGACGATCAGTATCCTGCTCATGATGGCTTGTCGGGTTCGGGCAGCGGCACGTCGATGATGCAGACGAGGCCGTCCGGGGCGAATTCCAGCACTACCTCGCCATCGAGTTCGAATCCGAGCCCGTCGGTGATCAGGCGGGTCCCGAACCCGCGCGTCGCCGGCGCCGTCACCCGCGGACCGTTGCGTTCCACCCAGCGCAGGCGCAACCATGTCCGGCCCGCCAGCAACCGTGTTTCCCAGTGCACGTCCACACTGCCTTCCTGCACCGACAACGCCCCGTACTTGCCGGCGTTGGTGGCCAGTTCATGCAAGGCCATGCCCAGCGCCAGGGCGGTCTTGGGGTCGAGGCGCAATGGCTCGCCGCCGACCTCGGCGCGCGTCTCGTCTTCCTTGCGGTATGGCGCCAGCTCGGCCAGCACGATGTCGCGCAGCGCCACTCCTGTCCAGGCATCCACCGCAAGCAGGTTGTGGGTGCTCGACAGCGCCATCAGCCGCGACATGAACGACTTTTCGAACACTTCCAGCGAAGGCGCGCTGGCCAGGGTCCGCAACGCGATCGCCTGCACGCTGGCCAGGGTGTTCTTGACCCGGTGGTTGAGCTCGGCAAGCATCATCTGCAGGTGCGCCGCCGCGCGCTTGCGCTCACCGATGTCGCGGGCGATGGTGGAACCGGAGATCGCTTGCCCCGACGCATCCCTGACCGGCGAGCAGGTCAGCGCCACTTCGACGAGCGCCCCGTCCTGGTCCAGCCATGCCATTTCCACTTCCGAGGTCCGTTGCTCCTGGGCGCAGGACCGCAGCAACGGTCCAAGCTGTTCCGAATTCGCCGCGGGCAACAGCATCGACAACGGCCGCCCCAGGACCTTTCCCGCCGGGTAACCGAACAGGCGTTCCGCGCCGGCATTCCAGCTGTTGATCGTACCGTCGAGGGTATGTCCGATGATCGCGTCCCTGGATGAGTCCACGATCGCCGCCAGGCGGCCGCGCTCGTACTCGTGCTGCTTGCGTTCGGTGATGTCCATGAAGGTCATGACCACCCCGTCGATGACGTTGTCCAGGGTGCGGTAAGGGCGCATCCGCAGCAGGAACACCGTGCCTGTCGCGGCGTTGCGCAACTCGCGCTCGCTCACCGCCAGCGTGCGCATCACCTGCCTCACGTCCTTCTGCAGCTCCGGGTATTCGATGCGCGCGTTGATGTCGGTGATCGGCCTTCCGCGATCGCCATCGCGCAGGTGGAACAACTCGGTCATGGCCGGGGTGAAGTTGGTGACATGCAGCTGCGTATCCAGGAACAGGGTCGCGATCTGGGTGCTGTCCAGCAGGTTCTGGAGGTCGCTGTTGAGGTGCAACAGCGCCACGTTCTTGCCCTGCAGCTCTGCGTTGACGGTCTGCAACTCCTCGTTGATCGACTGCATCTCTTCCTTGGAGGTCTCCAGCTCCTCGTTGGAGGATTGCAATTCCTCGTTGACCGACTGGTATTCCTCGTTCGCCGACTTCAGCTCCTCGTTGGCGGTCTCTTCCTGGTCGATCGCGGTTTGCAGCTGCAGGCGGATCGCCTCCAGCTCCCGCTCCAGGGCCTGTACCCGCGCATCGCCGGCATCGCCGGGCCCGGTCGGCATCGAGCCTTCGACCTCGGCAAAGGCGACCACGTAGAGCCCCGGGCGCCTGCCCCGGGCATCGCCTTCGCTCTCCGGGAGCGGCTCGACGATCAGCCGCAACGGTTGCCGCCGGCCGTGGATGACCACCGACAAGCCTTCCTTGACCACCGTGCGCAGGGTGGTCGATGCCTCCTGCACCCCGGCGCGGGCGGCGCCACGCAGGCCTTTGTGCAGCAATTCGGACAGGTTGAGGCTGGCCGCGCCCGAAGACGGTGCCAGGTAGCGCCCGGTATTCCCGGAAAAGCGCAGGACCTCCAGGTTGGCGTCGACCACCACGTAGGCAGGCGAGTGTTTCTCGAGTGCTCGCCGCGCGTCGCGATCCAGCGGGTTTTCGGTTTCGATGCGGGTAACCGGAGCGCTGCGCGCGGCGGCGGCAACGGCGCCCGGATCGCGCGCCGGCGGCAGTGCCGGCCTTCCGGCGGCGCCGTCGCTGCGGCGTGCATACAGGCGATGCTTCTTGTCCAGCACCGAGAACAGGCTGGCGGTGCGCGACAGGCTTTCCGAAGGGCCGAGCAGCAGGAACGCATCGGGCTTCAACGCATAGTGGAACGTCCGCAACAAGCGCTCCTGCAGGTCCGGGTTCATGTAGATCAGCAAGTTGCGGCAAGACACCAGGTCCAGCCGCGAGAACGCCGGATCGCGGATCGCGCTGTGCGAGGAGAAGATGCACATCTCCCGCAAGGGCTTGACCACGCACAGTTCCTCGCCGTCCTCGCTGAACCAGCGTTCCTGCCGTTCCGCGGAGAGGCCAGGCTGCGGCTTGCGATAGCGGCCGGCGCGCGCGGCACCCAGCGCGCGCTCGTCGATGTCGGTGGCGAAAATCTGCACCTTGGGCACGCCACGCATGCCTGCCATCGCCTCCTTGAGCACGATCGCGATCGAATACGCCTCCTCGCCGCTGGCGCAACCGGGCACCCACACCCGCAAGGTGTCGGCCGCGCCCTTGCCTGCCAGCAGCGCCGGGATCGCGATGGCCTGCAACGCCGCGAACGCCGGCGGATCGCGAAAGAACTCGGTCACCCCGATCAACATCTCCCGGAACAACTCCTGCGCTTCGCTCTGGTCCTTGCGCAGGACGGCGACATAGTCGGGTACGGTCGCGGCCTGCAGCACCTGCATCCGGCGCTGGATGCGCCGGACCAGGGTCTTTTCCTTGTACTGGCCGAAGTCGTGCCCGACCTCGGCATGCAGCAGGTCGGTGATCGTCTTCAGGTGCGACGCCAGGTCCTGGCGGGCGCCGTCCGGGCCCTTGCGGTCGTGGATCTCGAGCAGGTGGCGATGGTGGGCGAGCAGGCGCTCGGGCATCGCCTCCACCGGCAGCACCGCATCCACCAGCCCGGTCGCGGCCGCGCTCGCGGGCATGCCGCTCATCGCAGCATGGTCGAAACCGGCCTGCGCCAGGGTCAGGCCTCCGTGTTCCTTGACCGTGCGCAAACCGCGCGCGCCATCGCTGCCGGTCCCCGACAGCACGATGCTGACCGCGCAGTCGCCCTGGTCCTCGGCCAGCGAAGCGAAGAAGGTATCGATCGGCCATCGATACTGCCGCGGCGGCGCCGGCTTGCTCAGCTGCAGGACGCCATCGGCGATGGTCAAGGTCGCATCCGGCGGAATCACGTAGACATGCCGTGACTCCACCTTCATGCCGTCTGCCGCCTCGATGACCGGCATCGTGGTGTGGCGGCTGAGCAGATCGACCAGCAGACTGTCGTGCTGGGGCGCCAGGTGCTGCACCAGCACGAAACCCATTTCGCTGTCGGCAGGCATGTGGGTGAGGAAACCCTTGAATGCCTCCAGCCCTCCTGCAGACGCACCGATGCCGACGATCAAGGGCGCCATTGGCCGCGCAGATGAATCCCCTGAACGTTTCCCGTGATCCGTTGGGCCTGGCTTAGCCGTCATATTGCATCGAGGTCATCGCCGGTGACCCCCGAGTATGCACTCGCGATGGCAGTACGGGATTCACATGCCAGCCGCTCAGGCACGGTGGTAGGGGTGGTTGGCGAGCAGCGCCGCGGCGCGGTACAGCTGCTCGGCGGCCACCAGCCGCACCAGCATGTGCGGCAGCGTGAGCGGACCCAGCGACCAGCGCTCGTCGGCAGCCGCGAGCACATCGGGGGCGTGGCCTTCGGGCCCGCCGATCAGCAGGGCGAGATCGCGGCCGCCGTTGCGCCAGTGTTGCAGGCGCTGCGCAAGCTGTTCGGACGACCAGGCCTGGCCGCGGCCGTCGAGGGCGACGACGTGCGCGGATTTCGGCAATGCCGCCAGCACCCGCGCGCCTTCATCGGCGGTCGCACGCACGGCATCGCGTCCCTTGCCGCGCAGGCCGGGTTCGATTTCGACCAGCTCCAGCGGCAGCCAGTGCGACAACCGCTTGCGATATTCGGCGAAACCTTCCGCGACCCAGGCCGGCGCCCGTTCCCCAACCGCAATCAATCGCGCCTTCATCCCGCGATGTTACCCGCGCCATCACATAAGAGCCGGAAATTCGCCTTCGTGAGGGGACGCCGCGAGCACGGGCCTGCGAGTCGGGACACGCCGTGAATACGTCCATGTAGGCTCGGCGCTGGCATCCATGCCAGCGACGGTCCCGCCTCCCAGACCCGCACTCGCGCCGCCTACCACCAGCGCGTATCTCCGCCTCCTGAACCCGGAGAGCTGCCAACTCACATGCCGAAGGACGTCGTGAGGCCGTGTCCTGCAAGACGGGGCCTTCTGCGGCATGGATGCC
>JAKFCN010000032.1:0-2672 GCA_036676625.1 Lysobacter sp. | reverse complement strand
GACCAGCACCGCGGTCATCAGGATCGTGCAGGCGATGATGACCGGCAGCCCGGCGCCGCCGCTGGTCACGAAGGCCAGCGCGGTGGCTACCGCCTCGATCGCCAGCGCGACGAGGATGCTGCGGCCGTTGGTCTTGAACAACGACGGCTGGTATTGCGCCTTCAATGCCGCGGTGTGCGCCGCCTGCGCCGACTGCATGGTCGAGGCATTGGTATTGTCGAGCTTGAGTTCGTCGCTGCCGCCGCGGAACAGCTTCTCCAGCAGTGCGCGCTGCGAAACGGTGGCGTGCGATGCGCCGGGATGCAGGCGTTGCAGCATCCAGGCGTCCTTCAGCAGCTTGTCCTGGCGGTGGATGCGCACGTCGCCCTCCACGGCAAGCGCGAGCAGGTCGGCGGAGAAACAGCGGGTGTCGTAACCCATGCGCCGGAGGTAGCGCAGCCCGGCCGGTGAGTGCCCCGCCGGTGGCTCGTAGCGGGCGATGATCGTGCCGGGGCGCGGGTCGCGCCCGACCTTGCGCCAGCGTTGCAGGCAGTAACCGGCCATCGCGAGCAGGCCGAGCAGCGCGATCAGTGCGCCGATGTTGTCCTTGAAGAACCACAGCACGCGCTGCGCGCGCGTGGGCGCGGGCACCAGGCCTTTCGGGAACGACAGCACGATGGTCAGGCCCTGTTGCGGCGCCAGCGGCCGGGTGAGTCGCCAATGCGCCGTGCCCGGTGCGGGCAGGCCGGCAACGAAATTGCGTTCGCTGGCGCCCTGCGCGCCGGTAAAGCCGCTGGCCCGCAGGTCGGCGACCGGTACCGGTCGTGGCAAGCGCACCTCGACGCTGCCGCGCTCGATCGGGAACGCCCAGCCGGTGCCGATCGCGTTCCAGTACAGCTCGTCGTGGTCGGCGAAGAAGCCGAGCTGGCGGGTGGTGCGGTAGTGCAGGGCATAGGCATGGTCGGCCGGCGCCGGCAGCAAATCGTCGTTGCCGGTATTGATGCGCACGCCGTTGGGCTTGCGTTCGGTGAACCAGGGCTCGGGGCGACCATCGCGGGTGACGCCGAGCATCTCGAAGTCGACCACGACGCGGTTGCCGTAGCGGTCCCTGTAGCGGGTCGGGAAGTCGCGGTAGATGCCGCGCCGGATCTGGTCGCCCTCCGCGCGCACGACGATGCGCTCGGTGACGTCGAGGCTGCCATCGGGCTGGACCACGACCATGCTGTCGTAGGCAAGGATGCGTTCCTGCGCCGCAAGTGGCGCGGAAAGCGACCACGCCAGCGGCAACAGCAGCAATGCCAGCAACGGGCGCATCCTCATCGGGCCATCTCCACCCGGATCGCCGTGCGTTCGTCTTCGCCTGCCTGGAAGAATTCCGCGCCGCCGAAGCCGAAGCCGCGCGCGATCATCGCATCGGGGAAGCGCTGGGTGCCGTCGTTGTAGTCGCGCACCGCGCCGTTGTAGAAGCGGCGCGCGTATTGCAGCTGTTCCTCGACCGCGACCAGGTCGCGCTGCAGTTGCAGGAAGTTCTCGCTGGCCTTCAGGTCGGGATAGGCTTCCTTGAGCGCGAACAGGCGGACGAGGCCCAGTTGCAGGGCATTCTCCAGTTCCCCCAGCCGTGCCGGCGTGGCCTGGTTCAGCGCCTGCGTGCGCAATGCGGTCACCGCTTCCAGCAGGGCGTGCTCGTGGCCGGCGTAGCCCTGCACGGTGGCGACCAGTTGCGGCACCAGGTCGTGGCGGCGTTGCAGTTGCACGTCGATGTCGGCCCAGGCCGTGCGCACCTGGTTGCGCAGCCGCACCAGGCCGTTGAAGACCAGCAGCGCCCATGCGCCCAGCGCCAGCAGGATCAACAGCAGGACCAGCATCAGTGTCATCGTCGTCGCTCCCCGGCGAACCCGCGCGTTGCCGGCGCAGGATTGAAGTCGCGGCCATTATTGCGCGATGGGCCGGGGAGGTGCCCGTCAGGGCGCGGCGACGCGGATCTCGGTGTCGCCGACGCGCACCACCTGGCCGGCGCGGACCTTGCAGGTCTTGCGCAGCTCCACCGCGTCGTCGACGCGCACCGCGCCGCTGGCGACCAGCGCCTTGCCGGCGCCGCCGCTGTCGACCAGCCCGGCGAGTTTCAGCAACTGGTTGAGTTCGACGAACTCGCGGTCGAGCTCGAAATCGATGCGGTGCATGCGCGGCTCCCGATGGCGATCGCAGCCGGGGCCGCCATTGTCCCGGTCGCCGCCGCCTCAGCCGCCACGATACAGCGTCGGGAACAACCGCTTCAGGTGCACCAGCTTGGGGGCATCGTTGTAGACGATGTACGGCTCGTCGGGATGCAGGCGCAGGTAGTCCTGGTGGTAGGCCTCGGCCGGATAGAACTTCACCAGCGGCTCGAGCCGGGTCACGATCGGCTTCGCGAATGCCTTGGCGGCGGTCAGCTGCGCGATGTAGGCCTTGGCGATCTTCCGCTGGCCGGCGCTGGTGGTGAAGATCTGCGAGCGGTATTGCGGGCCGACGTCGGGCGATTGCCGGTTGAGCTGGGTCGGGTCGTGTGCGACCGAGAAATAGACCTTCAGCAGTTGCCCGTAGCTGACCTGCGCCGGGTCGTACACCACCCGGACCGATTCGGCGTGGCCGGTGCGGCCGCTGCCGACGATCGGGTAGCGCGCGGTGAGCGCGCTGCCGCCGGCGTAACCGGACAC
>JAKFCN010000031.1:0-5863 GCA_036676625.1 Lysobacter sp. | reverse complement strand
GCCGGCATGTTCCGCTTCATGCCGCTGGACGGCGCCAACGCGGTGCTGGTGATCACCTCGCAGCCGGCCTACCTCGACGACATCCAGCAGTGGCTCGAGCGCATCGACGGCGCCGGTGGCGAGGAACAGTTGTTCTCGTATGAACTCAAGTACGTCAAGGCCAAGGACTTGGCTGATCGGCTCGCCGAGGTATTCGGAGGCAGTGGCCGCAGCAGCGGCAACGGCAGCACGGGTGCACCGTCGCTGATGCCCGGGCTGGAACCGACCGAGATCAAGGACGGCGGCATGGATGGCGAAAGCAGCGCGCCGATGACCGGCGGCGGCCTAGGCAGTGGCCAGATGTCCCTGAATCCGCGCGAAGGCGGAGGCGATGGCGCGGTCACACTCGAGGTTGAGGGGACCCGTGTCGGCGTGTCCGCGGTGGATGAGACCAACACCCTGCTGGTGCGCGCCAACCCATCAGCCTGGGCTTCGATCCGCGAAGTGATCGAACGCCTCGACATCATGCCCCTGCAGGTGCACATCGAGGCGCAGGTGGCCGAGGTCACGCTGTCGGGCGACCTCAGCTATGGCGTCAACTGGTACTTCGAGAACGCGGTGAGCGATCCCGTAACCCCAGTTGCTGGCAGCGGCCTTCCAAGTGGCGCGGGTCTTGCAAACGCTGTCGGTCGTGGCATCTGGGGCGACATCCGCGGCAGCCTCCTGCCGGGTGGTGTGGGCTGGACGTTCCTCGGCCGCAATGCCGCGGCCGTGATCTCCGCCCTCGACCGGGTGACGGACGTGCACGTGCTGCAGACGCCATCGGTGCTGGTGCGCAACAACGCCGAAGCGACCTTCAACGTCGGCAGCCGCATTCCGATTTCCTCGGTGACCGTCAATCCGGGATCTGGCGACGTCGGCAACACCTTCAGCCAGGTGCAGTACCTCGACACCGGCACGATCCTGAAGGTACGGCCACGCGTGACCAAGGACGGTATGGTGTTCCTCGACATCGTGCAGGAGGTCAGCACCCCGGGCCCGGCTGCGACGGCCGACCCGCAGGGCAACGTCCGCATCGATACACGACGGTTGAAGACGGAAGCGGCGATCCAGAGCGGTGAGACCGTGATGCTGGCCGGTTTGATCCGCGACGAGGTTGGCCGTGGCTCCAATGGCGTGCCGGGGCTGAGCCGGATTCCGGTGATCGGGGGCTTGTTCGGTCGGCAGACCTCCAGCACCGGTCGCAGCGAAGTCATCGTACTGCTGACCCCGACCATCGTCCGCAACCCGCAGGAAGCGCGGAACCTGACCGACGAATACAGCCGCCGGTTCCGGGCCATGGAGCCGCTGAACAAGGTGCCGACGTCGCGGTGAATGCGGCGGCATCCGCGCCACACGTCGTGTTGCCCGTAGTCCTGTTGCCTGTCGGCGTCGACGACGACGCGCTGGATGCCTGCCTCGGCGCGCTCGAGACGGGCACCCCCGCCGGTACCCGCGTCTGGCTCGCCGACGATGCGCAGGCCGGGCCGCGCGGCGCGGCGATCATCGAGCGTTGGCTGCAACGCACGGCGCTGCAGGCGCACTACACCCGGCGCCAGCGCATGCTCGGCGAAGTCGCGCACCTCGACGAAGTCCTCGGCGCCTGCGGCGATGCCGACGTGGTCGTGCTTGCCGCGGATGCCATCCCGACCCCGGGATGGTTGCAGCAGCTCGCGTCGTGCCTGGCCCGCGATGCGTCGATCGCCACCGCGACCCCGTGGTGCAACGCCGGCGAAACCGCATCGTGGCCGCGGATCGGGGAAATCTCCGCAGTTCCCGACGAACCGCAGCGACTCGCGCGCGCCTGCGCCGCGATGCCGCCACTGCACCCGGAACTGCCTGCAGCCGTCGGACACGCCGTCGCGCTGCGCGGCTCGGCGCGCCGGCGTGCCGGTGGGCTCGATGCGGCCAGCTATGGCTCCTGGTACGCGGCGCTGGTCGACCTGTCGTTGCGACTGGGCGGGCTCGGCTGGCGCAATGCGTTGTGCGAAACCGCCTTCGTCGCGCGCGGCGGCGAAGGCGCGCCGTCCGACGGCGACCTCGATGCGCTGGCGGTGCGCTGGCCGGCGTGGCATGCGCGACTGGCGCGATTCCTGATGGACGATCCCCTGCACGCCATGCGCGCGCAGCTGGCGCAGCGGCTCGCGGCCGTCGACACGCCAATGCCGCAGCGCGATCTGTTCGCCGACGTGCCCGCGATCGCGGCCGAGGCGATCGGCAAGATCGGCAAGATCGGCGCCGAAGGCCCTGTCGATCCGGGCACGCAAGCCGAACCGCAGGTTCGCGGCGAGGAGCCGATCGGCGAATGAGTGCAGGGAACGCGAGCACAGGGAACGCGAGCGCAGAAAACGTGCTTCATCCCATCGCCGCGATCGTGGTGACCCACCAGAGCGCGGGCACGATCGAGGAATGCCTGTCGCGCCTTCGCGCCGCCGTTGGCGTGGCCGAGATCCGCGTGGTCGACAACGCCTCCGGCGACGACACCCTCGCGGTCGTGCAGCGCCATGCCGCCGCCGATCCGCGCCTGCGTTTCATCGCCAATCCCGACAACCCCGGCTTCGCCGTCGCCTGCAACCAGGGTGCCGCCGACAGCCATGCGCCATGGCTGGCTTTCGTCAATCCGGATTGCCTGGTCGAGGTGGATTCACTCGCCCGCCTGCGTGTCCACGCCGAAAGGCTGGGGGAAACGCTGCTCGGCGCCGACCTGGTCGACGAGGCCGGCGTGCGCGACGCCGCGGCGCGTCGGCACGATCCGCATTTCGCCAGGATGCTGCGCGCGCCGTCGTCGGCGCGCCTTGGCGTGCCGATCGACGAATCGCAGGCCGTGCAGCGCGTGGACGCGGTGTCCGGCGCGCTGATGCTGCTGCCGCGCGCGCTGTTCACGCGCATCGGCGGGTTCGATGCAGCCTATCGGCTGCATGCCGAGGACCTCGACCTGTGCCGGCGCGCGCGCGCCGCCGGCGCGACGATCGCGGTCGCCAACGACGTGCGCGTCGTGCACGTGCGCGGGGTATCGTCGCGCGCACGGCCGTTGTTCGTCGAGTGGCACAAGCATCGCGGTTTCTGGCGCTACTTCCGCAAGTTCGAGGCGCCGTCATGCGGCCTGCCTGCGCGTTGCGCGGTATTCGCGCTGGTGTGGGGGCGATTCCCGTTCGCCGTGCTGCGTGCGTTGCTGCGCAGCCGCTAGGCGAAGATCAACGGCCTTCACGCCTCAGCGTGCGCAGCGATCCTCGTCCGCGCGGAGCGGAGGAGAACCCGAACGGCAGGTGCGAAGTGACGCTTCAGCGATGGCGGTTGATCTCGTCGCGCAGCGCTTTCGCGGAGGACGCCGCTGCCACGGCGAAGTCATCACCGGACGACGCATACAGGATCGCCCGCGAGGAACTGACGACCAGCCCGGTGCCGTCGGCGGTCTTCGCGTTCGCCACCACCGCCTCGACATCCCCGCCCTGCGCGCCGACGCCGGGTACCAGGAATGGCACGTCGCCGACGATCGCGCGCACTTCGCGCAGCTGCTCGGGCCAGGTCGCACCGACGACCAGCGCGCAGTTGCCGTTTCCATTCCACTCGCGTGCGGCCTTCTCGGCGACGAGCTGGTAGAGCGGCCTGGAAGTCGGCGGGCGGCCCGCGCCGGATCCAGACTCGACGCGCAGGTCCTGCAGGTCGCCTGCGCCCGGATTGGAGGTGCGGCACAGGATGATCACGCCCTTGTCGGCGCGGTCGAGGAACGGCTGCAGCGAATCGCGGCCGAGATAGGGGTTCACGGTCACCGCATCGGCTGCGTAGCGATCGAAGGCTTCACTGGCGTACTGCTGCGCCGTGCTGCCGATGTCGCCGCGCTTGCTGTCGAGGATCACCGGGATTCCGGGATGCGCGGCGTGGATGTGCGCGATCAGTCGCCGCAATGCATCTTCGGCGCCGAGGGCGGCGAAGTGCGCGATCTGCGGCTTGAACGCGCAGGCGTATGCGGCGGTGGCATCGACGATGGCGCGACAGAAGTCGAACACCGCGTCCGGGTCGTTGGCGAACTGCGCGGGGAACTTCGCGGGCTCCGGGTCGAGGCCGACGCAGACCAGCGAGTCGGCGGAGTTCCAGCGGTCTTGCAAGGCCTGCATGAAGTTCATCGTCGACTCCTTCGCGTCCTCGTGAAGGCGCCCACCTTTCGGTGGGCGCCTCTTGTGCAGATTACTTCAGCGCCTTGAACCGCAACCGGTGCGGCTGCGCGCCTTCCTCGCCGAGGCGCCGCTTCTTGTCTTCCTCATACTCGCGGTAGTTGCCCTGGAAGAACTCGACGTGCGAGTCGCCCTCGAACGAGAGGATGTGGGTGGCGATGCGGTCGAGGAACCAGCGGTCGTGCGAGATCACGAACACGTTGCCGGGGAACTCGAGGATCGCGTCCTCCAGCGCGCGCAGCGTTTCGATGTCGAGATCGTTGGACGGTTCGTCGAGCAGCAGCACGTTGCCGCCCTGCAGCAGCGTCTTGGCCAGGTGCAGGCGTCCGCGTTCACCGCCGGAGAGCGTGCCGACCAGCTTCTGCTGGTCCTGGCCCTTGAAGTTGAAGCGGCCGATGTAGGCGCGCGACTGGATCTCGATGCCGTTGATGTTGAGGATGTCGGCGCCGCCGGAGACTTCCTGGAAGACGTTGTGGTTGCCCTCGAGCTTGTCGCGACTCTGGTCGACGTAGGCCAGTTTCACAGTGGGCCCCATCACGATCTGGCCGCTGTCCGGCTTCTCCTGCCCGGTGATCATCTTGAACAGCGTCGACTTGCCGGCGCCGTTCGGTCCGATGATGCCGACGATCGCGCCCGACGGCACGATCAGGCTGAGGTCGTCGATCAGCAGGCGGTCGCCGAAGCTCTTCGACACGCCCTTGAACTCGACCACCGACTGGCCGAGGCGCTCGCCCGGCGGAATGAAGATCTCGTTGGTCTCGTTGCGCTTCTGGTAGTCGACCGCCTGCAGCTCCTCGATCCGCGCGAGGCGCGCCTTGCCCTTGCTGCGTCCACCCTTGGCATTGCTGCGCGCCCATTCCAGCTCGCGCTGGATCGCCTTCTGCCGCGCCTTTTCCGACGACTCTTCCTGCTTCAGGCGCGCGTCCTTCTGCGTGAGCCAGTCGGTGTAGTTGCCCTTCCACGGGATGCCCTTGCCGCGGTCGAGCTCGAGGATCCACTCGGCGGCGTTGTCCAGGAAGTAGCGATCGTGGGTGACCGCGACCACGGTGCCGGAATAACGCGCGAGGAATTGTTCCAGCCACTCGACCGACTCGGCGTCGAGATGGTTGGTCGGTTCGTCGAGCAGCAGCATGTCCGGCTTCTGCAACAGCAGCTGGCACAGTGCGACGCGGCGCTTCTCGCCACCGGACAGCTTGCCGATGATCGCGTCCCACGGTGGCAGGCGCAGCGCGTCGGCGGCCACTTCCAATTGATGCTCGAGCGTGTGCGCGTCGCCGCTGGCGAGGATCGCTTCGAGGCGCTGCTGTTCGGCGGCGAGCTTGTCGAAGTCGGCGCCTTCCTCGGCATAGGCCTCGTACACGCGGTCGAGCGCGGCCTGCGCGCTGAGCACGTCGCCGACGCCGACCTCGACCGCTTCGCGAACAGTGTGTTCCGGATTGAGCTGCGGCTCCTGCGCCAGGTAGCCGACCTTGATCCCCGGGGCGGCGCGGGCCTCGCCGTTGAAGTCGGTGTCGACGCCGGCCATGATCTTCAGCACCGTCGACTTGCCGGCGCCGTTGAGGCCGAGCAGGCCGATCTTGGCGCCCGGGAAGAACGACAGCGAGATGTCCTTGATGATCTGGCGCTTCGGCGGCACGGTCTTGCTGACGCCGTTCATGGTGTAGATGTATTGC
>JAKFCN010000030.1:0-19665 GCA_036676625.1 Lysobacter sp. | reverse complement strand
GATCAGGTCGAGCATCTGCAGGATGCCGTACGGGCGCAGGTCGAAGTGCGCGCGGATCAGCTTCTCGATGACGTCGTCGCCGACCTTGCCGGTGCCGAAGGTGGTGACCGAGATCGAGGTCGGGTGGGCGACGCCGATGGCGTAACTCACCTGCACCTCGCAGCGGTCGGCCAGGCCGGCGGCCACGATGTTGTTCGCGACGTAGCGCGCGGCGTACGCGGCCGAGCGGTCGACCTTGGACGGATCCTTGCCGGAGAACGCGCCGCCGCCGTGGCGGGCCCAGCCGCCGTAGGTGTCGACGATGATCTTGCGCCCGGTCAGGCCGCAGTCGCCGACCGGGCCGCCGATCACGAACTTGCCGGTCGGGTTGATGTGGAACTTGGTGCCCTTGTGCAGCCACTTCGCTGGCAGCACCGGCTTGAGGATGTGCTCGCGCACCGCCTCGACCAGGTCCTTCTGCTTCACGTCCGGGTCGTGCTGGGTCGACAGCACCACGGCATCGATCGCGACGGCCTTGCCGTTCTCGTAGCGCAGGGTGACCTGCGACTTGGCGTCCGGGCGCAGCCACGGCAGCGGCGAGTTCTTCTTCTTGCGGACCTTGGCCTGCTGCTCGACCAGCCGGTGCGACAGGTGGATCGCCGCCGGCATGCCGCTCTCGGTTTCGTTGGTGGCGTAGCCGAACATCAGGCCCTGGTCGCCGGCGCCCTGTTCTTCCGGCTTCTTGCGGTCGACGCCCTGGTTGATGTCGGGCGACTGCTTGCCGATCAGGTTGAGCACGCCGCAGGTGGCGCCGTCGAAACCGACGTCGCTGCTGTCGTAGCCGATGTCCACGATCACCTTGCGGGTCAGCGCCTCGAGGTCGATCCAGGCCGAGGTGGTGATCTCGCCGGCGACGATCGCCACGCCGGTCTTGACCATGGTTTCGCAGGCCACGCGGGCGCGCTTGTCCTGGGCCAGGATCGCGTCGAGGACGGCGTCGGAGATCTGGTCGGCGACCTTGTCCGGATGGCCCTCGGAGACCGACTCGGAGGTGAAGAGGTAGGCGGAACGGCTCATTCTGCGGGCTCCAGGGCGGGGTATGCCGTCGACATATCCCTTGATGCGGATGAAAGGATGGCCGGAAATGATACACGCCCCGGCCGCCGGGTGCATTGTGCCCCCGCGGCGCGCGCGCGTGGGCCGAGGCTGCCTAGGCCGCGGCCGGCAAGTCCGGGGCAACGCCCGCGACCAGCGCGTCGAAGTAGTCGCGGGTCAGCTGCAGTTGCGCCCGGGCGCTGTCGGCCAGGTTGACCACGGCGCGGAACGCGTGGTTCTCGGGGCGATCCTTCGCGTACCAGCCCAGGTGCTTGCGTGCGATCCGCACCCCGGCCTGCTCGCCGTGGAAAGCGTGCAGATCCTGCAGGTGCTGCAGCAGCACGTCGCGCACCTCGACCAGCGAAGGTTCCGGCAGCAGTTCGCCGTGCGCGAGGTAATGCGCGATCTCGCGGAAGATCCACGGCCGTCCCTGCGCGGCGCGTCCGACCATCACTGCGTCGCAACCGGTGTATTGCAGCACTTCGGCGGCCTTGCGCGGTGAATCGATGTCGCCGTTTGCGATCACCGGGATCCGCAGCAGCGCCTTGATCGCGGCCACCGTGTCGTATTCCGCCACTCCGGTGTAATGCTGTTCGCGGCTGCGGCCGTGCACCGCCAGTGCGGCGACCCCGGACTCCTGGGCGATGCGTGCGATAACGGGTGCGTTGCGGTTCGCGGCATCCCAGCCGGTGCGGATCTTGAGGGTCACCGGCACCTCCACCGCGCCGACCACGGCTTCCAGGATGCGCGCCACCAGCGCCTCGTCGCGCATCAGCGCCGAGCCGGCCCAGGTGTTGCAGACCTTCTTCGCCGGGCAGCCCATGTTGATGTCGATCAGCTGGGCGCCGTGGGCGACGTTGAAGCGTGCCGCCTCGGCCAGCGTCGCCGGATCCGTGCCCGCGATCTGCACGCTGACCGGATCCGGCTCGCCCGCATGGTCCATCCGCCGCAGCGACTTGGTCGTGCCCCAGAAGCGCGGGTCGGACGTGGTCATCTCGGACACCGCCAGCCCGGCCCCGAGCCGCTTGCACAGCACCCGGAACGGCTTGTCGGTGACCCCCGCCATGGGGGCCAGGATCACCTTCGGGTCGATGGTGTGCGGGCCGATGCGCATGGCGCGCATTGTATCGGCCGCGCGTATCCGGCCGCGGCTCAGCGCCTGGCCGGCTTCCGCAGCCAGAACAGGAAGCCGGTGACCAGCAGGAAGGCCGGGACCAGTCCGGCCAGCGCGGTGAGCCAGCGCAGCAGCGGGCCGCCCACGGCACCGATGTGCAGCGGATAGATGGCCTCGGTCATGCGCGCGCCGGCGGCCTGCGCGGTGGCGTCGTGCGCGAGCAGTACCTCGCGGCCGGCAAGGTCCACGTGCACCGTGCTGCGGCCGTTGACGTGCCATTCGCCCGGCATCCGCGCGCGGAAGCTGACCACGCCCTCACCTGCAGCAGGGGCGGCAGTGCGTGTCAGGTGCGCGTCCGGGAGCCCGGCCTGGGCGCGCGCGATCACCGCGGGCCAGTCGAGCTCGCCCGCTGGCGCCTGCACCGGTGCGGCCGGAATCCCGCCGCCGCCGAACAGACCGGTCAGCAGGCTGCGCGCGCCCGCGTGGTAGACCATGCCGACACCCGTCAGCGTGAGCAGCAACACCAGCGGCAGCAGCAGCACGCCGGTGCTGCGGTGCCAGCTCAGCCAGCGCCGCACCGGCGGGTCGGCGAACCAGGTCAGCGACAGCTTCAGCTTCCCGCGTTTCGGCCACCACAGGTACAGGCCGGTCACCAGCAGTCCGACAGCGATCCAGCCGACGATGCCCACCGCCTGTTCACCGGCTTCGCCGGCGAGGAAGTGGACATGCAGATCCTGCAGCCACAGCAGGAAATCGTCGCTGGTATTGCGCATCAACAGCAGTTCGCCGTCCTCCGGCGCGAAATAGCCGCGCCGGCCGTCGAGGTAGAAGCCGATGAAGGTCGGCATCGCCTCGTCCGGGAACTGGATCGAGCGCAGCCCTTCCGGCGTTTCCCGCGCGAGGATCGTCGCCAGCACCTCGCCGTCGGCACGCAGCGCATGCCCCTCGAGCTGCGGGTGCTGCCAGCGCAGCAGGTCCTCGTGGAACACCAGCACCGACCCCGTCAGCCCGAGCACCGCGAACAGGATTCCGGCCACCAGCCCCACCCACAGGTGCAGCCAGGACAGCAGCCTGCGCATCAGAAGCGCCAGTTCCAGCTTGCGGTCAGGGTGCGCCCGCGACCGGCGTTGTAGTCGTCGTCGGCCGGCGTGGTCTGCGAGAAGTAACTGATGTACTGGCGGTCGAACAGGTTCTCGATGCCGAGGTTCAGCGTGCCCGAGTCGAACGCGATATGCGCCTGCAGGTCGAACACCGCATAGCCGTCGAAGCGGCCCGCCGGCGCACCGCGGAAGTCGAAGTCGCGGTCGGCGGAGACGCTGCCCTGCAGCCGGGTCGAGACGCGCGGCGTCCAGTCCTGCTCCCAGTAGCCGGTGGTGCGGTCGGGGCTGATGTTGATGCCGGCGAGGTCGCTGTCCAGTGCATCGTCGCCATTGCTGTCGTAGCGGCCCTCGGTGCGCGCGTGCGCCACACCGAGGCGGGTGGCATCGGACAGGCGGAACGCGAGGTTGGCCTCGACGCCGCGGATCGCGGTGGCCTGGCGCTGCACGTTGTAGGTGTTGTTCGGCGCGTCGAAGATCAGCAGCGAGCCGAGGTCGGAATCGGACCAGTACGCGGCGACGTGGGCCAGCCAGCGCCCATCGTCCCAGTCCAGCCCGATCTCGCGGTTGTCGGCGACCACCGGGGTCAGGTCGACCAGTTCGTCCACGTCCTGGCCGGGCACCTTGATGCCGCGCAGCACGCGGCCGACGTCGGCCACGGTGTAGCCCTCGGCGTAGGAGGCATACAGCTTCAGCGCTTCGCTGGCTTCCCAGACGACGCCGAAGTTGGGCAGCGTCTCGGTGTACTCCGGCGCACCGCCCGCCACGTGCTGGCTGCCGTTGCGCGGAATGGTCGTGAAGTCGCCCACTTCGAGGCGGGCGCGCTCGTGGCGCAGGCCGCCGCTGAACAGCAGGTCGCCGATCCGGTACTCGGCCTGCACCAGCGGCGACAGGCTTTCGTAGGTGGTCGGCGGCACGTAGGTGATGTCGGCGGCGAGGTAGCGCTGCTCGGTGGTGTCGCGGGTCACGTCGAGGCCGAGCGTCAATCGCAGCGGCAGGCCGGCGATGCCGCTGCGCGACCAGGTGAACTTGCCGCCGTGCTTCTCGGCGCCGATGTTGGTCTGGTCGTACCAGATGTCGTCGCTGCCCTCGTTGAAGAAGTCGACATAGCGGAAGGCACCGTAGCGCGCGTCGAACTGCGTCCAGTACAGCTGCGCCTGCAGGTAGCCGCCGCCGAATGCGAAGTCGCTGTAGTCCAGGCTGACGGTGGTGGAATCGTTCCGCGGCGGATCCAGCGGCGGCTCGCCGGGGATCGAGGTCGCGGTCTCGCCGGTCTCGAAGTCGCCGGGCAGGTTCAGGTAATCGCCGTCGCCGCGCAGGCGGTAATGGTTGACGCTCAGCTGCAGGCGGCGCGCGTTGCCGAGGTCCCAGCCACCCTTGGCGAACACGCTCTGGCTGCGTGCGTCCATCAGGTCGCCCTGTACCGGGTCGATCGCGATCGCCTTGCCGTCGCCGTCGTAGTAAAGGCCTTCCTGCGCGTACGACACGCCGCCGACGAAATCGAACGCGCCCTTGCGGGTGCCGAACAGGTAGGAGCCGCGGTAGCCGGCGCTGTCGTCCGCGCGCGGCAGGGCGGTGCTGGCGCCGATGCCGATCTCGTGGAAACTGCCGCCCTTGCGCGGCGCCCGCTTGGTGATGATGTTGATGATGCCGCCCGACGCGCCGAGGCCCTGCAGCGCGTTGGCGCCATGAATCACCTCGATCCGCTCGATCATCGCCGGGTCGATGGTGTGCGCGTCGCGCGAGCCGTCGCGCAGCGGCGTCGACTGCGGCACGCCGTCGACCATGTACAGCGGCTGGCGCCCGCGCAGCGACTCGCCGAAGCTCGACATCTTCTGCCGTGAAGGCGCGAATGCGGGGATCAGGTTCGCGAGGACCTGGGACAGGTCGCGGGTGACCGCGAGTTGCTGCTGCAGGTCCTCGGCGGTGATCACGGTGATCGTGTTGGGCAGCGCTGCCTCGGAATCGGGCAGGCGGCTGGTGGAGGCGGAAACGGTGACCTTCTCGAAGGTCTTTACGGGATCGTCGGCATCGCCCGGATCCTGGGCGAAGGCGGGCAGGGACAGCGCGCCGAAGATGGCGACGGCGAGCAACTGGAGACGGGGCATCGGGTTCGCGGCAGAAGGGAAGATCCCGTCATGTTAATGCGAACTATTCCCATTTACAATTGGAAATCGCGATGCTACCTCGGACAGGCGCGGCATTGCCGCGGCGGCGCCGGCGGCTTCGGTGGACAGCGCGGCGAAGCGGTTGGCGAAGCGGGCATGCCGGTCGAACGCCTGCAGCGGGTCGCTGGCGAGCGCGGCCGCGAGCGCGCCGTTGAAGGCATCGCCGGCACCGGTCGTGTCGACCACGCGGATGGTTTCCGGGGCAATGCGGTAATGGTCGCGTGCGCCGCCGCCGGTCGCGCCAGGGTGCGAAACGAAGCAGCCGGCGGCGCCGAGGGTCACCGCCACCGTGCCGCCCGGCAGCAGGGCGCGGCAGTGCGCGTGCAGGATGGCGTCCTCCATCGCGGCCACTGCCGCCGCTTCCACCCCGGTGCCGAGATGGCGAAGCAGCAACGCAGCGAACTCGGTTTCGTTCGGGGTCAGCACGTCGGCAAGCTGCAGCAGTGGCGCGGGAACTTCCGCATTCGCAGGGGCCGGATTGAGGATGGTGCGGATGCCAAGCGCGCGGGCGGTCCGCAAGGCTTGCATGACCGCTTCGAGCGGCGATTCCAGTTGCGCCAGCACCACGCCAGCCGCCGCGATCGCATCCTCCTGGGCGGCCACGAACCCGGGCGAGAGCGCAGCGTTCGCGCCGGCGCCGATGACGATGCTGTTGCGCCCCCGCGCATCGACGAAGATGCCGGCGGTGCCGGTCGGCGCATCGCTGCGCTGCGCGCGCAGGTCGATGCCGTCGGCCTGCGCCAGCGAACGCGCGAACTCCGCGCCGGCGTCGTCGCCCAGCGCGCAGACGAACGTGGTCGCGGCGCCGGCGCGCGCCGCGGCGACGGCCTGGTTGAAGCCCTTGCCGCCCGGGCCGCTGGCGTACTCGCCGGCGAGGGTGGCGCCGGGCGCGGGCAACTCGGTGCAACGCCACGCGTGGTCGACGTTGAACGACCCGACCACCAGGACCTTGCCGGATGCCGCCATCGCTCAGGGATTGCTGAGGTCGGCAGCCCCGTGCGCCGGCGCGGCTTCGCCACGCACGTGCCTGTGCTTGAACAAGGGCACGAACAGCACTGCCATCGCCAGCGCGTACAGCGCGAACGTGGTCCAGATGCCGTGCCAGTCCTTGGCGCCGCCGGCATCGGTGAAGTACGCATCGATCATCCAGCCGCTGATGGCGCTGCCGAGCACGGCGCCGACGCCGTTGGTCATCAGCATGAACAGGCCCTGGGCGCTGGCGCGGATGCGCGGGTCGCTCTGCTGCTCCACGAACAGCGAGCCGGAGATGTTGAAGAAGTCGAAGGCCATGCCGTAGACGATGCACGACATCACGATCATCCACAGGCCCGGGCCCGGGTCGCCGTAGGCGAACAGGCCGAAGCGCAGGAACCAGGCCAGCATGCTGATCGTCATCACCGTCTTGATCCCGAAGCGCTTGAGGAAGAACGGGATGGTGAGGATGAACAGCGTTTCCGAAATCTGCGAGATCGACATGATGATCGCGGGGTAGCGCACCGCGATCGTGTCCTTGTACGCGTCGACGTTGGCGAAGTCGTGCAGGAAGGTGTCGCCGTAGGCATTGGTCAGCTGCAGCGCCGCGCCCAGCAGCATCGCGAACACGAAGAACACCGCCATGTTGCGATCGCGGAACAACCGGAACGACGACAGCCCGAGGGTATCGACCAGCGAACGGCTTTCGCCCCGCCCGAGCTTGGGCGGGCAGGGCGGCAGGGTGAAGGCGTACAGGCCCAGCAGCAGGGAGGCGCCCGAGGCGACGTAGAACTGGCCGGACGACGTCTCCAGCTGCAGCAGGCTGGTGGTCCACAGCGCGGCGATGAAGCCGATCGTGCCCCATACCCGGATCGGCGGGTAGTCGCGGACCACGTCTCGGCCGTCGTTCTTCAGCGCGTTGTAGGCGACCGTGATCGCCAGCGCGATGGTCGGCATGTAGAAGACCATGTTGAGCAGCATCACCCAGAACATGGTGTGCGGGTCGCCGACCATCGGCACGCAGGCGAGCATCACCGCGCCGCCGATGTGCAGCATCCCGTACAGCTTCTCGGCGTTGATCCACTTGTCCGCGACCATGCCCATCAGCGCCGGCATGAACAGCGAGGCGATGCCCATGGTGGAGAAGATCGCGCCGAAGCTGGTGCCCGACCACTGCTTGTTTTGGAACCAGTAGGCGCCGATGGTCAGCAACCACGCTCCCCAGATGAAGAACTGGAGGAAATTCATCACGATCAGGCGCAGTTTCAGGCTCACGCGGTCATCCCCTTGGTCCGTTCGCGGAGTGTAGCCCGCGGCTATGGGTCGCGCGCCATCACCCGGTTGCCGCCCTGGCGCTTGCTCGCCTGCTGGCGGCGATCGGCGGCGGCGAGCAGCGACGACAGGTCCTCGCCATCCTGCGGCCACGCTGCGAGCCCGGCGCTGAAGCTGAGCCGTTGCGGATCGAGGCCGCGGCCGGGCTGGAACGGTTCTTCCCACAGGATGCGCCGCGCCTGCTCGACGCGTTCCCACGCAGTGCCCATCGGGCAATGCAGCAATGCCGCGAACTCCTCGCCGCCCAGGCGCACCAGGCGCTCGTCTTCGTGCAGGCCCTGTGCGATGACCGCGACGGCGTGGCGCAGCGCCCGGTCCCCGTCGATCCGCCCGAGCTCGTCGTTGACGCGGCGGAAGCGGTCGAGGTCGATCAGCGCGAGGGTCAGCGAGCCGCCGCCGCGCAGTCCGTCGAGCAGGCGCGGCATCTGCTGCAGCAGCCACATGCGGTTCGGCAGGCCGGTCAGGCCGTCGCGCCCCGACATCTCCACCAGGCGCTGCATGCGGTGCACGATGCAGGCGGTGAGCACGGTCATGATCAGCAGCAGGATCAGGCGCTCCAGCTGGTTCGCCACCAGCCCGGTCCCGTAGTCCGGCGATACCAGCTGCCCGGGCGTGGTGGCGGTGGCGAACAGGATCCAGACCAGCGTCGCGTACTGCAGGATCGACAACCCGCCGGCGTACAGGGTCAGGCGGCCGTCGTTGCGCAACGCCGTCATCGCGATCGCGATCAGGTAGAAGGCCCAGACCACCATGCTGTTCATGCCGGCGACGCGGTCGCCGAATGCCAGCAGTGCCAGCACCCCGGTGGTGGTGCTCACGTCATGGGTGCAGGTCGCATAAGGCAGCCAGCCGTGCTGCCGCCGCTGGCGCGCCAGCGCCAGCCACACCTGCGCCATGATGTTGACGAACACCGCCGCGGCCAGGCCGATCACGGTCTCGCCCACTTCCGCGCCGGTGGCTGCGCCCACCAGCGGCAGCAGCAGGATCAATGCCGAGAGCGCGGCGCGCAGGCGCGCGACCAGCAGTTCGCCGCCTGCGCCCAGCTCGAGCATGACCTCGTCCGGCCGCGCGAGCAGTGTCGTCAGCAGGCTGCCGAGCCGGCTCTTGGGTTCTCCGCGCACAGGTCTCCCCTTCCTATGCCGGCAGCATAAGCAATTCCAGCAGCGCCTGGCCGTAACGCTCGAGTTTTGCGGCGCCGACGCCGGGGATGCCGGCAAGCGCGTCGATGTCGCGCGGTTGCTCCATCGCGATCTCGCGCAGGGTGCGGTCGTGGAAGATCACGTAGGCCGGCACGTTCTGCGCCCGCGCCACTTCCGCGCGCCAGCTGCGCAGCGCCTCGAAGCGCAGTGCGGCATCCGGCGGAAGGTCCACCGGTGCGCTCCCCGCCGACACCGGGCCCGGGTCGCGCCTGCGCCGGCGCGCGGGCGTCGTCGGCTCGGCCCGCAGGGCCAGCCTCCGTTCCCCCTTGAGCACGGCTGCGCTGGCCGCGGTCAGGCGCAGCGCGCCATGGCCCTCGATGTCGGCTTCCAGCAGTCCGGCGGCCGCCAGCTGCCGGAACACGCTGCGCCATTGCCGTGCATCGAGCTCGGTGCCGACACCGTAGGTGCTGAGTGCCTGGTGTCCGAACTGGCGCACCTTGGCGGTGTCCGCGCCGCGCAGCACGTCCACCAGGTGCGCGGCACCGAAACGCTGCCCGGTGCGGTACACGCACGACAACGCCTTCTGTGCCGCGACCGTGGCGTCCCAGCCTTGCGGCGGCACGAGGCAGTTGTCGCAGTTGCCGCAGCCGTGCTTGCCGGAGCCGCCCGGATACGCCTCGCCGAACCAGCCCAGCAGTTGCTGGCGCCGGCAGGCGGTGGATTCGCAGTAGCCGATCAGCGCGTCGAGCTTGCGCCGCTCGAGCCGCTTGCGATCTTCACCGGAATCGCCGCCCTCGATCATCCGGCCCAGCAGCACCGCGTCGCCCAGGCCGTAACAGAGCCAGGCTTCGGCGGGCTCGCCGTCGCGGCCGGCACGGCCGGTTTCCTGGTAGTAGCCCTCCAGCGACTTGGGCAGGTCCATGTGCGCGACGAAGCGCACGTCCGGCTTGTCGATGCCCATGCCGAAGGCGATGGTGGCGACCATCACGATGCCGTCCTCGCGCAGGAAGCGGCGCTGGTTCGCAGCGCGTACGCCGGCATCGATGCCGGCGTGGTAGGGCAGCGCCGCGATCCCCTGTGCGACCAGGAATTCCGCGGTCGCCTCGACCTTGCGCCGCGACAGGCAATAGACGATGCCGGCTTCGCCACGGTGTCCTTCGAGGAAGTCGAGCAGTTGCCGCCGCCCGTCGTGCTTGCCCTCGACCCGGTAACGGATGTTGGGGCGGTCGAAGGAGCTGACGAACTCGCGTGCGTCCTGCAACGCCAGGCGCTCGGCGATCTCGCGCCGGGTCGGGGCGTCGGCGGTGGCGGTCAGCGCGACCCGCGGCACGCCGGGCCAGCGCTCGTGCAGCACGGTGAGCTCGCGGTACTCGGGGCGGAAGTCGTGGCCCCACTGCGAGACGCAATGGGCTTCGTCGATCGCGAACAGGGCGATCCGGGCGCGGTCGAGCAGGGACAGGAAGCGCCCGGTGAGCAGCCGTTCGGGCGCCACGTAAAGCAGGTCCAGGTCGCCGGCCAGCAGCGCGCGTTCTACCGTCGCGGCCTCGCCGGCATCCAGGGTCGAGTTGAGGAAGGCCGCCCGCACCCCGAGCTGGCGCAGGGCCTCGACCTGGTCCTGCATCAGCGCGATCAGGGGCGAGACCACGATCCCGGTGCCCTCGCGCAGGAGGGCGGGGAGCTGGTAGCACAGGGACTTGCCGCCGCCGGTGGGCATCAGCACCAAGGCATCCCCGCCAGCCGTCAGATGCCCGACGATCGCGGCCTGTTCGCCGCGGAAGGCGTCGAAGCCGAAGACATGGCGCAACCGGGAAAGGGCGGGATCTGGCATGGGGCCGGGGGCCGGCGGGGTGAGGTGGGGCCCCTAGGATGCCATGGCGGCCGGGTGCGGCCGGAAGGCGTCATTTCGTCCTGTAATGGGATGATCGTCACGCTTTTAATGCTCACATTGCGTTCACTATGTTCATCAAGTTGGCCTTGTAGTTCACATTTTCAGCGTGATATCGTCCCCATTAACGAAATCATCACGCTGTGCTCACACCCCCCTTTCGAGCGGCCCAAGACGGTCAAAAGGGGGATGCGCAGGGTGGACAGGCCAGCCTCAACAGGGGACATCGCTATGAACACTTCAGGCATCCGGATGCTGGGCCTTGCGCTCGCGTTCCTCGTCGGCCATTCGCTGGCCGGCGTCGCACATGCGCAGGAAGAAGGCGCATTGAAGATCACCAACACGGTGTTCCAGGAGGTCGAGGTCAAGGCGGCGGACGGCAAGGTCACCAGGAAGCTCGTGCCTGCGACCAAGGTCGTTCCCGGCGGCGAAGTGGTCTACGAGATCAACTACGACAACACCGGCAAGGCTCCGGCGACCGATATCGCCATCACCAACCCGGTCCCCGCGCAACTCACCTTCGTCGATGTCGAGGGCACCCCGGTGACGGCGGTGTCGGTCGATGGCGGCAAGACCTACGGCACGCTCACCGCGTTGACCGTGACCGGGAGCGACGGCGGGCAACGCGCCGCACAACCGGCCGACGTGACCCACCTGCGCTGGGTGCTGGCGACGCTGCAGCCCGGCAGCAAGGGCAAGGTCTCGTTCAGGGCGCGAGTCAAGTAGGGAATCCGGGAAAACGACCGGGCGCACCACCGGTCGAGGCATTCCCGGTGCGACACATGCAGACCATCCAGAGCATTTGACCCGATCCCGGGATCGGCAGAAACATCACAGGGGACCCAACTCATGAAGCGCAATTCGATCAGGCTGCTCACGGCGGCGTTGCTGCTGGCGAGCGCGCAGCAAGCCTTCGCGGCCGCCGGCACCACCGCCGGCGTCAGCATCGGCAACACCGCCAACGTCAACTACAAGGTGGGCACCGTCGACCAGACCCAGCAGACCGGCACGGCCACCTTCGTGGTCGACCGCCTGCTCAACGTGACCGTCAGCCAGGATGGCAGCACCTACACCCTGGTGTCGCCGGGCGCCACCGCCCAGGCGCTGAAATTCACCGTGACCAACAATACCAATGACCAGATGGACATCGGTCTCCTGGCGACCAATGACGCCGATCCGTACGGCGGCACGGACAACTTCGACGTCGGTACTTTCACCTACTACATCGACGATGGCGACGGCGTCTTCGAGCCGGGCGTCGGGGCTGGCCTGGATGGCGCCGCGGTCACCTTCCTCGATGAGCGCACGCCCGACCAGGCGACCGGTGTCTGGGTCGTGGCCAACATCCCCGCCGACGAAGCGGACGGCAACATCGCCGGCGTCAAGTTGACGGCGACCCTGCACGACAGCACCGCTGCCACTGCCGCCGCGGGCTTCGAAGCTCCCGACGCGGCCGATGGTGCGGTCGCCACGGAAGACACCGGTGTCGATGTCGCAGGCACGGTACAGAACGTGTTCGGCCTGCTGGGCCCGGTGGGCTTCGACAGCGACGCCTACAAGGTTGCAGGCGCGACGATCGCGGTGGCCAAGATCGCGACCGTGATCAGCGACCCGCTCGCATCCGCGAATCCGAAGGCAGTCCCGGGTGCGGTGATCGAGTACTGCATCACCGTCACCAACACCGGCGGCACGGCGGCC
This sequence comes from Lysobacter sp., assembly GCA_036676625.1. Taxonomy (GTDB): domain Bacteria; phylum Pseudomonadota; class Gammaproteobacteria; order Xanthomonadales; family Xanthomonadaceae; genus Cognatiluteimonas. The sequence continues at coordinate 7,186 of JAKFCN010000030.1, read as the reverse complement.
CTGAACGTCAAGATCGACGATGCGATTCCGGCCAACACGACCTATGTCACCGATTCGATCAAGGTCTACTCCGCATGCGACTATGCCAATGCCGGCGCTTCGGTCGAGGACGACGACGTCATTGACGAGGCGACGGACGAGACCGACGGTATCAGTGGCAGCAAGGATGGAACCGGCGTCCATACCCAGGTGAGTTCGCTGGCAGCTGGCAACGTCACGCCGCAGGTGACTGCGACGATGTTCCACGTCACCGTCAACTGACTGAATCCCTGTCGTCCAAGGGTCTGTCGAGGCTGAGCCCCGACGGACCGGACACCAGTGGCCGTCGTGAACGCATCCCGCCTTCATTCCAGTACCAGTACGCGCGCGCGCGTAGCGGGCATGCCCTGGGCATGGCTGCTGCTCGGCGTGCTGCTGTTGCTGGCAGGGCCGGTGGCAGCCGTCACCATCGACAACACCGCGACGGTCCGCTACAGCTTCGTCCCCGAGCCCGGGCATCCGCCGCTGGATGTTGCGATCGCCAGCAATACCGTCCACACCGCGGTCCTGCCGACGCCCACCGATGCGGTCATCCAGTTCCTGCGCCAAGTCAGCGCCAGCTCCCTTCCGCCCGCGCCCGGCGCCCGCGGCTTCGTGGCCGTGGCGGGAGCCGTCGGCCCGCAGCTCACACCGGTGGACGGCGCCTTCTGCCGCAACCATGCCGGCGTGTTTGCCCCGGCACCGGCGGTCATCGGTGTCGATGGGCTGCCGCTGGACGTCACCGGCATTGCGACCATCCTTGCTTCCAGCTACTACCCGGGCGAACCGGTGATCGTCAGCGTCGAGGACGCGGATCGCAACCTGGATCCGCTGGTGCGGGACTACGTCACCGTCACGCTCGAGACGGCGAACGGCGCCGAGCAGGAAGGCCTGCGCATGCAGGAAACCGGCGCCGATACCGGCGTGTTCGCCGCTGCACTGCAGAGCGTGCCGATCCCGCCGGACCCGATCCAGCACGATTGCAGGCTGTCGATCGGCGGCTCCGGCGACCTCGAGGTGCAGTACGAGGATCCCGACGCTCCCCAGACCAAGGCCAAGCTCGCGGCAACGGTCACGGTGGCGACCACGCCGCCGCCCGGGATCAATCGCGTGCCGCTGCACATCGCGCAGCAGGTCTCCGTGCAGGAAGCCTCGATCGGCGATTTCGTGCAGTACCGGGTCACGGTCGACAACCCCGGCCTGGTGGCGGCAATCGATACCCGCGTGATCGACATGCTGCCGCCGGGCATGCGTTATCGCGAAGGCTCGGCGCGGATCGTCGCGCGCACCGGGACCGGCGGCCTGGTCGACGGCCGGACTTCCGCTGCCGGGGCCGGCGCCGACTTCGCCGTGCTCGCCGGCGACGGCAGGGCACTGGGCATCGGCCTGGGCACCCTGGCGCCGGGCGCGTCGGTGGAGCTGGCGTTCACCGCCGAAGTCGGCAGCGGCACCCCGCCCGGCGCAGCGGTCAACGATACCGTCGCGATCGCGGCCGGCGGCCGGGCGTCGGAGCACGACCAGATCGCGGTGGCGATCCGCGAGCCGATGATGACGTCGCAGTTCACCCTCATCGGACGCGTGGTGCAGGGCAGCTGCGATGCGGACGCCGGCAAGCTCGAGGGCGTGGCGAACGTGCGCCTGCTGCTGGACGACGGTACCTACGTGTCGACCGACGGGAACGGCGCCTACCATTTCGAGGGCGTGCGCCCGGGCACCCACGTGGTGCAGCTGGATGTCGCCAGCGTGCCCGCGGGCCTGGAGCCGGCGGCGTGCATCCGGAACACGCGTTTCGCCGGGCGCAGCTACTCGCAGTTCGTCGAGGCCCAGGGTGGAAGCCTGCTGCGCAGCGATTTCTACCTGCGGCCCAAGGCCGTCGCCACCGGTTCGGTCGGCGCAAGCCTGCAGGCCGAAACCGGCAACGGCAGCCTGCACTACACCGTCGAACTCGATGGCGGCCGGATTGCGGTCTCGAAGTTGCGCGCGATGCTGATGCTTCCGGAAGGCACCCGTTACGTTTCCGGTTCCGCAACCGTCGACGGTGTTGCCGTCCTCGACCCGGTCCTGACCGACGACATCGCGACTTTCGATCTCGGCGATCCGGGCGAGCGATGGCGCCGCAAGTTGCGATTCGAGCTGGCGCCGGATGGCGCATGCCCCGCGAACGGCTATGCCGGCAAGGTGGTGGCGCTGTTCGAAGCCGGGGGCAAGCCCGCGCAACGGACGCCACCGGCCGAAGCGGTGTTGGCATGTGTTCCACCCGCACCCGTCAGCAGTGGACGCGTCGAAACCACTGTTTCAGCCGCCGCCGAAGGGCCGGCGGCTTCGCCGTTTTCCGAGCAGGAGAAACTGCGGAAGACCATCGTCGACGATGCGATGGCCGCAGGCGGCCGTCCGGCCGGCGAATGGGTGAACGGCCAGCAGCCCGGCCACGACTGGCTGTTCCCGGCGCTCGATTACAACCCGCGGTCGCCCACCACCCGCGCCGTGATCAAGTACGCGCCCGGCGAAAAGGTGGTGTTGCGCCTCAACGGCGAGGTGATCCCGCCGCTGGCCTTCACCGGCGCCAGTACCAGCGCCGACAAGACCGTTACCGTCGGCGTCTGGTCCAGTCTGCCGTTGATGGACGGCGACAACACGCTGCAGGCCGAGATCCTCGATCCCGCCGGCAAGACCGTCACCGTCCTCGACCGGATCGTTCACTACGCCAACTCCGTGGCACGGATGCAGCTGGTGCCGGAAGCCTCCATCCTGGTCGCCGATGGCCTGCGCAGGCCGGTGATCGCAGTCCGCGTGCTGGATCGCAGCGGTCGCCCGGCACGAAAGGGCCTGAGCGGCAATTACTCCCTCTCCGGTCCTTATCTTCCGGCGCAAGTGCTGGAACAGCAGCAACAGCGCCAGTTGTCCGGCATGGACGGATTCAAGCCGACCTGGTCCGTCGAAGGCGACGACGGCATCGCCTACATCGAACTCCAGCCCACCGGCGTCGCCGGCAGCGCAACCCTGGACTTCCGCATCCAGCAGGACGGGCAACGCCAGCATGTCGATGTCCAGCAACTGCAGGTGTGGCTGAAGTCCGCGCCGCGCGACTGGGTCGTGGTCGGCTTCGCCGCGGGCAGCGTCGGCTTCGCCACGCTGAAGGACAACATGCAGGCGCTGGACCCGGCCGACGACGGCAGCGGCGTCCGCGCCGATGGCCAGGTGTCGCTGTATGCCAAGGGTCGCGTGCTCGGCAAGTGGATGCTGACGCTGGCCTACGATTCGGACAAGGCGACCGACCGGCTGCACCGGCGCAACCTGCTGTCCACCATCGACCCGGACCAGTACTACACGCTGTACGGCGACGGCACCGCGCAGGGTTACGATGCGGCCAGCGCCGACAAGGTCTACCTCAAGCTCGAGCGCGACCAGTTCTACGCCCTGTTCGGCGATTTCCAGACCGGCCTGGACCGCAACGAGCTGTCGCGCTACCAGCGCACCCTCAACGGCGCCAAGGTCGAGTATCGCGGTCCGCTGCTCGAGTTCAACGGCTTCGCGGCGAAGACCTCGCAGAATTTCGCCCGCGACGAGGTCCCGGGCGACGGTACCTCCGGCCTGTACCGGCTCTCGCACCGCAACATGCTCATCAACAGCGAGCGCGTGCGGATCGAGACCCGCGACCGTTACCACAGCGAGCAGATCGTCGACACCCGCGAGCTGGTCCGGCACGTCGACTACGACATCGACTACGGCAACGGCACGTTGTTCTTCCGCGAACCCGTCGCCAGCCGGGACTTCGACTTCAACCCGATTTTCATCGTGGTCGAATACGAGACCAGGGGCGGCGGCGACGAATACCTGAACGCCGGCGGCCGCGTTGGCGTACGGCTGATGGACGAGCGCCTGCAGGCGGGCCTGAGCTACATCCGCGACGAGGACATGGCCGGCAGGCGCCAGCTGCTCGGCGTCGACGCGCGCTTCAAGCTCGGCCAGCAGGACGAGCTCCGCGGCGAAGCGGCCGGCAGCCGCAGTGAAGCCGGCGCCGGACAGGACGCCGGCTCCGGCAACGCCTGGCTGGTGGAGTGGGAGCACCGCGGCGAACAGCTCAACCTGCTGGCGTATGCGCGCCGGCAGGCACCGGGATTCGGCCTCGGCCAGCAGAATGGTTCCGAGGGCGGCACGTTCAAGGCCGGCGTGCAGGGCCAGTACCGGCTGGACGAACATTTCGCACTGCAGGGCGAGGCCTACCGGCTGGAAAACCTCGCCAGCGATGCGGTCCGCAAGGCCGCGCAGCTGCAGGTCGACTATCGCCGGGACAACTGGGGCGTGCGGGCCGGCCTGCAGGTCGCGCACGACCGGGCCGCGGACGGCAAGGTCGCCGAGTCGCGCCAGCTGACGCTGGGCGGCAACCGCTTCTTCTTCGACAGGAAGCTTGAGCTCAACGCGCGGGCCGACATCAGCCTCGGCGGCAAGAACGACAGCGTCGACTTCCCGACCCGGCTGCAGCTTGGCGCCGCCTACAGGATCAACGAATCCTTTCGCCTGCTCGCCGCGCAGGAGTTCACCGACGGCGAGGATCGCGACACCGCCACCACGCGCTTCGGCTTCGAGGCGGTGCCGTGGAAGAACGCACGCCTGACCAGCACCCTCAACCAGAGCCAGATCAGCGAGTACGGCCCACGCACCTTCGCCCTGTTCGGCCTGAACCAGAAGTTCCTGGTCGGCGCGCGCTGGGGCTTCGACGTGTCGGTCGATTCGAGCCAGTCGTTCAACGCGTCAGGCGAGGCGCCGCTGGTGGTCGATCGGTCGCAACCGGTCGCCGCCGGCGGACTGCGCGATGGCGGCGCCCTGACCGAAAACTTCGTCGCGGTTTCCGCCGGCGCCACCTATCGCGCCGAGCTGTGGTCCTGGAACAGCCGCGTCGAGGGCCGCCAGGGCGACGAGTCCGACCGTTACGGATTCACCACCGCATTCCTGCGCCAGGTCCGCGACGGTGTGGCGCTGGCCGCTAGCCTGCAGGCGTTCTCGCAGCGCCAGTCCGACGGCAGCCAGGGCCTGCTCGCCAATGCGCAGCTGGCGTGGGCCTGGCGCCCGCTCGGCAGCAGCTGGTCGATGCTCGACCGCCTCGAGTTCCGCCTCGACCAGGTCCGGGGCGGCACCGGCAACAGCCTGCTCGGGCAGAACACGCTGGCTGTCGACGGCGACGCGCGTTCGGCGCGCCTGGTCAACAATTTCGTCCTCAACCATGTCTCCGATGCGTGGCAGTCGGAAGACGGGCAGGGCAACGTCCTCGACCTGAACCAGCGCAGCCAGTTGTCGCTGTACTACGGCTCCAAGTACGTATTCGACAGCTTCGGCGCCGACGACTACGCTGGCTACAGCGACATCCTCGGCCTGGAATGGCGTTTCGACCTCGGCCCGAAGCTCGACGTCGGCATCCGCTCCAGCGTGCTCCATTCGTGGAGCCAGGGTACCTTCAGCTATGCGTTCGGGCCGACCGTCGGGTTCTCGCCCTTCACCAATACATGGGTCAGCGTCGGTTACAACATCAAGGGTTTCCACGACCGCGACTTCGAGGCGGCGCACTACACCGCGCAAGGCGCGTACCTGGTGCTGCGCCTCAAGTTCGACCAGGACAGCCTCGGCCTGCGCCGCGACGGCACCGGAACCAATGGGGTGCGGCCGTGATGCCGGCTGGCTTCGCTGCCGTTGCAGGCCGTGCACGAACGGGCATGCCGTGGTTCCACGCATGCGTCGTCCTGCTCCTGCTGAACCTGTGCCTGGCGCCTGCGGCGATGGCGGCCACCAAGGTCCTTTACGCCTATGACAACGGCCAGCTGACCAGGACACCCCAGGCGGCAACGAACACCGCCGGGGTCGTCATCGTCAGCAAGAACGGAATCAAGGACTACGTCCTGACCCCGGCCGTCCCGGCCGGGAAGTCGCTGGTGCTGAGCGCGGGTACCATCAACGTGGGCCTGGTGAGTACCAGCGCCGACAGTGCGACGCTGACCGCCTCGCTGTGGGACGGCACCACCCAGGTCGGCACCACCTCCGCCGCGCAGATCAGCACCACGACCCCGACTCTGCGCACCTACCCGGTGACGCTGGCTTCGGCGTACACCCTGGTGGCGGGCCGTTCGCTGACGCTCCGGGTCACCAATACCCTCACCGGCGGCAACAAGAGCGCGACGGTCTATCAGTACAACGGCGCCCGCAGCTCGCTGTCCTTCAGCACCACCACTTTCGTCAACGTCGACAGCGTCGCGGCCTATTCGGCCGCTTACCCGGCAGTCGCCACCCAGGGCTCGTACGCCCCGTTGAACAACGTCTATGTGCGCGCAACGATCAGCGACCCCTTCGGCGCCGCCGATGTCAGCGCCGCCAGGCTGACCCTGACCGATCCTTCCAGCGTGATCAAGGTGAATGCGGCGACGATCACCGAAGTGGTGGCCGCCGCCACGGCCTCGAGCAAGACCTTCGAATACCAGTACACGCTGCCGTCGAACGCAGCGGCGGGTACCTGGAGCGCCAGCGTGACCGGCCTGGAAGGCACCGAGGGCACCGTCACCCACACGGCGGCGGCCACGTTCCAGGTGGTATTGCCCTCGATGACGATCGGCAAGTCGCACAGTGGCAGTTTCACCGCAGGCACCAATGGCAGCTACAGCCTGGTGGTGCAGAATTCCGGCGGCGCGGTCTCCGGCACGACCACGGTGACGGATACGCTGCCGGCGGGATTGAGCTACGTCTCCGGCAGCGGCACCGGCTGGAGTTGCGGTGCGGTGGGGCAGGTGGTGACCTGTACCAGCAGCGACACGATCGCGGGCGGTTCCAGCTTCCCGACCCTGACCCTGGTCGTGGCGGTCGCGGGTTCGGCGGGCAATTCGGTCAACAACGTCGCATCGGTGTCGAATCCATCGGTCAACGGTGGCGTCGCGATCAACAGCAACACCGATGCCACCACGATCCTGCACCCGGACCTGTCCACATCCACCAAGACCGTGGTCGACCTCAACGGTGGCGACGCCGATCCGGGCGACACGCTGCGTTACACCATCACCCTGACCGAGAGCGCGGCGGCAGCGGCGGGCAACATCAGCGTGACCGACAACATGCCGGCCGGGGTCACCGGCTTCACGGTGGTCGGCACGCCGGCCGGCAGCACCAATGCCTCGACCGGCGGGGGCGG
>JAKFCN010000029.1:0-227310 GCA_036676625.1 Lysobacter sp. | reverse complement strand
CGACGAGATCAACACCAAGGTGCTGATGGCGGTCGACCAGGCCACCCATCCGTGGGGCATCAAGGTCAACCGCATCGAGCTCAAGGACATCGCGCCGCCGCGCGACCTGATCGAGTCGATGGCCCGGCAGATGAAGGCCGAGCGCGAGAAGCGCGCCAACATCCTCGAGGCCGAGGGCTTCCGCCAGGCGGCGATCCTCAAGGCCGAGGGCGAGAAGCAGGCGACGATCCTCGAGGCCGAAGGCGACAAGGAAGCCGCGTTCCGCCAGGCCGAGGCGCGCGAGCGCCTGGCCGAGGCCGAAGCCGCGGCGACCAAGTCGGTGTCCGACGCGATCGCCGGCGGCAGCGTGCAGGCCATCAATTACTTCGTCGCGCAGAAGTACATCGAGGCGTTCAAGGCGCTGGCCGAGGCGCCGAACCAGAAGTTCGTGATGATGCCGATGGAGTCGGCCGGCGTGATCGGCTCGCTCGGCGGCATCGCCGAACTGGCCAAGGAAGCGATGGAGCGGCAACCCGGGCGTGCCGTCGCCGCACCAACGCCGCGCGTGGGAGGCTGAGCCATGCGCTGGGACGTGTCCGCGTGGGCCGCGGTGGCGCTGCTGCTGTTCGCCGCGGAGGCGATGGCGCCGGGCGCCTTCATGTTGTGGCTCGGGTTCGCCGCGGTGGTGGTGTTCGTCGGCGTGCTGCTGGTACCGGGGATCCCGCTGTTGCTGCAGGTGGGCGCCTTCGTGTTGCTGAGCTTCGTCTCGATCCAGGTGTACCGGCGCTGGTTCCGCGGCCGCGAGCCGCAGAGCGACCGCCCGGCACTGAACCGGCGTACCGCCGCGCTGATCGGGCAGGTGGTGACGCTGCAGGAAGCGATCGTCAACGGGAGCGGCCGGGTCCAGATCGCCGATGCCTACTGGACCGTCAGCGGGCCGGACCTGCCGGCCGGCACAGCGGTGCGCGTGATCGGCGCCGATGCCATGAACCTGCAGGTCGAACCGGCCTGACCCGATAGGGGATAATCGCGGTTCCCCCGCAGCGAGAGCCCCCATGACCCGCAAGACCATCCTCAACGACGCCCATCGCGCTCTTGGCGCCAAGATGGTGGACTTCGGCGGCTGGGACATGCCGCTGCACTACGGTTCGCAGGTCGAGGAGCACCACCAGGTGCGGCGCGACGCCGGCATGTTCGACGTTTCGCACATGACCGTGGTCGACCTGCACGGCGCGCGGGTGCGCGAGTTCCTGCGCGGCCTGGTCGCCAACTCGGTCGACAAGCTGCAGAAGCCGGGCAAGGCGCTCTATACCTGCATGCTGAATGCGCAGGGCGGGGTGATCGACGATCTCATCATCTATTTCCTTGCCGAGGACTTCTTCCGCCTGGTGGTCAACGCCGCCACCCGCGAGAAGGACCTGGCCTGGATCAACGCGCAGGCGCAGCCGTTCGGCGTGTCGGTGACCGAACGCGAGGACTTCGGGATGATCGCGGTGCAGGGCCCGACCGCGCGCGAGCGCGTGCTCGGCCTGCTCGACGCCGAGGGTGCGAAGGCCGCGGGCAAGCTCGCCCGCTTCGCCGCGGTCGAGGTGAAGGCGAAGGACGGCACTGCGTTGTTCCTCGCCCGCACCGGCTACACCGGCGAGGACGGCTTCGAGGCGGTGGTGCCGGTCGATCGCGCGGTGGCGCTGTGGAATGCGCTGCTCGACGCCGGGGTGAAGCCGGCCGGCCTGGGCGCGCGCGACACCCTGCGCCTCGAAGCCGGCATGAACCTCTACGGCCAGGACATGGACGAGGCGGTGACGCCGTACGAAGCCGCGCTCGGCTGGACCGTCGCGCTGGATGCAGGCCGTGATTTCACTGGCCGCGCCGTGCTCGAGGCGCAGCACGCGGCCGGTGCGCCGCGGCAGATGATCGGCCTGGTGATGGACGAGAAGGGCGTGCTGCGCCACGGCCAGCGCGTGCTGACCGCCCATGGCGACGGCGAGATCCTGTCGGGCACCTTTTCGCCGACGCTGGGCAAGGCGATCGCCTTCGCGCGCGTGCCGGCCGGCGACATCCCCCCGGGGGCGGACGGCGACGTGCGCGTCGACATCCGCGGCAAGGAGGTCCCGGTGCGGGTGGTGAAGTTCCCGTTCGTGCGCGAAGGCCAGGCGCAGGCCGGGATTTGATTTTCAGGCCCGCGCCCTGGCTAAACTACAACCCCACCCCCCACGGTCGTCCAGACCTGTATTTTCCGGAGCACACGATGAGCGAGATCCCCGGCGACCTGAAGTTCCTGAAGTCCCACGAGTGGGCCCGCGTCGAAGGCGACGGCAAGGTCACCGTCGGCATTTCCGACCACGCCCAGGGCCTGCTCGGCGACCTGGTGTATGTCGAGCTTCCCAACGTCGGCGACCACGTCGATTCCGGCAATGCCAGCGCCGTGGTCGAGTCGGTGAAGGCGGCGTCCGACGTGTACAGCCCGGTCAGCGGCACCGTGGTCGAGGTCAACGCCGCGCTGTCCGACAAGCCGGAAACGATCAACGAGGACGCCTACGGCGATGGCTGGCTGTTCGTGGTCGAGGCCGACGAACCCGACCAGCTCAACGAACTGCTCGACCCGGATGCCTACGCCGAGTTGCTCGAGGAAGACGATCACTGACCCGGTTCTGCAGAGCCGAGCCATGCTCGGCTCGAGCGGAGCACGGCTCCGCTCTACGGGTTCGAACACCGACCGGCCGCCCTCGCGGCCGGTTTCTTTTTTGCGCAAATCGGCGCAATCGGGCTGTTGCGACGCGCCATCGGGCAGTTGCCGCGAAGGCGTGTTCGACGAGCCGTCCGGGGCGCTCGCGCGGTCGGCGGCGGTGCGTGCCATGCATGCCGCCACGCTGTGTGGCCGACACCCCACGCACGCAGGGTGCTGCAGGCAAACCGCATAAAACATGGCGTTTTATCGCAACGCATGCTGCGCGACATGCGTGCCGCGCGGGTTGCAGGGTCGTCTCGATGGCTGCCGCGCGGCGCGCCGATGGCGGCCGATGCGGCGGTCGCCGCGGCCTCCCGTCCGGAAAAAATTTCACGGGGGTTGTTGACAGTTGAAAAAACCGTGATTAGGTTTCGCCCAGCAGTGGTGACCTGCGGACGAGAGTGAGTCGAAGCATAGCGACAACGCGCAAGACAACGAAGCCTTCCGCCCTGACGGTCTCAAAGGTGGACTCGGGCACCTTCTCTTTCGCGAAAGCCACCAGCACCTCCGAACACGCCGACCTGCATCGCCGCGCGATGCAGGTTTTTTATTGCCGAAGGGAGCCGGCCGCCGCCGGCGCCCCTGCACCAAGATCCGTCCCGGCGCGCCTGGCGCGTCGGCGGTTGATCGCGGGTCCGACTCCCGCGATGTGGTTTCGAACTGGGCTGCAGTACCCGTAAGTCCAACTGACGAGGAGCCATCACATGGCCATGAAGAAAGCTGCGAAGAAGTCCGCCAAGAAGGCGACGAAGAAGGCCGCCCGCAAACCGGCGGCGAAGAAGACTGTCCGCAAGGCTGCCGCCAAGCGTCGTCCGGCCAAGAAGGCGGCGAAGAAGACTGTCCGCAAGGCTGCCGCCAAGCGTCGTCCGGCCAAGAAGACCGCGCGCAAGGCCGCCAAGAAGACCGTCCGCAAGGCAGCCGCCAAGCGCCGTCCGGCGAAGAAGGCCGCCAAGAAGACTGCCAAGAAGACCGCTCGCAAGGCCGCCAAGCGTCCTGCGAAGAAGGCAGCGGCCAAGCGCCGCCCGGCCAAGAAGGCTGCCAAGAAGACCGCGAAGAAGACCGCTCGCAAGGCGGCCAAGCGTCCTGCCAAGAAGAAGGCAGCGAAGAAAGCCCGACGTCCTGCGAAGCGCAAGGCTGCCCCCGTGGCAATGCCGTCCGCGCCCGCACCGATGATGTAAGAAGAAAAACCCCGAAAGCCGTAAATCGAGTTCCCCCTTCGCAGCCCAGGCGGAGGGGGAATTTTTTTTGGGGACGGGTCGGGTAGAGCGGAGCCATGCTCCGCTCGAGCCGAGCATGGCTCGGCGCTACAGGGGCTCGGCGCTACAGGGGCTGGGCGCGGGAGGTGGAGGCGTCGATGCCGATCGGGGCCGGCTGCGACTGCTTGCGGCTGGCGTAGAGCAGCTCGACGTCGTCCTCGTCCAGGTCCAGCCAGTCGCCGCCGGCCAGGCCGAGCGCGCTGTCGAGGATCGTCGGCATCAGGCCGCTGGGCACGCCGCTGGTGCTGTTCCAGAGCACCACGACGCCGAGGTCGCGTTCGGGCAGCAGCGCGATTGCGGCGCGGTAGCCCTGGACCGCGCCGCCATGGAACACGACGCGATGGCCGGCGTAGTCGTAGATGCGCCAGCCGATGCCGTAGCCCGCCTCGGTGAGGCGCGCGCGGCGCCAGGACGAACCGCGGGTTTCCGAAGGCGTCTCCACCACCGGTGCGTGCAGGGTCGCCAGCAGCGGCGCCGGCAGCACGTCGGTGCGATGTCCGGTTTGCGCGACCAGCCACTTCGCCATGTCGCTGATGCTGGCATTGACGCCGGCAGCGGGCGCGACCCGGTAGTAGGTCGGCTGCGGCGCCGTGAGCGACACCCAGCCGCCGCGGCCGCGCACGTGCGGGCGCGCCCAGCGCTGGCTCGACTCGATCCCGTCCAGGCCGTAGCTGGCGTCGTCCATGCCCAGCGGCTTGAAGATGCGGCGTGCGACGGTCTCGCTGAAGAATTGCCCGGTGGCCGCGAACACCACGTCGCCGACCAGGCTGAAGGCGACGTTCTGGTAGGAGTAGCACTGCCCGGGCGCACACTTCATCGGCGCGTAGGCGAGCTTCTGCACCAGGCTGCGGTAATCGACGCCGTTCTCGATGTCGCGGTCGTAGGCGTTGTGGGTCAGGCCGACGCGCTGGCTGAGCACTTCGGCGACAGTGAGCTGTTGCGCGGCACCCGCCTGCGACAGCTGCAGCCCGGGCATGAAATCGGTGACGTGGCTGTCCCAGCGCAGCGCGCCTTCGGACACCAGCAGGCCGGTGACGGTGCCGGCGAATGCCTTCGACAGCGAGGCCAGGCGGAACACGGTGTGGGTGTCGACGCCTTCGCCGGTGTCGACGTCGGTGGTGCCGTAGCCGCGCGCGCTGAGCACGCGGCCGTCCTTGACGATCGCCATCGCCATGCCGGGGACGCGGCCGTTGGCCACCATCGCCTGGGCCATGGCCTCGAAGCGGGGGATGTCGAATCCGGGTGCCACCGGCATGGCCCGCGGTGGCGGCAGGTAGGCGACCTGGTTGTTGGCGACTGGCACGGCCGGCGGTGGCGTGGTGACCACCATGGCCAGCCGCGGCGCGGGTTGCGCCGGCAGGGTCGGGGTCTGGGCGGTGCTGGCGAGCGCGAGCGGGAGCAGCAGCGCCACGGCGGCGAGGCGGGGATTACGCCAGCGGTGAGTGTCTTTCATCGGGCATGCCCCCTGCGTATGCTGCGCCTGCAGGCCGATCATAACGCCTGTCCCAGACTTTGCATGAATGAGGGGAAGTTCGATGGGCACGCTCATGATTCTGCTGGCAATTGTGGTCGTCGTCGCATTTTTCGTGGTCGCTATCTACAACGGCCTGGTGACGGCGCGCAACACCTATAAAAATGCCTTCGCCCAGATCGATGTCCAGTTGCAGCGGCGCTTCGACCTGATCCCCAATCTGGTCGAGACCGCCAAGGGCTACCTCAGCCATGAGCGCGAGACCTTCGAGGCGGTGACCGCGGCGCGGGCCGCGGCGATGTCCGGGTTGGCGGCGGCCAAGGCCAGCCCCGGCGACCCGGCGGCGATGGCCCGGCTGGGCCAGGCCGAAGGCCTGCTCAACGGCGCGCTCGGCCGGCTGATGGTCTCGGTCGAGGCCTACCCGGAACTCAAGGCCAGCCAGAACATGATGCAGCTGTCCGAGGAGCTGACCTCCACCGAGAACAAGGTCGCGTTCGCGCGCCAGGCTTTCAACGATTCGGTGATGGCCTACAACAACAAGCGCGAAGTGTTCCCCTCGAGCGTGGTCGCGGGCATGTTCAATTTCGCCGCCGCGGCGCTGCTGGAGATCCCCGCCGAGCAGCAGGCCGCGGTGCGCGCGGCGCCGAAGGTGCAGTTCTGAGCGCAGGCGGTTCGTGAACTTCTTCGAACACCAGGCCGCGGCCAGGCGCGCGTCGACGCGGCTGGTCGTGCTGTTCGCGCTGGCGGTGCTGGGGATCGTGCTGGCGGTGGACGTCGTCGCCTATGCGATGTTCGGCCCCGAGGCGCTGGTGCTCGCGACCGTGGCCACGCTGGCGATCATCGGCCTGGGCTCGCTGTACCGGATCGCCTCGCTGCGCGGCGGCGGCGAGCCGGTGGCGTTGCAGATGGGCGGCGTGCCGGTGCCCGAGGACACCACCGACTTCAACCTGCGCCGGCTGCGCAACGTGGTCGAGGAGATCGCGATCGCCTCGGGCGTGCCGGTGCCGCGGATCTACGTGCTCGAGCACGAGCAGGCGATCAATGCCTTCGCCGCGGGTTATACGCCGTCCGACGCGGTGATCGCGGTGACCCGCGGCGCGCTCGACCGGCTCAACCGCGACGAGCTGCAGGGCGTGATCGCGCACGAGTTCAGCCACATCCTCAACGGCGACATGCGCTTGAACGTGCGCCTGATCGGGGTGTTGTTCGGGATCATGGTGCTGGCGATCATCGGCAGGAAGGTGCTGCTGTACGGCGGCCGCGGGCGCGACAGCCGCGGTGCGGCGGCGGTGCTGATGGCGGCGCTGGTGGCGATCGCGGTCGGCTACATCGGCCTGTTCTTCGGGCGCATGATCAAGGCCGGGGTCAGCCGCACGCGCGAGTCGCTGGCCGACGCCAGCGCGGTGCAGTTCACCCGCCAGACCCGCGGCCTGGCCGGTGCGCTGAAGAAGATCGGCGGCCTCGGCGAGGGTTCGCGCCTCAACGACCGCGGCGATGCCGAGGAAGTCAGCCACATGCTGTTCGGCGACGGGCTCGGCCTGTCCGGCCTGTTCGCGACCCATCCGCCGCTGCTCAAGCGGATCCAGGCACTGGAGCCCTCGTTCCGTGGCGACGAGTTGCAGGCGCTGCAGAAGCGCTGGCTGGCGGCGCCACCGAGCGGGCTGGAGGAAGACCTGCAACTCGGCCTCGTCGACCGCAACGCGGCATCGCTGCCGGCCGCCGGAAGCGAAATGGCGGTGACCCCGCCGATGGTGGTGGCCCAGGTCGCCACGCCGTCGGCCGACGATTACCGGCGCGCCGATGCCATCGTCGCGCGCATCCCCGATGACGTGCGTGCCCTGGCCGCCCGCCGCGACACCGTGATGCCATTGCTGCTGGGCCTGTTGCTGGCCGACGATGCCACGCTCGCGCGCAACCAGGGCGTAGAAATCTCGGCGCGCCTGGGCACGGCGGTCGCCGAGGCCGCCGCGCAGTTGCGCGCGCAGCATCTCGCGGGGCTGCATCCCCTGCTGCGACTGCCGCTGGCGGCGCTGGCGTTCCCGGTGCTGCGGATGCGGCCCCGTCCCGAGCTCGACACTTTCCTCGACAGCGTGCATGCGGTGGTCAATGCCGACGGCGAGGTTTCGCTTTTCGAATACTGTCTCGGCCGGCTGCTGCAGGTGCAGGTGCGCGATTCGCTGGATCCGGCGCGCCATGCGAGCTTCGGCCGGCGCAAGCTGACCGGCGTCGGCAGCGAGGTCTCGACCCTGCTGTGCGTGGTCGCGCAATACGGCAATGAGGGCGACAGGATCGGTGCGCAGCGCGCTTATCTCGCCGGCATCCAGCGGGTGCTGCCGCGCGCGCACCTGCCTTACCTGGCGCGCGAGACCGGTGTGCAGGCGCTGGACGGCGTATGGGCGCCGCTGGACGCGCTCGATCCGTTGGCGCGCCAGGCGCTGGTGGAGGGCATCGCCGCTACCATCGCCCACGACAATCGCATCACCGTCGCCGAGTCCGAACTGCTGCGCACCATCTGCGGCGTGCTGCACTGCCCGCTCCCCCCGATGCTCGAACGAGGATGAGCACGGCGGACGGCAGCGCAGCGCGCGTCCACGCCGGCGAGTGGCCGGCGGTGGCGGTGTCGTTCGTCTACTTCTTCTGCGTGCTGGCGGCGTATTACATGATCCGGCCGGTGCGCGAGCAACTGGCCGCGGCGGTCGGCTCCACCCAGCTGCCGTGGTTCTACGCTGCCACCTTCATCGCGATGCTGGCGCTGGCGCCGGTGTTCGGTGCGCTGGTGTCGCGCTATCCACGGCGGATCGTGGTGCCGCTGCTCAACCTGGTGTTCATCGTCTGCCTGCTCGGCTTCATGCCGCTGTTCAACCAGCAGGGACTGCTGTCGCCACGCGCGCTCGGCGTGCTGTTCTTCGTCTGGGTCAGCGTCTTCAACCTGTTCGTGGTGTCGGTGTTCTGGATCTTCATGACCGACATCTGGAGCGTGGCGCAGGCGCGGCGGCTGTTCCCGCTGATCGCGCTGTCGGGCACCTGCGGCGCGGTCGCCGGGCCTGCGCTCACGCGTGGGCTGGTGGGCGCGATCGGGGTGGCGCCCTTGCTGTTGGTGTCGGCTTCGCTGCTGGGCATCGCACTGGGTTGCGTGATCTGGCTGGGACGCTGGTCGCGGGTGCATGGAACCCGGCGCGCGCCTGCGGACGAGGCCGCGGTCGGCGGCGGGATGTTCGACGGCCTGCGCCAGGTGTTCGCCGATCCGTTCATGCGCGGGATGGCGATCCTGCTGTTGCTGGCCGATGGCATCGGCACCGTCAATTACGCGCTGGTGACCGACTATTCCAACGCGGCGTTCGTCGACGCGGTCGCGCGTACCCGGTTCGCGGCCAACGTCGACCTGGCGACCAACGTGCTGACGGCCCTGGTGCAGCTGACGCTGACCCGCTGGCTGTTGCCGCGCCACGGCGCCGGCCCGACCATCCTGGTGTGGGCGCTGGCGAGCGTGGGGATGCTGCTGATGGTGGTGTTCGCGGCCGATCCGCACGCACCGTTGCTGGCGGGCATGCCGGCAGTGGCGCTTGCGCTGATCGTGAGCCGTGGCCTGGCCTACGGGATGGCGGAGCCGGCGCGCCACAGTCTGTTCGCGGCGGTGCCGCGCAACATCCGTTACAAGGGCCAGAACGCGGTCGACACGGCGGTCTGGCGCTTCGGCGACGTGACCATCGCGGTGGGCATGAACGCCCTGCGCGGGGTGGGTGCCACCATCGGCGCGTTCGCGGCGCTGAGTGCCGGGGCCGCGATTGCCGCCGGCGCCATCGGCTGGCGCCTCTCCCGCCGCCACGAGCCGCCAACCACTTCCACGAACCCGTAGGAGCGGCGTAAACCGCGACCGCTTTCCCTCTGCTGGAACGGGGGGATCAACGATGCGAGTCGGGGCAAAGCGCCGCGCACGCCGCAAGCGGCATGCACGACGCTTCGCCCCCTGACCCATCGGCCGCCCTTGCCTTGCAGCAGGCGTCGGCCGGAACCAGCTCCCGACCTCGCATTTGAGCAAGCGCTGCAGGCACCCGCTCGAACGCCACAGGGTGGTCGCCATGCCGCGTCCGGGCGTGATCAGTGACTGCGGCGATCTGGGAGGTCGTGAGCTGGTTCCGCCCGACGCTTCGGGAGGGAGCCGCCGGCGTCAGGGTCAGGGGCCAGGCACCGCCCCCGCAGGGGGAAAAATCGCCATCGGCAGGAATGGCAGCGACCCGCGGAAGGTTTCGCGACGCCAATCCCGAAGTCCTGCATTCCGATCGGCTCGTCCACCCGCAACGTGAGTCACGCACTGGCGCCGAAGCCGTTGAGCAGGCGGGACCCTTTTCCCCCTGCGGGGGCGGTGCCTGGCCACGACTCAGGCGTAGCTGCCCGGCCGAAAAGCATCGCGGCTGACGCTGCTCCCACGGGAAGGGGAGGCTTAAACCCCCCGGCGCCCCGGGGCATCGGACTGGGTATGCTCACCGCTACCGTGACCGACTGGCTGCCCCCTGCCGAAAGCGCGACCGTCGCCGCCGCGGCGCCGGCCGATATCGACCAGGCGTTGGCGCGCTCGGCCGCGGCCGGCGACAGCGTCGCCTTCGAGGCCCTGTACCGCCGCCATGCCGGGCGCGTGCACGGCGTGGTCGCCCGCCTGGTCGGCTACGACCGCGCCCGCGCCGAGGACCTCACCCAGGAAGCCTTCGTCCGTGCCTGGCAGGCGCTGCCGGCCTACCGCTTCGAGAGCGCGTTCGGCACCTGGCTGCACCGGCTGGCGGTGAACACCGCGCTGATGGACCTGCGCGCGCGACGCAGCCGGCCGCAGGTCGACGACGACGAGGGCGCGCTGGAACACGCCGGTGCGCCGGATTCCGCCGGGTATTCCACCGCGCTCACGCTGGACCTGGAGCGCGCCGTC
Organism: Lysobacter sp.; assembly: GCA_036676625.1. Classification (GTDB taxonomy): domain Bacteria; phylum Pseudomonadota; class Gammaproteobacteria; order Xanthomonadales; family Xanthomonadaceae; genus Cognatiluteimonas. The sequence continues at coordinate 216,958 of JAKFCN010000029.1, read as the reverse complement.
GCCACCTTGCCGCCGCGCGCCCGCGCGGTGCTGGTGCTGTACGACGTCGAAGGCTGGAAACACGAGGAGATCGCCGACGCGCTGGGCATGGCGGTGGGCAGCTCCAAGGCACAACTGCATCGTGCGCGCGGACTGTTGCGCACGCGACTGGAAGCACACGCATGAACACCGAAGACAAGTACACCGACGACAGCGGCCTCGACAACGCACCGCTCGACGCCAGCCTGCGCCTGCAGTTGCGCGGCCTGCGCCGCGACCACGAGCCTGCCCGCGACCTGTGGTCGGGCATCGCCGCGCGCATCGCCGCGCCGGCTGCCGCGTCGCCGCGTCGCCGCAACGCATCGCGCTATGCGCCCTGGGCGCTTGCGGCCTCGCTGGTGCTGAGCGTGGGGATTGCGTGGCGCATGCAGCCGCCGCCCGCGCCCGCGCCGGCGTCGGGCACACCGGCTTCCAACGCCCCCGGCAGCCTGTCCATGGATCGCGAGGCCGACGCCATGACCCGCGAATACCACGCGGCGTTGCGCGAGCTGCAGGCGTCCACGCCGGACCGTTCTGCGGCCAGGCCCGAGCAACCCGCGCTGCGCGATCTCGACCAGAGCGCGCGGCAGATCCGCACTGCGCTCGCGCGCGATCCCGACGCCCGCTTCCTGCTCGAGCGCCTGCGCCGCACCTACAGCCTGCGGCTGGAAATTACCCAGCGCGCCAGCATGAGCTGACGCGGACCGAATCGAAAAATCACGGAATAACGGAGACTCCCGATGCGCCATTCCATCCATGTTCTCGCCCTGGCGATCTGCGCCAGCCTTGCCAGCGCACCCTTGTTCGCGGGCACCCCGATCGACCAGGTCCGGCCGCTGGATCCGCGCGGCCGGGTGGAGATCGACAACCTCAAGGGCCGCATCCAGGTCCGCGCCTGGGACCGCAACGAGGTGCGCATCACCGGCACCCTCGGCGAAGGGGTGGAGAAGCTGGTGGTCGACGGTGACCGCGACAACCTCGAAGTGCGGGTGCAGTACCCCAAGCGCATGGGCACCTGGCGCGGCGAGCGCACCGAACCCACCGTGCTGTTGCTGCAGGTGCCGCTGCAGGCCGACCTCGACATCGAGTCGGTGTCGGCCGACATCGATGTCGATGGCGTCGCCCCCAGCGACCTCGACGTCGAGACCGTCAGCGGCAACGTGGTGGTGGCCGGCGCGCCGCGCCAGGCCAGCGTCAGCAGCGTCAGCGGCGACCTGCGCCTGACCCTCAACAGCCGCGACGCGAAGTCCGAGACCGTGAGCGGCGACATCGTGCTGGGCGGTCGCCTCGACGGCGAAGTGCATGCGGAGACGGTGTCGGGCGACATCCACATCGACAGCCGCGGCGAGCGCGTGCGGCGCCTGTCCACCGGGACCGTGTCCGGCGACGCCGAGGTGCGGGTCGGGCTGGCCGACGGCGGCGAGATCCGTTCCGAGACGGTGAGCGGCGACATCCGCCTGCACCTGCCGAAGTCCCTTTCCGCCCGCGTCCGCGGCGAGAGCTTCAGCGGCGACCTGGAGGCGCCGAACGTGAAGGTGCACAAGGAAGAGTTCGGCCCCGGCAAGAGCTTCGAGGCGCGCTACGGCAGCGGCGCCGGGGAGATCCGGATCGAGTCGTTCTCCGGCGACGCGACGCTGGTCCTCGAGTAGAGCCGAGCCATGCCCGGCTGAGCGGAGCATGGCTCCGCTCTACGGTTCCGCTCAGGCGACGGCGCGGGTTTCCGTTGCCGCCTCGCGCGCGCCGAAGTCGCCGTAGTACGACGCAGCGCGCAGCTGCCAGGGTTCGAAGTCGTCGACGGTGATCGCGTCCAGGGTCATCGCCCGCAGCTCCTGCAGCTGCACCCGCTCCTCGGCGGTGATCCAGCCTTCGCGCACGCCCTCGTCGAGCTGATCGTCGAATTCCAGCGCCTCGATGTCGCTGTGCTTGAGCGCCTTGAGGAACTTGCGTTCCACCGGCTCGGCCAGCACCACCCTGGGCAGGTAGCTGTCGACGCGTCCGGCCGGGTTGTTGGCGCAAGGCGTGAGGAACACGCCGTCGGCCAGGCGCGCACGCGCGTCGCACGGAGTCATCAGCAGGGCTGCGGCGCGGCGGCTGAGGCGGTCGCCCGGGGCCTGTGCACGGCGACCCAGCGGGAATACCAGCAGCCACAGCAGCCAGCCCATCGGCCGGATCGGGAAGTTGCGCAGCGCGCCGGACAGCGCGGTCTCGATCTTGTTGACCGAGTCGTGCATGGCCCAGGCCAGCAGCGGCTGGTCGCCCTCGGGGCGGCCCTGGTCCTGGTAGCGCTTGAGCATCGCGCTGCAGATGTACAGCTGGCTGAGCACGTCGCCCAGGCGGCCGGACAGCGACTCCTTGAACTTCAGCTTGCCGCCCAGCAGCAGCATCGAGGTGTCGGCCATCACCGCCAGCGTCGCCGAATAGCGGTCGAGCTTGCGATAGAAGCGGCGGGTGTAGTCGTCGCCGGGGGCACGCCCGATCTTCGAGAAGGTGAGCCCGTACCAGAACGCGCGCACCGCGTTGGAGATCGCGGCGCCGATGTGGCCGAACAGGTACCTGTCGAATTCTTCGAGGCGTTGCACGGGATCCTCGAGTTGCGCGGCCTTCATCTCCTTCAGCACCCACGGATGGCACAGGATCGCGCCCTGGCCGAAGATCATCAGCGAGCGGGTCATGATGTTGGCGCCCTCGACGGTGATGCCGATCGGGGTCGCTTCCCAGCCGCGGCCGAGGTAGTTGCGCGGGCCCAGGATGATGCCCTTGCCGCCATGGATGTCCATCGCATCCTTGACCACCTCGCGGGCCATCTCGGTGCAGTGGTACTTGGCGATGGTGGAGGGCACCGCCGGGTTCTCGCCGCGCGCGACCGCGGCGGCGGTGGCCTGCGACAGCGCGCTGATCGCGTAGGCGTTGCCGGCCATGCGTGCCAGCGCTTCCTGCACGCCCTCGAAGCGGCCGATCGACAGCCCGAACTGCTTGCGGATGCGCGCATAGGCGCCGGTGACGATCGCCGCCATCTTCGCGCCGCCGCTGGAGGTGGAGGGCAGGGTGATCGCGCGCCCGATCGACAGGCATTCCATCAGCATCTGCCAGCCCTTGCCGGCATGGTCCTCGCCGCCGATCAGCTGCGACAGCGGCACGAACACGCCGTCGCCGTGGATCGGGCCGTTCTGGAACGGGGTGTTGAGCGGGAAGTGGCGGCGGCCGATCTCCAGCCCTGCGGTGTCGTGCGGCACCAGCGCCAGCGAAATGCCGATGTCGCGCTTGTCGCCGAGCAGGCCGTCCGGGTCGTACATGCGGAAAGCGACGCCGATCAGCGTCGCCACCGGTGCCAGGGTGATGTAGCGCTTGTTGAGGGTGAGCTTGATGCCCAGCACCTGCGCGCCGCCCCATTCGCCCATGGCGACGATGCCGTAGTCGGGGATCGAGGTGGCGTCGGAACCGGCGAACGGCCCGGTGAGCGCGAAACACGGAACCTCGCGGCCGTCGGCCAGGCGCGGCAGGTAGTGCTGCTTCTGCTCGTCGGTGCCGTAGTGCATCAGCAGCTCGGCCGGGCCCAGCGAGTTGGGCACGCCGACGGTGGAGCTGACGACGGAGGAAATGGAGGCCAGCTTCTGGATGACCTTGTGGTTCATCAGCGCCGAGAAGCCGAGGCCGCCGTATTCCTTCGGGATGTTGAGGCCGAAGAAGCCCTGCTTCTTCACGAACTCCCACATTTCAGGCGGCATGTCGGCGCGGACGTGGGAGATGTCCCAGTCGTCGACCATGCGGCACAGCTGTTCGCACGGCCCGTCGAGGTAGGCCTGCTCCTCCGCGGTGAGTTCCGGCTTCGGCTGCGACAGCAACTGCTGCCAGTCCGGCTTGCCCGAGAACAGTTCGCCCTCGAAGCCGACCGTGCCCGATTCCAGGGCGGTGCGCTCGGTCTCCGACAGCGGCGGCAGGATCCGGGTGTAGAACTTCAGCAGCGGGGCGGTGATGTACGGCTTGCGGATCGCCGGCAGCAGCAGCGGCAGCGCGACCAGCGCCAGCAGCACCGCAGCGACCACGGTCGCGGCGGCGCTGGCGCCGAGCAGTCCGCAGGCCACCAGCACTGCCGCGGAAACCGCCACCCAGGTCGCCAGCCGCCAGCGGTGGTAGGCCGCAACCGCGCCGGCAAGGAGGAGGACGACAAAGGGGATCACGCTGTTCAGGATCGCGATGCTCATCGGGTTTCGCTCCCAGCGAAATGTTCGTGCGATGCCGTGCAGGCCGGATTGTGCGCCCGCACCACCATACGCTAAGGTATGGGCGCTGCCTCCGGGTTTCAAGCCCCCGCAACCGCGTACTATTGCAGGCTATGGCGTATGGACCTTCCACTTCCATGACCGCTTCGCCGCCCGCTGCCGCCGGCCCGCGCCCGGAACGCAGTGGTCGCCTGAGCGCCGACGACTGGGCCCAGGCCGCCCTCGACCTGATCGCCGAGCAGGGCGTGGCTGCGGTTGCGGTCGAACCGCTGGCCCGCCGCCTGGGCGTGACCAAGGGCAGCTTCTACTGGCATTTCCCTTCCCGCGAAGCGCTGCTGGTCGCGGCGCTGGAGCGCTGGGAGATCGTCGAGCAGGAAGAGGTCTTCGGCCAGCTCGAGGCGATCCCGGATCCGGGCCAGCGCCTGCGCGCGCTGTTCGACGTGGTCGCGCACGAGGCCAGTTCGCACATCATCTACAGCGAGCTGCTCAAGGCGCTGGACCACCCGGTGGTGCGGCCGGTGATCGAACGCGTGTCCGCGCGCCGCCTGGAATACCTGACCGCGTCGTTCCGCCAGGCCGGGCTCAACCGCAGCGATGCGCAGCACCGTGCGCGCCTGGCCTACGCGGCCTACGTCGGCTTCCTGCAGTTGAACCTGCAGTTGCAGCAGCCGCGCTTGCAGCACGACGAATTCGAGGCCTACGTCGAGCACGTGATGGCCACACTCATTCCCTAGATATTGCAGGAGGCAACACCGTGAACGCCCGCACCAAGGACCTGAGCATGCCCGGCAGCGCCGGCAGCACCCTGCAGGCGCTGAACGACTGGATCGCCGAGGTCGCGGCGCTGACCCGCCCGGATGCGATCCACTGGTGCGACGGCAGCGATGCCGAGAACGCGGCGCTGATCGCGAAGATGGAGGCCGACGGCACCCTGGTCCGCCTCAACGAGCAGACCCACCCGCACAGCTGGCTGCACCGCTCGCACCCGGACGACGTGGCGCGGGTCGAGCAGCTGACGCTGGTGTGCACGTCCGAGCGCGAGGACGCCGGCCCCAACAACCACTGGATGGCGCCGGCCGAGGCGCACGCGAAGATCGATGCGCTGTTCGACGGCTGCATGCAGGGGCGCACGATGTACGTGATCCCGTACTGCATGGGCCCGATCGATTCGCCGCTGTCGCGTTGCGGCGTCGAGGTCACCGACTCGCCGTACGTGGTCGCCAACATGCGGATCATGACCCGCATGGGGACGCCGGCGCTGCAGCGGATCGAGAAGGAAGGTAGCTTCGTGAAGGGCCTGCATTCGGTCGGCGAGTTCGATCCGAACCGCCGCTGGATCATGCATTTCCCCGAGGAGCTGACGATCAAGTCGTACGGCTCCGGCTACGGCGGCAATGCACTGCTCGGCAAGAAGTGCCACGCCCTGCGCATCGCCTCGCACCAGGCGCGCAGCGAAGGCTGGCTGGCCGAGCACATGCTGATCCTCGGCATCGAGAACCCGCAGGGCGAGACCCACTACATCGCCGCTGCGTTCCCGTCCGCCTGCGGCAAGACCAACCTGGCGATGCTGATCCCGCCGGAGGGGTACCGCCAGGACGGCTGGAAAGTCTGGACCATCGGCGACGACATCTGCTGGATGCGCCCGGGCGCCGACGGCCGCCTGTATGCGATCAACCCGGAAGCGGGCTTCTTCGGCGTCGCCCCGGGCACGTCGAAGAAATCGAACCCGAACGCGCTGGCCTCGATCCAGTCGCACACCATCTTCACCAACGTCGGCGTCACCGCCGACAACCAGCCGTGGTGGGAAGGCGTCGACAACGGCCTGGTCCCGGTGACCGACTGGCGCGGCGAAGCCTACGACGCGGCCAAGCGCCCCGCGGCGCATCCCAACTCGCGCTTCACCGTGTCGGCGAAGCGTTGCCCCAGCTATTCGCCGATGGCCGAGGATCCGCAGGGCGTGCCGATCTCCGCGATCGTGTTCGGCGGCCGCCGCGCCTCGCTGGTGCCGCTGGTGTTCGAGGCGCGCGACTGGACCCACGGCGTGCTGGTCGGCGCGGCGATGGGATCGGAGACCACCGCCGCCGCGACCGGGCAGGTCGGCGTGATGCGCCGCGACCCGATGGCGATGAAGCCGTTCTGCGGCTACAACTTCGCCGACTACTTCGCGCACTGGCTGTCTTTCGACAAGCCCGGCGCGAAGTTGCCGAAGGTCTTCCACGTCAACTGGTTCCGCAAGGGCAGCGACGGCAAGTTCCTGTGGCCGGGCTTCGGCGACAACCTGCGGGTGCTGGAGTGGATGATCAAGCGCGTGGAGGGCACGGCAGGCGCCGAGCAGACGCCGATCGGGGCGTTGCCCAGGAAGGGCGAACTCAACCTCGATGGCGTCGCCCTGTCGGACGAGGCCCGCGGCGTCCTGTTCGGCTACGACCGCGGCGGCTGGCAGGCCGAGTTCGAGGGCATCGGCGCGTACCTGGAGGAGTATGGCGAGCGCATGCCGGCTGCCCTCCGGGACGAGCAGCAACGCATTCTGGGCCAGCTGGCTTGAGCCCGGATTAACAATTGGGGAAATGCTGCAACCCAGCATCCGCCGGCGGCCGCCAACGCGGCCCTTGTCGTTGTTCCCATTCAAAAACATCAACTTGCCACCCGGTAATTTCTTGCTGCGTTGCAGCAATCCGTGAGCGATCGCCCCGGCCGGAAAATAGTGACTGTTAGGGGGTTGTTAAAGATTTGTTGTCTGGTCTATAGTCGGCCGGTCATGCCATTTACGGCTTTGACGTACATGTACTTCTCAAGGTCCTTCGTCCCTAATGGGGGTTATACCAATGGCTTCTAAGCAATTCGCCAAAGGCCTGAAGCGAAGCGCGCTGACCGCTGCTCTGGGTCTTTGCTTCGTGGGCGGCGCCTATGCCCAGTCGAACTCGGCTGGTGCGATCGTCGGCAGCGCCAATCCAGGCGACACCATCACCGTCAGCAACCCGGCCACCGGCTTCAGCCGCAGCATCACGGTCGGCAGCGACGGCAACTACCGCTTCTCCGCCCTGCAGACCGGCGAATACCAGGTCAGCGACGGCGGCTCGCCGCGCACGATCCGTGTCAACGTCGGCACCGCGTCGACGGTCGATTTCGGCGGCGATGCGACCACCCTTGGCGCCGTGACGGTCGTCGGCTCCAACGTCGTCAACCCGATCGACGTGTCGTCGGTCGAGTCGACCACGATCCTGACCGCCGAGCAGATCAACCGCATCCCGGTTGCCCGCAACACCACCGCCGTCGCCCTGCTGGCGCCGGGCACGGTGCGCGGCGACTCGGCCTTCGGCAACCTGGCCTCCTTCGGTGGCGCGTCCGTCGCCGAGAACCAGTACTACGTCAACGGCTTCAACGTCACCAACACCTTCCGCAACCTGAACTTCGGCACCATCCCGTTCGAGGGCGTGGCCGAGCAGCAGGTCAAGACCGGTGGTTACGGCGCGGAGTTCGGCCGTTCGCTGGGCGGCGTGGTCAACCAGATCACCAAGCGCGGCAGCAACGAGTTCCATGCCGGCGGCAACGTGTACTGGGAGCCCGAGTCGCTGGCGGCCGGCACCAAGAACACCTACTACTCCAACCCGCTCGCCCCGGACAGCTTCGGCACCCTGCGCAGCGACAACTCGCAGGACAACGGCTGGTCGGCCACGGCTAACGCTTGGGCCAGCGGCGCGCTGATCAAGGACAAGCTGTTCTTCTACGGCCTGGTGTCCTACACCAAGGAAGAGCGCGATTCCTACGGCAGCACCCTCGCCACCTCCAACATCGCCGTCGAGACCAAGTCCCCGACCTGGTTGTTGAAGATGGACTGGAACATCAACGATTCCAACCTGCTCGAGTTCACTGCGTTCTCGGACAAGAGCACGGACTACACCGACAACTACCAGAACGACCTGGGCTCCTTCGAGCGCACTGAGTTCCTCGGCCGTACCGTCAACGAGAACGGTGGCGAGAACTACGTCCTGAAGTACACCGGCTACCTGACCGACACCTTCACCCTGTCCGCCCTGTACGGCCACAGTGAATTCGCGCGCGGCATGTATCTGATCGGCCCGGATGGCAGCAAGGCGACCTACGACGGCAACTTCAACGGGCCGCAGCAGGGTTGCCCGGTCGTCATCGACGGCCGCCCGGGCTACCGCCAGGCATTGACGGGTCCGTACTTCAGCACCTGCAACATCAGCGGCGGCAGCATCGAGCGCGTCGACTCCGGCGACACTCGCGACCAGTTCCGCGTGGACGGCGAGTGGCAGCTGGGCGACCACCTGGTCCGCTTCGGCTACGACAGCGACGACTACGAGTCCGTGGCCGGTGCTGCGCGCGAGGGCGGCTACCAGTGGACCTACCTGACCAGCAACGGTCCGGACGGCGCCCCCAACACGGGCGACGAGTTCGACGTGGCCCGCCAGCAGTTCACCAGCCAGGGCTCGACGGTCAAGGTGGAACAGCACGCCTACTACATCGAGGACAGCTGGAACATCACCGACAACTTCATCGCCTACCTGGGCGGTCGTTGGGACACGTTCGAGAACATCAACGGCAACGGCGACACCTACGTCAAGATCAGCAACCAGTTCGGCCCGCGCCTGGGCTTCAGCTGGGACGTGTTCGGCGACTCGACCTTCAAGGTCTTCGGTAACGCCGGCCGTTACGCGCTGCCGCTGACCCCGTCGGTGGCCGTCCGCGGCGCCTCGGCTTCGCTGTTCACCCGCGAGGACTTCCTGTTCACCGGCGTCGACCCGGTGACCGGCGAGCCGACCGGCGCGACCACGCGCGGCAACTTCCGCTACATCAACGCGGAGACCGGCGAGCCCCATATCGCCTCGACGATCGCCTCGAAGAACCTGAAGCCGCAGTACCAGGACGAGTACATCCTGGGCTTCCAGAAGCAGCTCACCGACAACCTGTCCGTCGGCGTTCGCGGCATCTACCGCGACCTGAAGGCAGCCATCGACGACAACTGCGACTACGTCCCCGTGCTGCTGGCTCCCGGTTCGCCGTACCTGACCAATCCGAACGTGGTGCTGCCGAACCCGGGCTTCCCGTACTGCCGCATGTTCAACCCGGGCGAGGACGCGGTCTTCGAGACCGACTACTACAACGATGGCAACCTGGTCACGGTGACCATCCCGGGCGAGCTGCTGTCGCCGCCGGCCAAGCGTACCTACAGTGCGCTCGAGTTCTTCTTCGACGGCCGCTGGGACAAGCTGTTCATGCAGGGTTCGTACACCTACGCCAAGAGCAAGGGCAACACCGAAGGCGGCGTGAAGTCGGACATCGGCCAGGGCGACACCAACGTCACCCAGGACTTCGACTACCTGGCGCTGACGGTCGACACCTACGGCTACCTGCCGAACGATCGTCGCCACAGCCTCAAGCTGTTCGGCAGCTATGACCTGACCGACGAGTGGACCGTGGGTGCGAACCTGCTGGTGCAGTCCGGCCGTCCGCTGAACTGCCTGGGCGTCCTCGACCTGAACCCGTTGTCGCCTGAACCGGCGGGCACGGATACGGACGGCGACGGTGTCGCGGGCGAGCCCAACTACACCGCGCATCCGTACGGTTCGTCGTTCATGCGTTGCGGCACCACCACGGCCGGTGGCGTCGACGACGCGACGGTCCAGGCGTTCCCGCGTGGTTCGAAGGGTCGCCTGCCGTGGACCCGTTCGCTCGACCTGAACGTTTCCTACCGTCCGAACTGGATGGAAGGCCTGCAGTTCAAGGTGGACGTGTTCAACGTCGCGAACTCGCAGGACGTGACCGCGGTGAACGAGTCGGCGGAGATCTCGGCGACGGGTGCCCCGTCGTCGACCTACCTGGTGCCGGACTCGTTCCAGCAGGCCCGGTCGGTCCGCCTGATGGTGCAGTACGACTTCTAAGTCGAAGCCGTAGCAGTGCGTTGCAGACGGCCGCCTTCGGGCGGCCGTCTTTTTCCGGGAAACAGAGACGACGATGCCTTCTTCCAGCCTGGAGCCGCAATGGCTCGCTGCCCGTGGCCACGAGGCCAGGGGTGAGCTGGATGCGGCCCGCGACATTTACGAATCCGTGCTGCGCGGCGACCCGAGCCAGGCCTTCGCCTGGTATCGCCTGTCCGCGCTGGCCGCCATCCAGGGCCATCATCGCGCCGCGCGCGATGCCGCGATGCAGGGCACGGCCGTGGCCGTGGCGCATCGCCGCTGGAAGATCCTTCCCTACCTGACACGACAATTGCTGGGCTTCGACGAGCGCGAGGCCGTGCGCCGCGCGATCGCCGCCGCCGACTGGACGGATCCGGCGATCCTGGCGCAGTCCGCGGTGCTGGCCCAGCAACTCTGGCTGGCCGACGACCACACGCAGGGGTTGCGGCTGGCCGACCATGCCCTGCATGTGGCGCCGCGCAGCCACCGGCTGCATTACGTACGCGCCAACCTGCTGCGCCACCTCGGCCGTGCCGAGGAGGCGACGGCCGCCTTCGAGCAGGCGATCGCGCTGGCGCCGGGATTCGCCGAGGCCCATTGGGCGCTCGCCCACCATGCTGCCGCGGCCACGCCCGGCGAACGCATTCCGCGGGTACGCGCCGCGCTGGCGCATGCAAGTGCCGAGCGGGCCGACCCGATGCGCGCGACCTACCTCGGCTACGCGCTGTTCAAGGAACTGGATGCCGCCGACGACACCGAGGCGGCCTGGGAGGCGCTTGCCGCCGCCGCCGCGGGCATGCGCAGGCAACTGCATTACGACGCCGCGGCCGAACGGGCAACGCTGGACGCGCTGCGTGCGGCCTTCGCCACGCCCGAGCCGGCGCCGCCGGTCGGTGCGTCGCCGCGCACCCCGATCTTCGTCGTCGGCATGCCGCGCACCGGCACTACGGTGCTCGAACGCATCCTCGGCAACCACAGCCGGGTCGCGGATGCCGGCGAACTGAATGCCTTCGGCGCCAGCATGGGCCTGGCGCTGGACCAGCCGTTCGCATCGCCGCCCACGGCCAGCCAGGTGGCCGCGGCGTCCGCCCTGGACCTCGCACCGGTCGGCGCGATGTACCTGGAGCGCACCGCGGCCCTCCATGGCGATCGTGCATTCCTGGTCGACAAGAACCCGCTCAATGCCTTCAATGCCGGTTTCATCGCGCGGGCATTGCCCCAGGCCAGGATCCTGTGTCTGGTGCGTGGACCGATGGACGCCTGCTTCTCCAACCTGAAGGAACTGTTCCCGGGCGGCGGCTACGGCTACAGCTACGACCTCATCGAGCTGGCCGGCCACTGGCGCCGTTTCCGCGAGCTGGTCGGGCACTGGCGCGCAGTGCTGCCCGGGCGCTTCATGGCGGTGGAATACGAGGCGCTGGTGACGGAGCCGGCGCGGGTCGCGGCCGAGGTCATGGCCTTCTGCGGCCTGGAGTTCGAGCCGGCCAGCATCGACATCACCCGCAACACCGCGCCGGTGTCCACCGCCAGCAGTTCCCAGGTGCGCAGCCCCATCCATCGCGGCGGCATCGGCGCCTGGCGGCGCTATGAGCGCCAGCTCGCGCCGCTCGTGGAAATGCTCGGCGACGGCACCGGAGGAGGATAGTTTTGTCGCAAGAGGCAGGAACTGACGGGCTCCGGGCGTTGTGGCAACGCGCGCACCTGCACGCCGAGCGCCAGGAATGGGCGCAGGCGACGGCATGCTTCAACGCGATGCTCGCGCAGCGCCCCGACGACCCCGCGGTGCTGGTGCAGCTGTCGTACGTCTCGTCGCTGGCGGGCCACTATCGCGCCGCGCGCGCCGCCGCGTTGCGCGCGGCCGCGGTCCGGTCGATGCCGCAGCAGGTGCTGGGCCAGTTGTTGCCGCGGCTACGCACCTTCAACGAGGCCGAGGCCTTCCACCGGCTGCTCGACAGCCTCGGTCCGCTTGCGTCGATCCCGGTGCCGATGTTGCTGGCCTGCGCCGCACAGCTGAGCTACTTCAACCAGCAGGAACGCGCACTGGCGATGCTGGACGAGGCCAGGCGCGCGGATCCGGACTATCCGGCCACGCTGCTGGCGCGCAGCCAGGTGCTCATCTACCTGGCGCGCTTCGAGGAGGCCGAGGCGGACCTGTTGCGCAGCCTGCGGCGTGCACCCGAACTGGCGCAGACCTACTGGTTGCTGTCGCGGCTGCGGACCCAGCGCGCCGACGACAACCATGTCGACGCGATCCGCGCCCAGCTCGCGCGACCCGGGCGTCCGCCCGTGGACATCGCCCTGCTGGGCTTCGCCCTGCACAAGGAACTCGACGACCTCGGCGACCATGCGGCCGCCGCCCATGCGCTGGAGCAGGCCTGCAGGGCCAAGCGCTCGACCCTGCAGTACCAGCCGGACGAATCGCGCCGGCTGGTGGACGCCCTGGTCGAATCCGACGCCCGCCTGCCCAGGCCTGCTCCCGCCATCAGCGGGAGCGGCGACCACGCTCGGCGCACGCCGTTGTTCATCGCCGGCATGCACCGTTCCGGCACCACCCTACTGGAGCAGCTGCTCGACGGCCACGGCGAGGTGAAGGGCGTCGGCGAGCTCTACGACTTCACCGCGCAGATGCGCTATGCCACCGACCATCACTGCCGGGGCGTGATCGACACGACCATCGCCGAGCGCGCGCCAGGCGTCGACTTCGCCGCCGTGGGCCGCGGCTACCTCGAGCACATCGAGTGGCGGCTCGGGCGCGAACGCTGCTTCACCGACAAGCTGCCGTCGAACTTCCTCAACATCGGCTTCATCTGCCGCGCGCTGCCGCACGCACGCATCCTGCACATGGTGCGCGACCCGGTGGAGGTCTGCTTCTCCAACCTGCGCGAGCTGTTCTCGGACGCCAACCCGTATTCGTACGACCAGCTGGAGCTGGCGGCCTATTACCGCCAGTACCGGCGGCTGATGGCGCACTGGCGCGAGGCCTGGCCGGATCGGATCCTCGACGTCGACTACGCGGAATTGACCCGCGACCCGGAGACGGTGATGCGGCGGGTGACCGCGTTCTGCGGGCTGGCGTTCGAGCCGGCGATGCTGGCGATCGATGCGCGAAAGCGCGGCGTGGCCACCGCGAGCGCGGTGCAGGTTCGCCAGGGAATCGTCGCGCGCGACACGCCGAAGTGGGCGCCGTATGCGCAATACCTGCAGCCGCTGATCGACGCGCTGTCCTGAGCCCTACAGGTCCTGCTCGTAGCGCACGTAGGGAACGGTACCCTCGGCATCGTCGTTGACGCTGGCGGAGAACGGGTTCTTGCCGCGGGTGACGACATTGTCCGCGCCGACCGTGAGCTGTCCGCTCCACGGCGTGCGCCAGGTCAGGCCGAGGCCGACGCCGCCGAAGGCCGGCTGCCCGGGGGTGTCGACCACGTGGCCGATGATGCTGGCGCCGAACGCGCCGTAACCGCCACCGACCGTCACCGACTTGCTGCTCCAGCGATCAGCCAGGTCCGGGGCGGCTTCCGAGGCCGGGACCAGTCGCGCCTTGGCGACGGTGCCCGCGATGGAAACGAAACCCTCACTGCGCAGGTTCTTCTGCGCGAACACGGTCAGGTCGTTGACGTCGACCTGGCTGCGCGGCGAACCGGGCACCAGCCAGCCGGGCAGGGTGTCGCGGCCACTGCCGGCGGTGACGCCGAACTTGTTGCCGCGGCGGCTGAAGGCTGCAGTGGCGCTGGCGCGGCGGGCGCCGTGGCTGTTGTCGCCGAGCTTGTCGCCGAGGGTGGCGAGCATGCAGTTGTTGGGCAGGTTGCCGAGTGCACCAGCGAGGCCGGCCTTGCCGCACAGCAGCGCCAGCGAATTGCCGGCTTCCAGTCCGAAGGTCGCATCCAGCGTGTTGTTGCCGAAGCGCCAGCGGCTGCCGACCTTCGGTGCTTCGGCCGGCTCCAGCACCAGATAGGCCTCGAGCTTGCCGCTGGTATTGTTCCAGACCGGCAGCCACGCACTATCGATGCGGCGTGCCTGCGCGGGAGCGTTCTGCGCAAGGGCCTCCGTCGCTACGCCCAGTGCAAGCAGCGCGCAAAGCAGCAATTTCGGCAAGCGGGCGGTCATGGCGGATGTGACCTCGACCTTCCGGAGGAGTTCCGGCAGGATTCGAAATGAATCTACCTGATTTATGTTTCTTTAACAATCAAGCCCGCGTCAAAACCCGCCCCTGAATGGGGCCGGGTCACTGCAGTCCGGTCGGCCCCTCGGCGGTGATTCCGCGGGTTTCGAACAGCATGGAAATTTCACCCGGGTTGAATTCGTATTGCTGGCCGCAGAACTCGCAGCGGATCCGGGCAGACCCGCCGGCAGCCGCAGCCGCCGCCTCGGCCTCTTCACGGCCCAGCGACTGCAGCATGGCAGCTACACGCTCGCGTGAGCAGGAACAGCCGAAGTGCAGCGGGCGCTGGCCGAGCACCTCGACGCCCTCTTCGTGGAACAGCCGGTGCAGCAGGGTTCCGGCAGGCCAGTCCAGCAGTTCGTCCGGCGACAGGGTTTCGAACAGCGCCCCGGCGCGGTCCCAGCCGTCATCGTCGCCGGCATCGCCCGGCAGCTTCTGCAGCATCAGTCCCGCGGCGCGCTGGCTGTCGGCGGCCAGCAGCAGCCGTGTCGGCAGTTGTTCGGACTGGCGGAAGTAACCTTCGAACGCGCCCGCCAGCGAATCGGACTCCAGCGCGACCAGGCCCTGGTAGCGCATCGGCTCGCGATCGCCACGGCTGGGGTTCTCGATGGTGATGGCCAGCGTCGCGCCGCCGCCCAGTGCGCGCAGATCGCGCGACAGCGGTGGCGCATCGTCCTCGACCTGGGCGATGCCGCGCAGAGTGCCGGCGGCGGTGCACTCGGCGAACAGCGTGCGCAGCGGACCGTCGCCACGCAGCTGTACCGACAATCGTCCGTCGACCTTGGCGTGGCCGGTGAACAGCGCCGCCGCCGCGGTGGCCTCGCCGAGCAACTCGGTCACCGCGGCGGGCACGTCGGCGCCGCGCGCGCGGATCTGTGCCCAGGTCCCGTCCAGGTGCACGCGCACCCCACGCACCCCGGCACCCGGCAACAGGAAGCGGGTGAGGACATCAACCAAGCGCGATCTCCCGCTCCGCGATGCCGGCCTCGCGCAGCGCCTGCTGCAGCGGTGCCAGGTGCGGCAGGTAGCGGATCCAGCGTTCGCTTGCGCGGGCATGGAGCGGCTGGCGCACCTGCCAGTAGCTGGCCGTCTTGACCGTATTGTCGAGCCGATGGAACTGCAGGCAGCGGTCGTCCCATGGCAGGCCGAGGAATTGCAGCAGGCGTGCCAGGCTTGCTTCCGGTTCGCGCACGAAAGCGTCGTAGTCGAAGTCATGGATGTCGTCGGGGTACAGCGCCTTCCAGTGCGCCATCAGCCGCCGGTATTGCCCGTAGTAGTGGCCGATGTCGCCGAGGTCGGTCGAATATCCGGCCACCAGCGGGTTGAGGTGCTGCATGAACAGCGACAACCCGTTGTCCATCGGGTTGCGGACGCTGTGGATGATCTTCGCGCCGGGGAACAGGCGCTTGATCAGGCCGATGAGGATGAAGTTGTCGGGACGCTTGTCGGTGACGAAAGTGCTGTTGCCTGCTTCCGGGAACAGGCGCAGCAGGTGGGCGTGGTATTCCGCTGCCAGCCGGGAGTCGCGGTCCGGATCGAGGGTCGCCATCGACCCGGGGAACGGGACCAGCCGCGTCGCCGCCAGCCGGCGGAGGTAGTCGAGTTCGCCGCCTGCGGTGACTTGCGGATGCGCCGCCAGCACCTGCTCGACCAGGGTGGAGCCGGAGCGGAACATGCCGCAGACGAACAGCGGTTGCGCGGCGGTCCGCGGCTGGCCACCGTGGCCCGCGACCGGTTGGAACGATTCGATCAACGCATCGACCAGTCGCGACGACTGGGCACGGTCGTAGGTGCGGCCCGAATGACGCAGCAGCCAGCGATTGGCT
Organism: Lysobacter sp.; assembly: GCA_036676625.1. Taxonomy (GTDB): domain Bacteria; phylum Pseudomonadota; class Gammaproteobacteria; order Xanthomonadales; family Xanthomonadaceae; genus Cognatiluteimonas. The sequence goes on along the minus strand of JAKFCN010000029.1, from coordinate 200,811 downwards.
TTCGCGAAGGCATCGAAGGCGAGGTCGACCTGTCCCAGGCCATCGTGGGCCTGCCCGAGCGCGAACAGGAGATTGGCCCGGACCACCTTGTCGGACCGGTCCGATGCCGCCTTGCGCAGGCGTTCGAGCAAGGGATCGTCGACGCTGGTCGGGGGCCGCAGTTTCGCGCTGCGCGCCAATGCCTCGAACGCCAGCTCCCGATGCGCATCGTCCTGCCGGTCGGCGCCCGCGAGGACACGTTCGTAGCAGGCCAGCGCCAGCTCGCGCCGGCCCCGTTCCTCGTGCAGGTTTCCCATGTTCAGCAGCGCCGGGACATAGTGCGGCGCGATCGCGAGCGCGGACTCGAGTTCCCGCTCGGCGTCCGCATCGCGGCGCAGGTGGTCGGAGTAGATCACCGCCCGGTTCAGGTGTACTTCCTCCGGTCGCCGGACCCCGCGGGCGAGGGCTTGCGCATAGGCGTCGAGTGCCTGTTCGTACTCGCCCTCGGCCTTGAGCAGGTAGCCGAGTTCGTACCAGCCCTCGCTCGATTCGGGGCGCGTGGCGAGTACTTGCCGGAACAGCGCGATGGCCTCGCTGCCGCGACCCTGGCGATGAAGCGCCGCCGCCTGCTCGAGCAGTGCGTCGGCGTGCCCGGTCATGCGCGGTGCAACAGCAGTTGCCAGCCGGCATGCCCGCCGGGGTGGGAGAGCGGCGCCCGTTCCACCTGGGTGAACCCGGCGGCGACGGCATCCTGCTCGAGGCCCGCCATCTCCGTCGCAGTGCGCGCATGGGCAACGCATTCGCGCAGGACGCCGGCGGTGGCACGCAGGACCTCCTCGCTGCGGTCGATGTCGCGCCCGATGCGCTCCGGCGGCGCCTGCCTGCTGGCGACCAGCAGGGCCTGCACCGTCTCGAGGGTGCCGCGCAGCAGGCTTGCCGATGCCGGATCGCGTGCCTGCTGCAATCTCTGCCTCAACGCATGGATGGACGCACGCAGTTCCCCGGTGACGTCCTGCAACACGGTTGCCGATGCCTGCTCCAGGGTGACCAGCCGGCGCAGGCGCCCGAACATCGCAGCCTCTCCGAGCACGAACTCCGCTTCCTGCAGCGATTGCCTGGCGCCTTGCACCCGTGCCGAGTCGGCAGCGCCGACGATGAACTGGGCGTCGCCACCCGGCTTCAGCAGCCGGTGGACCCCGGCCAGCGCCGCGCTGCCGGCGCGCGCCTGTCCGAGCGCGTCCTGGCCAACGACGGCATCGAAACCTTCCGCCGCGAAGGGCAGGTGTCCGTCCGCATCCATCGCAAGCGCGTGCGTCGCGCTGATGTCCCAGGTCCGGCCGGCCGCCGCGGCCGCTTCCGCCGCGGACTGCGCCACGATGTCGTGGCTGGCGCCGATCGCCAGGAGGTGCGCACCGTCGGGCAGGGTCGCGAAGAATTCGCGCCAGGCATCGTGGAATCCGGGATCGAGACTCAAGGCTTGCGTACCCCGCGGGAACTGGCCACATTATAACGATCGGCGTGCGCGACACTGCGATGGTGCCGGCCGCTGCGAATGGGAGTGAATGCATGTCGATCGCGTTGCTGCAGGTTGTCGCCTCGATGGCCGTGGGACTGGCGGGATCCGCAGGCGTGGGCGCCGTCGACGCCGTGGAAGCCGCTGCCCCATCGCATCCCTGCGCCGCGATCACCGAGCCCTCGAAGCGCCTGGCCTGCTACGACGCGGCGTTTCCGCCGGCGGGCACCGCCGGATCGCAGGGCCTCGGACTCGAAGAACAGAAGCGCAAGGCGCTCCGGGATTTCGGCCTGGACCAGGTCCAGTTGCGCGAGCGGGATCCCGAGCGCATGCGCGAGCTCTCGCCCGACAGGATCGAGGCCGGGGTTGCGGACGTCGCCCTGCGCTCCACCGGCCACAGGGTGGTCACGCTGGACAACGGCCAGGTCTGGTTGTTGACCGAGGTGAGCTCGAAAGGCTACCTGGCGAGCGGCGATCGCGTGACCATCCGCAAGGCCGCACTGGGCAACTACATGTTGCTGACACCGCAACGGGTCCCGCTGCGGGCGCGGCGCATCCAGTAGCAGATGCCGTCGCCGGGCATGCCACGGCCCCTGTCCGCTGCACAAGCCAGGGAGCTCGAAAGCGCATTCCGGTTGCTCCAGACCGGGCGCGCCGACGAAGCCCTGGCGATGGCAAGCCGCCTGGTCGTCGAAGCGGCGCAGGCGCCGGATGCGCAACAACTGCTGGCCATGTGCCACGCCGGCACCGGCAATGCCGATGCGGCCGAAAGCGCATTCCTGCGCGCGCTCGAACTTGCGCCCGACCACCCCCTGGTGCTGGTCAACCATGCGGCGTTCCTGCGCAAGGCGGGCAAGCTGGATGCGGCGCTTCAGGTCTTGCGCCGGGTGGTGGGCATCGCGCCGGATTTCGCCAGGGGCTGGAGTGAACTGGGCGCCGCCGCATTGGAGGCCGGGCACGCCGAACAGGCGGTGGCGGCGCTGCGGCGCGCCACGGACCTGCAGCCCGACGCGCACCTGGACTGGCACCTGCTGGGGAACGCAGCGCGCGAGGCGGGCGACCTGGACGCCGCGGAGGCTGCGTTCCGCAAGGTGATCGCACTGGCCCCCGGGCAGCGGTCGGCAATCACCAACCTGGGTTCGGTGCTGCGCCTGTCGGGTCGATCCGGGGAAGCGGTCGCCTGCCTGCAATCGATGGGCGCCGATCCGGGCGCAGGCCCCGAACTCGCCGATACGCTTGCCGGGGCACTGCTGGATGCGGGCAGGCCGGACGAAGCGCTGCAGCTGGCGCAGCGAACCGCGGAGCGATATCCCGACTTCGTTCCCGGCACGGTCACGCTTGCGAACCTGCTCTGGGAATACGCCCCGGCACAGGATCCCGACGAACCGTTCCAACTGTTTCGCGCAGCCATCCGGGAGCGCCCGCGCGACCGCGCCCTGCGTTCGGCGTACATCAACTTCCTGTTTGCGGCGCGTTCGGCCGGGGAGGCGCTCGCGCAGGCGCGCATCGCGCGGGCGCAGGCGGACGAGCCGGTGTTCGCCCTGATGGAGGCCAATGCGCTGGAGATGCTCGGCCGCACCGCGCAGGCGGGCGCGCTCTACGCGCAACTGCATCGCAGCGGGGGGAGCGGGGTACCTGCGCTGTTGAACGCTTACACGCGGCACCTGCTGAAGGCGGGCCAATGGGATGCCGCTGCACAACGGTCCGGAGAAGCGATCCGGGCGGATCCGGAAAACCAGGAGGCCTGGGCGTATTTGGCCACCGCGTGGCGGTTGTCGGGCGACTCGCGCGAAGACTGGCTGTGCGACTACGAGCGGCTGGTCGGGGTGGTCGAGATCGAGACACCCCCGGGATTCAGCGATCGGCCCGGTTTCCTGCAGGCGCTCGCAGCGACGCTCGAGCACCTGCACAAGGCCAGGCGCGAGCCCATCCAGCAAAGCCTGCGCGGCGGATCGCAGACGCCCGGCCGCCTGTTCGGCCGCCATGACCCGGTGATCGCGGCGGCCCGGGCAGCGTTGCTGCAGGGCGCCGGGCGCTGGCTGGCCACGTTGCCTGCGGACGCACGGCATCCGTTCCTGAAGCACGACGCGCGCAACGTGCGTCCCGGTGGCTCGTGGTCGGTCAAGCTGCGGTCGTCGGGAAAGCACGTCGACCATATCCATCCGGAAGGCTGGATGAGCTCGGCGTTTTACGTCGCGTTGCCGCCATCGGTGGCGACCGCGCCGGCCGGTGCAAGCCAGGCCGGGCATCTCCAGTTCGGCCAGCCGCCACTCGAGCTGGGGCTCGCGTTGCCGCCCCGGCGTGTGGTGCGTCCGGAATGCGGGAAGCTGGTGCTGTTCCCGTCGTACCTGTGGCACGGTACGGTGCCTTTCGAGGATGCGCAGCCGCGCATCACGATCGCTTTCGACTTGGTTCCGGCAGGGAGGTTCAGTGAGCGATATCGCTAGCTTGGTCGGCGCGGCGACCACCGCGGTCGACCAGGGACGCTGGGACGAAGCCGAGCAGCTGTGGAAACAGGTGCTGGCACTCGATCCGAAGCATCCGCAAGCCCTGTACAGCATTGGCGTGCACGCGTTCAGGCGCGGGCAGCTGGCCGAGGCGCTGCAAGCCCTGCAGGCAGCGCACGTGGTGGCGCCGCGCGATCCGGTCGTGCTGCTGTCCGTCGCCAGGGTGCTGCGCGAACAGGGCGACAGCAGCGGGGAACTGAAGGCGATCGATGCCTGCCTCGCGGCCGATCCGTATTTCCTGCCCGGGTTGCTGGCCAAGGCTGGCCACCTGCAGCGGCAGGGCCTGCCCAGGCCGGCGGCGGCGGTCTATCGCAATGCATTGAAGGTGGCGCCACCGGAGCCGCATTGGCCGCCGGCCCTGCGCGAGCAGTTGTTGCACGGGCGCGCCCTGGTGCAGCGCGTCGGTGCCGCAATGGCCGCCTTCCTGGCCGAACGGATCGGGACGCGCGCGAATGCATTGACGCCGGCCGAAGCCGAACGCTGGCGCGAGGCCGGCGCCATCCTCAGCGGGCAATCGCAACCTTACACGTCCAATTGCAGCACCTTGCACGTCCCGCGGTTGCCCGCCATTCCGTTCTTCGAGCGCGAGGCTTTCGGCTGGGTCGATGCGCTGGAAGCCAGGACCGCCGCGATCAGGGCCGAACTGGAAGCGGCCATCGCAGGAGATCAGGGCGAATTCACTCCCTACGTCGCCTACCAGCCGGGCACGCCGGTCAACCAGTGGCGGGAGTTGAACCATTCGCCGCGCTGGAACAGCTATTTCCTTTGGCGCAACGGGCAGCCGGTCGAGCGGCACCTGCAGGCTTGCCCGGAGACTGCGCAGGCGCTGGCGGCGGTCGACATGGCCGACATCGACGGCCAGTGCCCGAATGCGATGTTCTCGCTGCTGGCACCGCACACCCATATCCCGCCGCACCAGGGCGAGACCAACGCCCGGGTGGTGGTGCACTTGCCACTGATCGTTCCGGAGCACTGCCGGTACCGGGTCGGTTTCGAACACCGGCGCTGGAAGGTCGGCGAAGTCCTGGTGTTCGACGACAGCATCGAGCACGAGGCCCGCAACGACAGCGACGAACTGCGCGTGGTGCTGATCTTCGACGTCTGGAATCCGTTGCTGTCGGCCGGCGAGCGCGACATGGTCAAGGCCGTGTCGGCGGCTGCGCGCGAATTCCAGTTCCAGGGCTAACAGGGGAAGTTTTCATGGACAGGGCCCAACCAGGCACCACGACGGCGGATCCGGCGCTGCAACGACAGCTCGCGCAGGCATTCGCGTTCCTGCGGCAAGGCAAGGTCGGGGAGGCCACACGGCTGTGCGACAGCCTGCTGGCTGCGCAGGGCGGCAATGCGGAGGTCCTGTTCCTGGCCAGCGAGACCAGGCTGGCGGCGGACGATCCCGAAGCCGCACTCGGCTTCATCACCGCGGCGGCCGATGCCGCACCGGGACAGTTGCCGCTGCTGCTGAAGAAGGCCGACAACCTGATCATGCTGCGGCGGCGGACGCAGGCGCGGCAGGTCGCGGCCGATGCGCTGGCCATCGCCGGCAACGACGGGAGGGCGCTCTGGGCCATCGGCAAGGTCTACAGCAAGTGCGACGACCCGTTGAACGCGCGCCGGCTGTACGAACGGGCGTTCGCTGCGATGGGCGGCGATCCGGGCCTGCTCTACGACCTCGCGACCACCCAGTTGTTCGGCGGGGACATCGCCGCCGCGGAAGCTACCCTCGATGCCCTGCTGGCGCGCGCGCCAGGCGCCGGGCACGCCTTGTACCTGCGCTCGACCCTGCGCCGCCAGACCGCCGCGAGCAACCACGTCGACGATCTCAGGGCACGCCTGGCGGCCGGGTTTCGTCGCCCGGCCGAGCGGGTCGCATGCCTGTTCGCGCTTGCCAGGGAACTCGAGGACGTGGGGCAGCCCGACCAGTCCTTTCGCGTCCTCGCCGAGGCGGCCGCGCTCAAGCGCAAGGCCCTGGCCCATGACGCTGCCGCGGAGCGCGCCTCGATCGATGCCCTGCGCGCGGCATGCACCCCCGAAGCGATGCAGGCCGACGCGGCCGGCCATGCCGAAGCGGGCGCGATCTTCATTGTCGGCATGCCACGCAGCGGCACCACGCTGCTGGAACGGATGCTGGCCCGCCACGACGACGTGGAGTCGGCGGGCGAGTTGCTGGACTTCGGGCAGCTGCTGGCGGCCGCGGCGCGGGAGCGCCGGCAGGCCAGCCCCGGCAGCACCCTGGTGGAGGCCTCGCTGGAGATCGACTTTGCCGCGCTCGGTCGCGACTACATGGCCAGCGCGCGCGAGGCGGCCCCGGGCAGCCGCATGTTCATCGACAAGATGCCGGTCAACTTCATCTACTGCGGGCTGATCAGGAAGGCGCTGCCCAATGCCAGGATCATCCACATGCGGCGCGAGCCGATGGATGGTTGCTATGCCGTCTACAAGACCCTGTTCAACCAGGCCTATTATTTTTCCTACGACCTCGGCGAACTGGCGGCCTACTACACCAGCTACCACCGGATGATGCAGCACTGGCATGCGGTCATGCCCGGCGCGATCCTGGATGTGCACTACGAGGACCTGGTGGCCGACAGCGAGGGCCAGGCACGACGCATCCTCGCCTGGTGCGGGCTCGACTGGCAGTCGTCGGTGCTCAGCCCGTCGGAAAACACCAGGCCGTCGACGACCGCGAGCGCTGCCCAGGTGCGCGAGCCGATCTACACCAGCTCGGTGCGGAAATGGCGCAACCACGAGGCGGGCCTCGCGCCGCTCAAGGCGCGGCTGGAGGAAGCCGGGATCGTCGATGCCGACGGAAACGGCTTGCGGTAGGCAAAAAAAAGCGGCGGGCCGAAGCCCGCCGCTCAGTGTGACGCTGGATCGGTTGCTTAGAAATTGACCGTGAAGCTGGTGAAGATGAAGCGACCGGCCTGGTCGTAGCCGCCCGGCGCGTTGCCGTTCAGGACCAGGGTGCCACCGACCATCGGCGGTTCCTTGTCGGCGACGTTGTTCACGCCGATCGTCCACTCGCCCCAGGTACCGATCCTGGCCGAGGCCGACAGATCGATGTAGTTGTAGGCAGACAGCTTGCCGTTGCCCATGCAACCGGCGCCGTCACCGCAAAGCAGCTTGTCGGTGGTCAGCGCATCGCCGTGCTGGTCGACGTAATCCATGTCGCCGAAATAGCGCCAGCGCACGTTGAACGTGTACCAGTCGCGGGAATAACGCACGTTGGCGATATGGCGCCACTTGGGCGACAGGCACTGGACGTTGATCTTGCCGGCGCAGTCGTAGGTGGCGTCGTCGTTGGCGGGTGCCAGCGGGGCGATCTGCTGCTCCAGCAGATAGTTGCCCTGGAACGAGGTCGACATCCGGCCCCCGAACATGTTCCAGGCGTAGAACCCGGACAGGTCCAGGCCGCGGAAGTGGATCTCGCCGAAGTTGTTGGTCAGGTTGACGACCTGTCCCGCCGTGGCCGGGTCGTTGCCACGGAAGAGATCGCCGCTGACCGGATTGCGGTGCACCAGGGCGCACAGCGTCGGGTCACCGCTCAGGCCGCATTGATCCAGGATGGTCTGCGCGCCGATCGACTTGATCGTGTCCTCGATCTTGATGTCGTAGTAGTCGAGGCTGGCCCGCATGTTGTCGATCGGCGTGACCACGAAGCCCAGGGTGTAGGTGTCGGCCCCTTCCGGCTTGAGGTTCTGGTTGCCGCCGATGAACTGGTTGTACTGCTCGGCCGGGTTCGCGGGGACCGAGCCGTAGCGGCTGGCATCGACGCCAGTGTTGGCGCACTGGGCCTGGGTGAAGGCAGGCGTCGCGCCGGCGCAGGGATCGGTGCCGGAGAACAGCGCGATCTGCTGGCCCGAGAACAGCGCATTGATGCCCGGGGCGCGGATGGCGTGGTTGAATCCGCCGCGTGCCCTGAACATGCCGAAGTCGCTGGTCAGGCCGATCTTGTAGGTTTCGGCCCTGCCCGCCAGGTTGTAGTCGGAGATGCGGTAGCCCAGGTCCAGATCGAGGCTCTTGAAGAACCCGATGTCCTTGAGGACCGGAACGCCGACCTCCGAGAAGAACTCCTTGACCCGGATGGCGCCGGAAACCGGGAGGGCGGGACCACCCGCACCGGCGAAGTTGCCTTCCTGGCTGTTGGTGTCGGCGACGAAGGCGTACTTGTCCTCGCTCCAGGCGAAGCCTGCGGCCAGCGACATCGTGTTGCCGCCGGCCCAGGGCAGGGCGTAGCCGAGATCACCCGTGATGTACCCGGTGAACGAGGTCGTCTGGGTGCGGGTGTCGCCCATGCTGGTGCCGGCAAGCGCCGCAGCGGCCTGCGGGGTCACGCCGCCGGGGGTGAAGACGTCGTACGGCAGGCAGCCGCCGAAGGAGCCAGCCGGACAGCCGCGGATGGCACTGACGATCCGGTCGGACAGGAAGTCGTTGATGCCCGTGGAATTGCTGTTGGTCTGGCCATAGAGGAAATAGGCGTCATAGGACCAGGTGTCGTTGATCGCGCCCTGTGCACCGGCGACCACCCGGAACTGGGAGGTCTTGGTATCGGTATGGCGCGGGCCGCCTTCGATGTTGCGCTTGGCGACATAGATGCCGAGCGGGCCGTTGGCCGGATCGAACCCCAGGTCGGCGCAGGCCGTGCCGATCAGCGGGTCCGTGCAGTCGACCGGGCTCACCAGGGTGAAGAAGGCGCCGGACGGGGCCAGTTCGACCGCATCGCGCTTGTTGATGTACATCGTCTCGAGGTAGGGCTTGAAGTGCTCGTTGACGTCGTACCTCAGCGAGCTGCCGAAGGTGTAGCGCTGGTCCGGACGCTGGTAGTAGTTGGCGGGCGCGTAGTTGTACGGTGCGCCGTAGCCGGTGGTGAAGCTGCCGTCCGCAAGCTGGTGGGCGTTGGTCCCCTGGAAGAAATCGGTGTCGGGGTCGAACTGGTAGAAATAGAAGTTGCCGGCGGCGTTGGTGGCCGAACCGCCGCAGCTCGTTCCGCCACCGTTCAAGGCGCAGGAGGAGTAGTCGCGCTCGCCCTGGAACAGCGAATCGTTCTTGCGCCAGGTGAGCCAGGCCATGGCATGGCCGCGGTCCTCGGCGAAGCTGCCGCCGACGGCCATGTCGATGTTGTTGGCCTTGCCGTCCAGTCCGGAATTGCCGGTCGGGAAATCGAAATTGCGCGCTGCCTCGAGATCCTGGATGTACTTGTTGTCGTTGTTGTGCTGGTACGCCGACTGGCCGACGCTGAGCCGGACGCCCTCGAAGTCGGTATCGAGGATGAAGTTCACCACGCCGGCGACGGCGTCGGAACCGTACACGGCCGAGGCACCACCGGTCAGCAGATCGACCCGCTGCACCAGGAAGGACGGGATGATGCTGATGTCCGCGGCTTCGGAGGCACCCGGCGGCAGGCGCTTGCCGTTGACCAGGGTCAAGGTGCGGCCGGCGCCCAGGCCACGCAGGTCGACGGTCGGATAGCCCAGCGAACCGTTGTTGGTGAAGGCGTCGAAAGCCGGCGACATCTGCGGATACTGGTTGACCAGGTCCTCGGTGCGGGTGGCGCCGGTGTACTGGAATTCTTCCTGCTGGATCTCCGTGACCGGAGAGGATGCGGTGACGGTCTGGCTCTGGATGCGCGTGCCGGTGACGACCATGCGGTCCAGCTGGGTGATCTCGCTGGGCGTGGTGCCCGGCGTGGTCTGTGCCGGATCCTGCTGGGCCGAAGCGTCCGCCGCGGCGGCGTCCTGGGCAAGGGCGATTCCGGTGCCTGCCAGTGACGTGGTGCCCACCACGAGCGCAAATACGATGGCATCGCGGAGCTTGCTGGTCTTCAACTTCATTATTGATCCCCCGATCGTTGGTTTTTTGGTACCCCTGAAAGGCTGGGCGGGGGGCTCATACGGACACCGCCACGACCAGGCCTCGGCCGATACTAGCCTGAGTCGGCAGAAAATTAAACATTAGTTAAGTTTTCGGATGGCGGGTGGCCTGGCCCGGCCCCGCGGCGATAATGCGCGGGGAACTCGGAGGGGGGGCAGGCGTGCGCAAGCGAAGGATCTTCGGTGGCCGGCCCGGGCCCAGGCGTTGGTGGCGCCTGCTGTGGCTGCTGCCGCTGCTGTTCGTGGCGGCGACCACGCTGCAGGTGGCGGTGCTGCGCTTCATCGACCCGCCGTTCTCCGCATTCATGGTCGCGCGCCAGTTCGACGCATGGGCGGAGCGCGACTGGGCCTACCGCACCGCCTACGACTGGCGCGACCTGGAGGGGATGGCGCCGAGCCTGCCGCTGGCGCTGGTCGCCGCCGAGGACCAGAATTTCCCCGCGCACCACGGATTCGACTTCGAGGCGATCGAGAAGGCGCGCCGCAACAATGCCCGTGGGCGCAAGGTGCGCGGCGCCAGCACCATCAGCCAGCAGGTGGCGAAGAACCTGTTCCTGTGGAGCGGGCGCAGCTGGGTGCGCAAGGGCGTGGAGGCCTGGTACACGGTGCTGATCGAGGTGCTGTGGCCCAAGCAGCGGATCCTCGAGGTGTACGCCAACATCGCCGAATTCGGCGATGGTGTGTACGGGGCGCAGGCCGCGGCGCGCACCTTCTTCGGACGCGACGCCGCGAAGCTGTCGCCGACACAGTGCGCGCGCCTGGCCGCGGTGCTGCCCAGCCCGCGGCGCTACGACGCGCGCAACCCCGGCCCTTACGTGCAGCGCCGCACCGGCCGCATCGAACGCCAGATGCGGCACCTGGGCGGCCCCGGCTACCTCGATTCCCTGGATTGACGGGTACCATCCGGGCATGGACCGCAAAGACCGGCTCACCGTCGTCGTCGCCGCCTTCAACGAGGCCGAGGCCTTGCCGGTGCTGCATCCGCGCATCGCCGCGGTGCTGGACGGGCTGGCGGCGGGGCCCGATGGGCACGGACTCGACGGACGCGTGCTGTACGTGGACGACGGCAGCCGCGACCGCAGCTGGGATGCTTTGCTTCGGATCGCCGCTGCGGACCGGCGGGTGGCGCTGCTGCGGTTGTCGCGCAACTTCGGCAAGGAGGCGGCGCTCACCGCGGGGCTCGACCGGGTCACCGAGGGCGCGGCGCTGATCCTGGATGCGGACGGCCAGGACCCGCCGGAGCTGATTCCGCAATTCGTGGCGCGCTGGCGCGAAGGCTACGACGATGTCCACGGCACCCGGATCGGGCGCGCCGGCGAGGGCCTGCTCAAGCGTGGCACGGCGCACCTGTTCTATCGCCTGATCGGGCGGCTGTCGCACACGCCCATCCCCGAGGACACCGGCGACTTCCGCCTGCTGTCGCCGCGCGCGCTGGCGGCGCTGCGGCAACTGCGCGAACGCCATCGCTTCATGAAGGGCCTGTTCGGCTGGGTCGGGTTCGCGCAGGTGGCGGTGCCTTACCGGCGCGACGCGCGCTTGGCCGGGCGCAGCAAGTTCAATTTCTGGAAGCTGTGGAACTTCGCGCTGGAGGGCATCACCAGTTTCTCCACCGCACCGTTGCGGCTGGCGACCTACCTCGGGGTGGCGACCGCGCTGCTGGCGTTCGTGTACGCAGCCTGGATCGTGGTCAAGGCGTTGTTCTGGGGCGACCCGGTGGCGGGCTGGCCGACGATGATGGCGGTGATCCTGCTGCTGGGCGGAGTGCAGCTGGTGGCGCTGGGGTTGATCGGCGAATACCTGGGACGCCTGTACGTCGAGTCCAAGCAGCGGCCGCTGTACCTGGTGGAGGCATGGCGGCCGGCGGCCGCGGGCGCGGATGCCACCGGCGCCGCGCCGGGAGTATCCTCGCGGCAGTCCCCTGCTGAAGGAGATGGCCATGCGCACGGTAAGGCAGTTGCTGGAGGCCAAGGCGCCTGAGGTCTTCGCGATCGGTCCGGACGAGCCGGTGATCGATGCGATCCGGTTGATGGCGGAGAAACGCATCGGCGCGCTGTTGGTGATGCAGGCGGGCCGGCTGGCGGGGATCGTTTCCGAGCGCGACTACGCGCGCAAGATCGTGTTGCAGGGGCGCTCGTCGCGCGACACGCCGGTGCGCGACATCATGACCGCCGAGGTGGTGAGCGTCGGCCTCACGGACACCGCGGATCGCTGCATGCAGCTGGTCACCGACCGCCGCATCCGCCACCTGCCGGTGCTGGACGGCGTCAACGTGCTCGGCGTGGTCTCGATCGGCGACCTGGTGAAGGCGGTGATCGAGGACCAGCAACTCGAGCTCGACCAGCTGCAGCGCTACATCGTCGGCGCGGCCTAAGCCGCGACCGCTTTCCCCCTGCGGGAACGGGGGAACCAACGATGTGAGTCGGGGCAAAGCGCCGCGCACGCCGCAAGCGGCATGCACGACGCTTCGCCCCCTGACCCATTGGCCGCCCTTGCCTTGCAGCAGGCGGGAGGGAGCCGCCGGCGTCAGGGTCAGGGGCCAGGCGTACCCACCCGGCTCGCTCACTACTTTGCGTAGCGGCCGCCGCAGTCGGCGTCCTTGCCGGGCCCGAGTTCGAGGGTGGCCAGCAGCGCCGCAGGCGGCGCGATGTTGCCTAGGATGAGCGCGATCGCGCCACGCAGGCCGACGCGTGCGTAGTCGGGGTGGAACGCCGGATCCTTGAACGTGCCTTCCACGATCAGCGGCGAGCGGAATGCCAGCAGGCTGCGGTCCTTGGGCCGCGGCCGAAGCTTCAGCCGCAGCGTTTCGTCCTTCAGGCTGATGGTGCCTTCGCCGACGATGATCGTGTCCGTGGTGTCGAAGGCGAGCGCATTGGCCGTCATCAGCCCGTCCTTGACCGTGAAGTCGCCGAAAGCGCAGCGGATCGGGACCTTGCGATCGCCACGGACCATGAACTTCAGCGCCTCGGCGATGTCCAGCCCGGCGAATTCCATCACCAGGTTGCTGATCTGCCCACGGCCCATGCCCAGCAGCGCGCTGCCGTCGCTGCTTCCGAGCATGCGCGCGATCGAATTTCCGCGGCCGGAGAGCCCGATGTCGCCACCGAGCTTGCCGATCGCATCCTGCGCCAGTTCCACCTTCGGAAGCAGCGGCGCCAGGTTGAGGCCGCGCGCGGCGATGTCGGCGCGGGTGCGGATCGGCGATTCGCGCGCGTCCATGCGGATGTCGGAGCGGATGTCGCCGCCGGCCACGCCGAAGTTGAGCGGATCCAGCCGCAACAGCCCGCCTTCCAGCAGCAGGTGCGCGTCCATGTCGTCCAGCGGCAGCTTCGGTGCGTCGATCCGGTGCGCCTTCCAGCGCACGTCGGCATCCATCGCGCGCAGCTTCCCGAGGTCGTAGGGGGTGTCGGGAAGCAACTTCGGGCTGGCCGCGCGCTGTGCCGCCAGTGTCGCCAGTTCGGGGTTGGTGCTCTCGCCGCCGCCGGTGTCCGGCGCGCCGCCGACGAAGCCGGCGAGGTCGTCGAAGTCGAGTTTCTTCGAGACCAGGCTGGCGCGCAGGTAGGGCCGCGGGCCGCCGTTGGTGACGCCGGCGTCGCCCGCCAGGTCGCTGTCGCCGACCTTGCCGGTGAAGCCGTCGTAGTGCCAGGTGGTGAGTTTGCCCTTCACTTCGCGGGTGAGGCGGCCGTCCAGCGAGTAAGGCGGTGTTGGCGGAATGGCCACGCCGATCAATGGGTACAGATCGGCCAGGTCCTTGCCGGCGAGCGCCAGCTTCAGGTCGAAATCGCGCAGACGCAATGGATCGAGCAGGGTGCCGCGCGCGTGGGCGCGGGTGGCGCCGGCCTGTGCGTGCGCATCGATCCGGTAGGGACTGTCGGTATCGCGCAGGTCGAGCGGCGACTCGGCACGGCCGCGGAGGGTGAAGCGGTTGCCCTTCCAGCGGCCGCCGCCCTGCACGTCGATCGGCGGCGCGGCCTGGCCTTCGGCCTGCGCGGCGCTGTCCACCGCGACGTCGATGTCGGTCTTCGTCGCGGGATCGAGGAACCGAAGGCGACCGTCATCGATCCACAGGCGCCGGAACTGCACGTCCCATGGCCTGTCGCCGGAGTCGGGCAGGAAACTCCAGTTGCCGACGCCCTTCGGTCCTTTTTCCAGCCGCAGCTTCGGCGTCGCCAGATGGATGTCGGGTACCAGTAGCTGGCGGTGCAGCAGCGGCCAGATCCGCACCCCGAACTCGAGCCGGTCGGCGGACGCCATCTCCGGCTCCTTCGACCAGTCGGCGTTGCCGAAGCGCACGCGGCCGGCGCGGATCCTGGTGACCCGGCCGAGGTCGACGTCGAGGTCGCCGCCGATGTCGAAGCTGCGGCCGGTGCGTGCCTGCACCTGGCGCTCGATCGGGCCCCTGAACCAGTTCCAGTCCCAGATCGCGATCAATACCGCGATCGCGACGAGCAGCAGGCCGAACGCGGTGAGCCAGGGGTGGCGGCGCAACGGCGCCAGTGGCGTGCCTGCGGCAGGCATGCGTCAGCCGGCTTCGTTGCAGGTTACCGGCGGGGCATCGCCGTCGTGCAATTCGATGCGCGACGGGCCGCGTTGCAGCGAGACGGTCTCGCCGACGTAGACATCGCCGGCGCCCTTCGAAGCGGATTCCGCGCGCGGCAGCAGCACGCTGCGGCCGTCCGGCCAGCGCAGGGTCGCGTCGTGGTCGCCGTAGCCGACTTCGAGAGTGCGGCCGTCGGTGCAGTGGTAGGCGACCGTCGTGGTCGCGGACGACGCGGGCGCCGGCTGCGCCGTGGCCTGGCTCGCCGCCGCCGGAACGTCGGCGGGCTGGAGTTCGTCGGACGTATCGCCTGCCGGTGTGCAGCCGCAGGCGAAAGCGCAGAGCAGGAGCGGAGCGAAGAAGTGCAGGCGGGATGGCATGGACATGGTCGTGGCCTCCGTTTGGCTGCGGAGGCGCCATGCTTGCGCAGCCCGCGTCGGCGGGCAGTGAGGATGCCGTGAGAGCGCCGGGTCAGCTGCCCGCGGCCGCCGCGTGCGCGTGCTCGCGGGTGGCGAGGAAGGTGACCGCGGGCGCGCGTTCCTGCGCCAGCTGCAGGTTCACCCGCGTCGGCGCCAGGTAGACGAGTTCGCCGGCGGCGTCGATCGCGAGGTTCATGGCGTTCTTCTCGCGGAACTCTTCCAGCTTGCGGTCGTCGCTGCAGCGGATCCAGCGCGCGGTCGCGATCTGCACCGGCTCGAAGCTGGCGTCGACGCCGTACTCGTCCTTGAGCCGGTAGGCGACGACGTCGAACTGCAGGGTGCCGACCGCGCCGAGCACCAGATCGTTGGACATCAGCGGGCGGAAGAACTGGGTGGCGCCTTCCTCGCTGAGCTGGGCCAGGCCCTTGTGCAATTGCTTGAGCTTGAGCGGATCGCGCAGGCGCGCGCGGCGGAACAGTTCGGGCGCGAAGTTGGGGATGCCGGTGAAGTGCAGTACCTCGCCTTCGCTGAAGCTGTCGCCGATCGAGATCGTGCCGTGGTTGTGGATGCCGATCACGTCGCCGGGCCAGGCGGTGTCGACGATCTCGCGGTCCGAGGCCATGAACGTCAGCGCGTTGGCCAGCTTGAGTTCCTTGCCGGTGCGCGCCTGCAGGGCCTTCATGCCGGCGTGGAACCTGCCTGAGCAGATGCGCATGAAGGCGACGCGGTCGCGGTGCTGCGGATCCATGTTGGCCTGGATCTTGAACACGAAGCCGGTCAGCTGCGGTTCCGACGGTGCGACCTCGCGGGTGGTGGTCGCGCGCGGCCGCGGCGACGGCGCGTGCTCGACGAAGAAGTCCAGCAGCAGCTGCACGCCGAAGTTGTTGACCGCCGAGCCGAAGAACACCGGGGTCTGCGCGCCGGCCAGGTATTTCGCCATGTCGAACGGGTGCGAGGCGCCCTGCACCAGCTCCAGCTCGTCGCGCAGCTCGGCGAGCATCTGCGCGCCGATCCGCGCTTCCAGCCGCGGGTCGTCGATCGAGGCGAAGATGGTCGAGTCCTGGCGCGTGAAGTTGCGCCCCGGTTCGTACAGGTGCACTTCGCCGCTGACCAGGTGCACGACGCCCTTCAGCCGCTTGCCCATGCCGATCGGCCAGGTCACCGGCGCGCACTGGATGCCGAGCACCGATTCGACCTCGTCGAGCAGGTCGATCGGGTTCCTGCCTTCGCGGTCGAGCTTGTTGATGAAGGTCATGATCGGCGTGTCGCGCAGCCGGCAGACTTCCATCAGCTTGATCGTGCGTTCCTCGACGCCCTTGGCGACGTCGATCACCATCAGTGCGGAGTCGACCGCGGTGAGCACGCGATAAGTGTCCTCGCCGAAGTCGGCGTGGCCGGGCGTGTCGAGCAGGTTGACGACGCGGCCCTCGTAGGGGAACTGCATCACCGAGCTGGTCACCGAAATGCCGCGCTCCTGCTCCAGCGCCATCCAGTCGGAGGTGGCGTGGCGGGTGGTCTTGCGCGACTTGACCGAGCCGGCCATCTGGATCGCGCCGCCGAACAACAGCAGCTTCTCGGTCAGCGTGGTCTTGCCGGCATCCGGATGCGAAATGATGGCGAAGGTGCGGCGGCGCGCCGCTTCGCTGGAAATTTCCGACATCACTGCACGCAGTCGGCGGCGAGGCCGAGCTTCGCGACCACGTCGCGCAGGTCGAACGCGGTGACCGCGACGTCGTTGTCGACGGCGTACAGCGCGCCGCCGGGGAAGCGCGCGCTGGCGGTGGCATCGAGGGCGACGCCATCGGTATAGGCGGTGACCTTGCCCTGGAAACTGCCGCGCGGCTCCAGCGTATCGCGGTCGAACAGGTGGAATACGGTGAGCGGCGCCAGCTGGTCGACCGCGATCCAGTAGCCGCCTCCGTCCGGGCAGCTCCACAGCGCGACGCCCTCGGCTTCGGCGGCGAAGCTGCCGTGCGGCATGCTGCGTCCGCTGGCGATGCCTGCCAGGGAGTATTCGCGCAAGGTCGAGCCGCGATGGCCGCTGTCGTCCGAGCGCGATTCGTCGGCGACCATCAGGCGGTCCGCGGCGGGATCGCCGGCGATCGATTCGACCATCCGCAGCGCGGTCGCGGGATCGGTGGTGCCGAAGGAACCGTTGTCGCTGGTGCGCAACGCGCCGTCCTGGTCGAACTGCACCCGGAACCGGCGCACGCGCTGGTCGAGTTCGGCGAACGGCGGCAGCACGTCGAAGCGCGGGCCGTACATGAAGCTGTCGGTGACGTAGGCCTCGAGCTCGCCGGGCTCGGTCTCGTTGAGCCAGATGCCGTAGGGGCTGCGCAGCACGTCCGCGCCGAAGCTGCCGGCCGGCTCGAAGCCGGGCAGCGACAACACCTGGACCCGATGGTTGTCGCGCTCGACCACGTACAGGCGATCGCCGAACACGGCGACGCCGTTGGGGCGGTTGAACTGGCCGGCCGCGCTGCCCTTGCCGCCCACGATGCGCAGCTGCGCGCCGGTCTCGCCGTCGTAAACCACGAGGCGGTGGGTCGCCTTGGCGCTGGCGATCAACCAGGTGCCGCCGTCCTCGGTGGTCCAGGTGGCGAGCGAATCCAGTTCCTCGGCGGGTGTGCGCGCCGATTCCCACGCCTCCGCCACGGTCGACGGGACCGGTGCGGACGGCGCCTCGACAGGCGCTGCGGGGGCGGGCGGCGGGGCCGGCGGTGTTGGCGTGCTGGCACAGGCCGCAAGCAGGAGTGCGGCGCAGGCGCCGGCAAGGGGACGAATCGACATCAGGGAATTATGCCGTGCCGTGCCCGTTCGCGGCGCCGGTTCCGTCGTCCCAAGTGCATTCATCGCTTCATGCGCATGAAGCGATTGACAATCGGAAACCGGGCTGGCAGGCTGTGGCCATCCATCGAGACCGGCCGAGGGACAGGCCCGACGACGCCGGGGCAACCTGATGGAGCACTTCCCGCAAGGGGAGCGCTCTTTCGCGGTGCCAATTCCTGCGGGGACCTGTGGGTCCACCGGAAGATGGTTGCGATCCGCCCGTCCTCTCCCCGGGCGGTCCGTGGCTGCAGCTTCCGGCATCGCCCCGCGCGACTCGATGGCCCTTCCCTCCACGGAACCCGCCATGAGCCTCGCCATCGCACCGCACGCCGCCACACCGCTGCCGTCGCCTTCCTGCGACTTGCCCGTCATCACGTCCCACGACATTGCGGCCGGCGATGCCTGTCGCGGCACGCTCGCCTGCGCGTTGGCCTTGCGTCATGCCGGCCGCCGCGAAGTGCAGGTGCGCTACGAACTCTTCGGCGCCCCCGGGTTGCCGGTGGTGCTGGTCGCCGGCGGCATCTCGGCCGGGCGCCATGTCGGCGCGAGCGCGGGGTTCCCGCAGCCGGGCTGGTGGGACGCACAGTGCGGTGCCGGCCGTGCGCTGGATCCTGCGCGCCTGCGGATCCTTGCGATCGACTGGCTGGGCAGCGATGGCCTGCTCGATGCGCCGATCGATCCGCTGGACCAGGCCGACGCGATCGCCGTGTTGCTGGATGCGCTCGACGTCGACGCACTGGCCGCGTTCGTCGGTTGTTCCTACGGCGCGATGGTCGGATTGCAGTTCGCGGCGCGGCATCCGGCGCGGCTGGCGCGGCTGGTGGCGATCAGCGGTACCCATCGCGCGCATCCCTATGCGAGTGCCTGCCGCGCGCTGCAGCGGCGTGCGGTGGCGCTGGGCGCGCTGCAGTGCGACGAGCGCGACGGCCTGGCGCTGGCACGGCAGCTCGCGATCCTCGGTTACCGCACGCCGGAGGAATTCGATGCGCGCTTCGGCGGCGCACAGGTGGTCGAAGGGCGCGTGCGCACCGATGCGGAGGATTACCTCGACCACTGCGCGGCGAAATACATCGCCGGTACGTCGCCGACGGCGTTCCTGCGCCTGTCCGAATCGATCGACCTGCAGGTGCTGGAGCCCGAGTCGGTCCAGGTTCCGGTGACCGTGGTCGCGGTCGCCGAGGACCGGCTGGTGCCGGTGGAGGACGCCTACGTCCTGGTCGAGCGGTTGGCCGCCGGTGGTGCGCCGCTGCGACCGCAACTGCGGGTCTTGCGCTCGTTGTACGGCCACGATGCCTTCCTCAAGGAAACCGCCGCGGTTGCCGGCATCCTGCGCGAGGCGTTGCAGGCATGAGGGCCCAGACCCTCGCGGTGCGCGCCGGCATCGACCGCGACGAGGCGTTCGGCGCGGTGACCCCGCCGCTGGTGCTGTCGAGCAACTTCAGCTTCGCCGGCTTCGACCGGAAGCGGCGCTACGACTACACCCGCAGCGGCAATCCCACCCGCGACCTGCTGGCGGAAGCGCTGGCGCAGCTCGAGGGCGGCGCCGGCGCGGTGGTCACCGCCAGCGGCATGGCCGCGGTGGCCTTGGTGCTGAATGCATTGCTGCGCCCCGGCGACCGCGTCGTGGTGCCGCACGATGGTTATGGCGGCAGCTGGCGGCTGTTCGATGCGCTGGCGCGCAAGGGCCACTTCGATCTGGTGGTCGCCGACCTCACCGATCCGCGCGCGCTGGCCGAGGCGTTGCGCGAGCCGCCGGCGCTGGTCTGGATCGAGACCCCATCCAATCCGCTGCTGCGGATCACCGACCTGCGTTTCGTGATCGACGCCGCGCATCGCGCCGGGGCGCTGGCGGTGGTGGACAACACCTTCCTGTCGCCGGCGCTGCAGCAACCGA
This sequence comes from Lysobacter sp., assembly GCA_036676625.1. Classification (GTDB taxonomy): domain Bacteria; phylum Pseudomonadota; class Gammaproteobacteria; order Xanthomonadales; family Xanthomonadaceae; genus Cognatiluteimonas. The sequence continues at coordinate 181,269 of JAKFCN010000029.1, read as the reverse complement.
TCGCGTTCGGTGCCGACGTGGTGGTGCACTCGACCACCAAGTACATCAACGGCCACAGCGACGTGGTCGGCGGCGTGGTGGTGGCGCGCGACGAGGCGCTGCATGCGCAGCTGGGCTGGTGGGCGAATGCGCTCGGCCTCGCCGGTGCGCCGTTCGACAGCTTCCTCGCGTTGCGCGGCCTGCGCACGCTGGATGCGCGCTTGCGCGTGCACCAGGAGAACACAGGGGCGCTGGTCGATCTGCTCGATGGCCATCCCGCGGTGCGCGCATTGCATTACCCCGGACTGCCTTCGCACCCGGGCCATGCGATCGCCGCGCGCCAGCAGCAGGGGTTCGGCGCCATGCTGGGGGTCGAACTCGAGGGCGGGTTGCCCGCCGTGCGCGCGTTCGTCGATGGCCTGGCCTGCTTCACCCTGGCCGAGTCGCTCGGCGGCGTCGAGAGCCTGGTCGCACACCCGGCCACCATGACCCATGCGGCGATGACAGCGGAGGTGCGCGCGGCCGCCGGCATCGGCGACGGCCTGCTGCGGCTCTCGGTGGGCATCGAGCATGCCGATGACCTGGTGGCCGACATTGCCGCGGCACTGCGGCGCGCGCAGGCCGCCGCGGATGCGGATGCGGCGGCCGAAGCGGCCGCGGAAGGATGAACGCGGTACTGCAGCCGCGCCTGCCGGTCGTGACGGAAGCCAGGGCGCCCGCGCGGATCGCGTTGCTGGGAACCGGGACGGTGGGCGATGCGGTGCTGCAACGACTGGCGGCATGGGCCGGCAGCGAGCATGGCGAACGCCTGTCGCTGGTGTATGCGGCCAACTCGCGCGCGGCCTCGCGTGATGCGTTCGGGCTGTGCCCGCGCTCGGCACGCTCGCTGGCGCACACGCCGGTGACCGCGCGCGCATGCCCGGACGATGTCGCACAGGTCTTCGCGGGTCACGCCGGCACCTGCATCGTCATCGACGCCACCGCCAGCGATGCCATCGCAGGGCGCCACGCGCACTGGCTGGGGCAGGGCATCCACGTGGTCACCGCCTGCAAGCTCGGGCCGGGCACGTCGCTGGCGCGCTGGCGCGCCATCCGGGATGCCTGCGCGCAGGGCGGCACGCGCTACGGCGACAGCGCCACCGTGGGCGCCGGCCTGCCGCTGTTGCATTCGATCCGCCGACTCAGGCACGGCGGCGACCGCATCCACGCCATCGCCGGTGTACTGTCCGGCTCGCTGGCCTGGCTGTTCCACCACTACGACGGCTTGCGCCCGTTCTCCCGCCTGGTCCGCGAGGCGCGCGCCGCCGGGTACACCGAGCCGGATCCGCGCGAAGACCTGTCCGGCGACGACGTGCGCCGCAAACTGCTGATCCTCGCGCGCGCGGCGGGAGTCGAACTGGAAGCGGAGGGGGTGGAGGTCGCGTCGCTGGTGCCGGCCGCGCTCGCTGCGCTCGCGCGCGACGAGGTCGACGCAGCCCTGCCGCAGATCGACACGGTGCTGCGCGAGCGTTGCATCGCCGCACGCAGGTGCGGGGAGGAGTTGCGATTCATCGCCCGGCTCGAGTGCCCGGAAGGCGGCAGGATCGTGGCGCGGGTCGGCCTCGAATCGCTGCCGGCCTCCGATCCGCTTGCCGGCGGCGCGGGCACCGACAACCGGGTCGCGATCTGGTCGGACCGCTATGCGACCCGGCCGCTGCTGGTCCAGGGTCCGGGCGCGGGCGCGCAGGTCACCGCGGCGGCGCTGCTCGACGATGCGCTGCGGATCGCCGGCGCCGCGGGGGCATTCAGCACTCGATGACGTTGACCGCGAGGCCGCCGCGCGAGGTTTCCTTGTACTTGTCCTGCATGTCGCGGCCGGTGTCGCGCATGGTCTTGATGACCTTGTCGAGGCTGACCTTGTGCTTGCCGTCGCCGCGCCGGGCCATGCGCGAGGCGTTGATCGCCTTGACCGAGCCCATGGCGTTGCGCTCGATGCAGGGGATCTGGACCAGCCCGCCGATGGGGTCGCAGGTCAGCCCGAGGTTGTGCTCCATTCCGATCTCGGCTGCGTTCTCCACCTGCGACATGGTTCCGCCCAGCGCCGCGGTGAGGCCGCCGGCCGCCATCGAGCAGGCCACGCCGACCTCGCCCTGGCAGCCGACCTCGGCGCCGCTGATCGAAGCGTTTTCCTTGTACAGGATGCCGATCGCGGCGGCGGTGAGCAGGAAATCGAAGATGCCCTGTTCGCTGGCGTGCCCGCTTTTGCCGGCCATGCAGAACTTCTCGTAGTAATGCAGCACGGCGGGGATGATCCCGGCGGCGCCGTTGGTCGGGGCGGTGACGACGCGGCCGCCGGCGGCGTTTTCCTCGTTCACCGCCAGCGCGAACAGGTTGACCCAGTCGAGCGTGGTCAGCGGGTCGGACTCGTCGGGCCGCGCGGTGAGTTCGGCATGCAGCAGCGGCGCGCGCCGCTGCACGTGCAGGCCGCCGGGCAGGGTGCCGTCCTCGCGGATGCCGCGCCGTACGCAGGACTGCATGGCCTGCCACAGTTCGCGCAGGCCGGCGCGGATCTCGTCGGCGCTGCGCCAGCACAACTCGTTCTCGAACATCAGCTGGGCAATGGTCAGGCCGCTGGCCTCGCACTGCGCCAGCAGCTCTGCGCCGCTGTTGAAAGGATGCGGCAGCGGCGTGGTGTCGGCGACGATGCGGTCTTCCGCGGCCTCGTCCTGGTTGACCACGAAGCCGCCGCCGACCGAGTAGTAGTCGCGGGTGGCGATGATTTCGCCGTTGGCGTCGTAGGCGGTGAAGCGCATGCCGTTGGTGTGGAACGGCAGCTTCTGGCGCTTGTTCATCACCAGGTCGGTCTTCTCGTCGAAGGCGATCTCGTGGGTGCCGCCGAGATGGAGGCGGCGCTCGCCGCGGATGCGTTCCAGCGCGGCGGGGATGAGGTCGGGATCGATCAGGTTGGGCTGGTGGCCTTCCAGCCCCATCATCACCGCCTTGTCGGTGCCGTGCCCGCGGCCGGTCAGCGCCAGCGAGCCGTAGACCTCGGCGCGCACGCGCGCGGTGCGTTCGAGCTCGCCCGCCTCGCGCAGCCACTTGTCCACGAAGCGCGCGGCCGCGCGCATCGGGCCCACGGTGTGCGAGGAGCTGGGGCCGATGCCGATCTTGAACAGGTCGAAGGTGCTGACTGCCATGCGGCTATTCTATCGGGATGCCGCGGCCCCGGTTCCTGCTGTTCCAGCGCGACGATTGCCGCCTCTGCGACCTGGCGCTGGAGGTGCTGGCGGCCGCGCGGTCGCCCGCGTTCGAGAGCGTGTTCATCGACGGCGACCAGGCGCTGGAGCAGCGCTATGGCCAGCGGGTCCCGGTCTGGCGCGACGCCGCCCGCGACCTCGAGCTCGACTGGCCCTTCACCCCCGAGTCCCTCGCCACCTTCCTCTCCACCCCGTAGGAGCGGCAATGCAAGGGGGTATCAACGTTGTGAGTCGGGGCAAATCGCCGTGTACTCCGCAGGCTGCGTACACGACGCTTCGCCCCCTGACCCATTGGCCGCCCTTGCCTTGCAGCAGGCGCCGGCAGGAACCAGCTCCCGACCTCAGATTTGAGTAAGAGCTGCTGGCCCGCACTCGAACGCCACATGGTGGTCACCATGCAGCATTCGGGCGCGATCACTGATTGCCCTGATACGTGAGGTCGTGAGCTGGTTCCGCCCGGCGCTTCGGGAGGGAGCCGCCGGCGTCAGGGTCAGGGGCCAGGCATCGCCCCCGCAGGGGGAAAAAGTGCCATCGGCAGGAATGGTAGCGACTCGCAGAAGGTTTCGCGACGCCAACCCCGAAGCCCTTCATTCCGATCAGCTCGTCCACCCCCAACGCGAGTCACGCACTGGCGCCGGAGCTATTAAACAGGCGGGACCCTTTTCCCCCTGCGGGGGCGGTGCCTGGCCACGACTCAGGCGTAGTCGCCCGGCCGGAAAGCGTCGCGGCTGACGCCGCTCCTACAGGGGGTCAGCGAGGGTTGAGGATGACCCGGGTGCTGACGGCGATTTCGTTGGGGATGAGGTCGGTGTCGGCCCAGTCGCCCGCGCCAACTCCGAAGTCCAGCCGCCGCACCGTGGCCCTGCCGGCCAGCACCGGCTGCGCCCCCGGCGTCCAGGTGAAGGTGAGGGTGACCGGCTTTTCGATCCCGTGCAGCGACAACACGCCGTCGGCCGCGTACTGGCCGCCGCCCAGGCTGCGGAACTTCGTCGCCGTGTAGCGCGCCTGCGGGAACTTCGCGCTGGCGAAGAAGGCATCGCCGCGCAGTTCCCCGTCGTAGTCGGAATTGCCGGTGGTGGCGCCGGCGAGCGGGATGGCCACGTCCAGCTTCGACGACGCCAGTTGCGCCGGATCGAACGACAAGGTGGTGGAGAAGCCGGGCAGGCGCCCGACGAACACTTCGCCCTGGTACTTGCCGGCGAAGGCCAGGGTCGAACCCGGCGCCTGCACGTAGTCGGCAGCCATGGCCGGCGTGGCGGCAAGCGCCAGTGCGACGACGATGGATGCGAAGGCGATGGTGGAAATGCTACGGGTCATTGGGGACCTCCCGGGAATCGGTTCCTGTCGCTGCAACGCGCAGCCAGTTGCGCGGCAACATCCGCGCCAGCGTCGCGTCGCGCTGGAAGACGTGGTGCCAGACCGCGGCCGCGGCATGCGCCAGCACCAGCACCACCAGCGCCCAGAACATCCATTCGTGCCACGCCTCGGCCAGTTCTTCCAGCGCATCGTCGCGGGCGATGAGCTGCGGTACGCGGAACAGGCCGAACCAGCGCAACGGGAAGCCCGAGGCCGAGTTGATCACCCAGCCGCTGACCGGAATCGCCAGCAGCAGCAGGTACATCCCGGCGTGGGTGGCGGTGGCGATGCGGTGCTGCCAGCGCGGGGTGCCGGGTACCGGTCGCGGTGCGCCGGCGTAGAGGCGCCATGCCGCCCGCAACAGGATCAACGCGAGGATGCCGAGGCCGATCGACTTGTGCAGCGAGTAGGTTTCGACCTTGCGTGGCGTGTTCGGCAGGTCGGTCATGGTCAGGCCGAGCCAGGCCATCACCAGCACCAGCGCCACGATCAGCCAGTGCAGGGATTGGCTGACGGCGCCCCAGCGGTCGGCGGGATTCTTCCAGTTCACGGCGTCGGCTGCGGTTCTGCTGCAGGAGCAGCATCGGACGGGTCGGCATCGAGGCGATCCAGTGCATCGCCGTCGCGCACCGCTTCGACCTCGATCCGCAACTCGACTTCGTCGCCGATCATGCTCTTCCAGGCGTCGATGCCGAAGTCGCTGCGCAGCAGGGTAGCCGTGGCGGAGAAGCCGGCGGTGCGGCGGAACGGCGGCACCGGTTCGCGCTTGAGCTGGTTGAAGGTCGCCTGCAGGCACAACGGGCGCGCGACGCCGTGCAGGGTCAGCGTGCCGCAGATGGCGGCGTGGGTGGCATCCACCGGTTCGACCGATACGGACACGAATCGTGCGCGCGGGAAGCGTTCGACATCGAGCATCCGCTTCGCTGCCTGGTTCCAGTCCTCGTCGCCGAGGTCGGCCCGGTCCAGCGGGATTTCCACGTCCAGGCGCGCGCTGCCCCAGTCCGCGGGATCGAACGCGAGCATGCCCGTGCTGCCGGAAACCGCGCCCAGGGCGGTGGAGAACCCGGCATGGTCGATGCCGAACACGATCCGGGTGTGCACCGGGTCGAGCCGGTATCCGTGCGCCTGGGCCGCGGCCGGGAACGATGCGAGCATCGCGGCGGCGAGCAGGCAGACACCGGCCAGCGGCAGGAGTAGCGGTGCGGGTAGCATCCGTGGGCGCGGGATCATTCGTGGATTCTAGGATGCTTCCGCTGAATCCTGTGCATTCCGGGTAGCGCGGCTTGCGGGACGCATCGTTGCATGGCGAGGATATCCGTCATGCAACGGATGGCATGGATGCCCATTGGCGTGGCCTTCGCGGTATTGCTTGGCTGCTGGGCCAGCATGGCGTGGCGGGCGCGCCGGCGCCAGCGACATGCGCTGGAACTCCTGGAACGCAGGCGCGAGCTCGCCGAACAGGCCTCGCTGGCCAAGAGCCGTTTTCTCGCCACCCTGGGCCACGAAGTGCGCACGCCGATGACCGGCGTGCTGGGCATGAGCGAACTGCTGCTCGGCGGCCCGCTGGATCCGCGCCAGCGGCGGCACGCCGAGGCGATCCGGCACGCCGGCCACCACCTGCTGCGGCTGGTCGACGATGCGCTCGACCTCGCGCGGATCGAGGCTGGCCGGCTGCCGCTGGATCCGCGGCCATTCGAATTGCGCGCGCTGCTGGCCGAGGTGGTCGGGCTGCAGGCGCCGGTGGCGCGGCGGCGCGGGTTGCGATTCGTGGAGGAAATCGCCGCGGATGCGCCTGCAGCGTCGGTCGGCGACGCGCTCAGGATCAAGCAAGTGCTGTTCAACCTGCTCGACAACGCGGTCAAGTTCACCGAACAGGGTGAAGTGGGGTTGCGGGTCGGTGCGCTCGCGGGCAAGCCCGGCGGCTTGCGCATCACCGTCCATGACACCGGTCCCGGCCTGGATGCGGGGCAGCAGGCGCGCCTGTTCCGGCGCTTCGAGCAGGGCGACGGCGCGCGCACGGCTGCGCGCTACGGCGGCAGCGGCCTCGGCCTGGCGATCAGCCAGGAACTGGCGACGGCGATGGGCGGGCGCATCCTGGTCGAGAGCGCGGTGGGCGAAGGGACGCGTTTCATTGTCGAGTTGCCGCTGCCGGGCTGGCCCTGAGCGCGCGCCGAAGCGCCGGGCTAGCGCGTCGTGGCCGCGTCGGTATCGCGCAGGAAATCGACCAGGCCCGCCATGTAGGTCGCCTGGTCGTCGTACATCGACAGGTGGCTGCCTTCGGGGCAATGGAGATAGCGGCCTTGCGGCAGGCGCTTGGCCATCATCTCCATCCAGGCCGGATCCATGGTGTCGTAGCGGCCACCGATCACCAGCGTCGGCACCCGGATCCTGGCGAGGTCCTCGGTGCGGTCCCAGTCGGCGAGGATGCCGCTGGCACCGAGCTCGCTCGGGCCCTGCATCGGCACATACACCTTCGGGTTGATGTGGGCAAAGCTGCGCTGCACCGGCTCCGGCCACTGCGCCGCGGGCATGCGCAGCACGTGCTGCTCGTAATGCGGCTGCAGCAATGCCTCGTAGGCCGGATCGGTGTAGCTCTTGGCGGCCTCCAGGCGCTTGATCTCCGCCAGCGCAACCGGATCCATCTGCGGCATCAACACCTGCTCGGCGTAGCGGTTGTAGGCCGGGATGCTCGACATCATGTTGGAGATGACCAGGCCCTTCAGGTGCTGCTGGTACTTGAGCGCGTACTCGATCGCGAGGATGCCGCCCCAGGAGTGTCCGAGCAGGTAGAAGTCGTCCTTGTCCAGGTGCAGCGCCTGCCGCACCTGCTCGACTTCCTCGACGTAGCGCGCGACATCCAGCAGGCGCGGATCGTCGGGCTGGTCGCTGTAGGCGGAACCGAGTTGGTCGTAGTAGTAGTACTCGATGCCGGCACCGGGCAGGAAGCTGTCGAAGCCCTCGAAATATTCATGGGTCGCGCCGGGGCCGCCATGCAGCAGCAGCACCTTGATCGTCGGATTGTTGCCGACGCGCTTGGTCCAGACCCTGAAATCGCCATGCGGGGTGTGGATCGGGATCATGCGAACACCGCCGGACAGCACGTCATCGCGACCGGCATTGTCGAAGTAGGGCGCGGGCGGCGATGCCGTCGCCTGCGCGGGTTGCGCGGCGGCCGGCGCGGCCACGGCGAGCAGGAACAACATCGGGATGGAGAGCAGGAAGGCTCGGTTCACGGGCGGCTCCTTGCGCTTTCCGCGTGGACGGCGTCGACCAGGGCGGCGACGTGTTCGGGATCCATGTCCGGCGACATGCCGTGGCCGAGGTTGAAGACGTGGCCCTCGCGCGAGCCGCCGTTGCCGGCGGCGTAGCTGTCGAGCGTGGCGCGCACCTGTGCACGGATCGCTTCGGGCGAGCCGTACAGCGTCGCCGGATCGAGGTTGCCCTGCAGTGCGACCTTGCCCGTGGTGCGGTGCGCGGCTTCCTCCAGGGTCACCGTCCAGTCGACGCCGAGGCCTTCGCAGCCGCTGGCGGCGAGTTCCTCGAGGTAGGGCGCGTTGCCCTTGCCGAACAGGATCAGCGGCGTGCGTTCGGCGCCGTCGCCGCGCCGCAGCTCGTGCGCGATGCGCACCAGGTAGGGCAGGGAGAACTCGCGGTACATCGCCGGCGACAGCACGCCGCCCCAGGTGTCGAACACCTGCAGCGCCTGCGCGCCGGCCGCGCGCTGCGCGGACAGGTACGCGATCACGGCGTCGGTGTTGACCGACAGCAGCGCGTGCAGCGCCTTGGGATCGTTGAGTGCGAGGGCCTTGATCCGCGAATGGCTGGCGCTGCCGCCACCCTCGACCATGTAGCAGGCCAGGGTCCAGGGGCTGCCGGAGAAGCCGATCAGCGGAACGCGGCTTGCATCGGGCATGCGATCCAGCTCGCGACGGATGGTGCGGACCGCATCCATCACGTAGCGCAGCTCCGTTTCCATGTCCGGCACGCCGAGCTTCGCGATCGCGGCGGCATCGCGCACCGGGCGCTCGAACTTCGGACCCTCGCCATCGGCGAAATACAGGCCCAGGCCCATCGCATCGGGCACGGTGAGGATGTCGGAGAACAGGATCGCGGCGTCCAGCGGGAACCGGCGCAGCGGTTGCAGCGTGACCTCGCAGGCGAGCTCCGGATTCTTCGCGAGCGCGAGGAAGCTGCCGGCCTGGGCGCGGGTGGCGCGGTATTCCGGCAGGTAGCGCCCGGCCTGGCGCATCAGCCACACGGGGGTGCGGTCGACGGGCTCGCGCCGCAGCGCGCGCAGGAAGCGATCGTTCTTCAGTGGGGCGGGCAAGGCGGACTCCATCATTTCGGGGCTTCGGCCCCTTGCGCGAACATCAGCTGGAAGCCTTTCTTCAGCTGCAGGTCGCGGGCGTGCTCGAACGCGGCCAGGGCTTCGGCCTGTTCCAGGAATTGGTCGCGGCGCACGCTGCTGCGGCCGCCGGCCTGGCCGGCTTCTCGCACCAGCGTCCAGCCGCCGAGCAGGTCGCGCTCGAGCATCAGCTGGACGAAGCGCGGGGCTTCGCGGCCATCGGGTCGTTGTTGCAGCAGCAGGCGCATAGGGCCGCCATTGTAGGGCGGAGTTACGGGGCGAGGACGTCCAGCACCGCCGCCTCCGGCACGCTCTCCACCAGCCGCGCGCGCCCCGCGCCGTCCCACAGCACGAAGCGCAGGCCCGAGGCCGCCGCCTTCTTGTCCAGCCGCATGCGCGCCAGCAGTGCCTGCGGGTCCAGTCCGGCCGGCAATTCCGTGGACAGGCCGAAGCGGCCCAGCAACGCCTCCAGGCGTCCGGCGTCGGTGGCGCCGGCCAGGCCCAGCGCGGACGACAGCCGCGCGGCCAGCACCATCCCCACCGCCACCGCCTCGCCGTGGTTGAGTCCGCCCTCGGCGCCGGTGTAACCCTGTTCGGCCTCGATCGCATGGGCGAAGGTGTGGCCGAAGTTGAGCAGCGCGCGCTCGCCGCGTTCGCGCGGATCGCGGGCGACGACCGCGGCCTTGTGCGCGCAGCTGCGCGCGATCGCCTCGACCAGCGCACCATCGTCCCGCCCGAGCAGGGGATCGGCGTTGGCGTCGAGCCAGTCCAGGAACGCCGGGTCCATGATGGCGCCGTACTTGACGACCTCGGCCAGGCCGGCGCGCAGTTCGCGCTCCGGCAGCGTGCGCAGGGTCGTGGTGTCGGCGAACACCGCGCGCGGCGGATGGAACGCACCGACCAGGTTCTTGCCCTGCGGCAGGTCCACCGCGGTCTTGCCGCCGACCGACGAATCCACCATCGCCAGCAGGGACGTCGGCAACTGCACCACATCGATGCCGCGCATCCAGCAGGCCGCGGCGAAGCCGGCGAGGTCGCCGACCACGCCGCCGCCGAGCGCGAACACGCAGGCATCGCGGGTGGCGCCGAAGTCCGCCAGCTCGCGCAGCAGTCCGGCGAACGATGGCAGCGACTTCGCCGCTTCGCCGGGCGCGATGCAGCTGACCAGCACCTGCGCTTGCGTGTGCGGCGCCAGCGCCGCGACGACTTGCGCGGCATGCAGCGGCGCGACGTTGCCGTCGCTCACCAGCAGCACGTGGCGACCACGCACATGCGCGGCCAGTGCCGCACCGTCATCGAGGAGGCCGGGACCGACGCGGATGCGATACGGCCGTTCGCCGGCAACCGGGATCTCGCGCGCGGCGATCATGCGGCGCTTCCTTCGCGTTGCCAGTGCGCGGGCAGCAACCGCTCCAGGGTCGCGGTGACCTGGCCGGGCGCGTCGTCGTCGGTGTCCAGCACGAGGTCGGCGATTTCGGCGTACAGCGGATCGCGCACGGCAGCCAGCGCCCGCAGGCGCCCCGCGCGGTCGGGTCCCTGCAACAGCGGCCGCGCATCGCAATCGGCCAGGCGCCGCAGCTGCCTGTCGATACCGATGCGCAGCCAGGCGACGAAGCCGCGGCTGTGCATGAGTTGCCGGCTGCGGGGGTCGAGCACGGCGCCGCCGCCGGTGGCGATGAGCTGTCCGTCCTGCGCAAGCAGTCCGGCAAGCAATCGGCGTTCGTGTTCGCGGAAGGCGGCCTCCCCTTCGCGCGCGAACAGCTCGGCGATGCTGGTCCCCGCGGACTGTTCGATGGCGGCATCGAGATCGACGAAGGCGAGCCCGAGGCGTCCGGCCAGGCGCCGGCCGACCACGCTCTTGCCGGCCCCCATCGGACCCACCAGCACCAGGTTCGCCGCCGTCTTCATCGCCCTCGTCTCCATCAGGCGATGGTATCCCGGGAACCGGTAGACTTTCGGAGTGACCGGAGGAATGCCATGACCCTGCGCATCGCGCTGGCGCAATTCGACTTCCCGGTGGGGGACGTCGCCGGCAATGCGGAGCGCATCGTCGACCTGATCGCCCAGGCGCGCGACGAATTCGGGGCGGGGCTGGTGCTGTTTCCGGAACTGGCGCTGTCCGGATACCCGCCGGAGGACCTGCTGCTGCGGCCCTCGTTCCTTGCCGACTGCGACGCCGCGCTGCAGCGGATCGCCGCCGCGACCCGGGACGGCATCGTCGCCGTGGTCGGCTGGCCGCAGGCCGCCGGGGCGGTGGTCTACAACGCCGCCAGCGTGCTGCGCGACGGCGCCGTCGAGTGCACCTACCGCAAGCGCGAGCTGCCCAACTACGCGGTGTTCGACGAGCGCCGCTACTTCGACGTCGATCCCGACGGTGGCGCCTGCGTATTCGAGGTCGACGGCGTGCGCGTCGGCCTGGTGATCTGCGAGGACCTGTGGTTCCCGGAGCCGCTGGCCGACACCTGCGCCGCCGGCGCGCAACTGGTGCTGGTGCCGAACGCATCGCCGTTCGAGCGCGACAAGCATGCCCAGCGCGACGCGTTGCTGGCGCAGCGCGGCGCCGAGACCCGGGGCGCCGGCGGGGTGGCGCTGGCCTACCTCAACACGGTCGGCGGCCAGGATGCGCTGGTGTTCGACGGCGCCTCGGTGCTCGCCGACGGCGACGGCATCGTGCATCCGGCGGCGGCCGCCTTCCTCGACGACTGGCTGGTGGCCGACTTCGATCCGGGCACGCGCCGCTTCAGCCCGGTGCGCTGGACGGTCGACGGCGACGAGAGCCGCGACGCGCTGGCCTGGCGCGCGGTGGTCCGCGGTACCCGCGACTATTGCCGCAAGAACGGCTTCTCGAAGGCCTGGCTGGGCCTGTCGGGCGGCATCGATTCGGCGGTGGTGCTGGCGATCGCGGTCGACGCGCTGGGGGCGGAAAACGTCACCGCGGTGCGGATGCCTTCACGCTATACCGCCGACCTGTCCAACGACCTGGCCGCCACCCAGTGCGCATCGCTCGGCGTGCGCCTGCTCACGATCCCGGTCGAGCAGCCGTTCCAGGGCTACCTCGACGCGCTTGCCGGAACCTTCGAAGGCCTCGCGGCGGACACCACCGAGGAGAACCTGCAGTCGCGCAGCCGCGGTGCGCTGCTGATGGCGCTGTCGAACAAGTTCGGCGGGCTGCTGCTCACCACCGGCAACAAGAGCGAATACGCGGTCGGCTACGCCACCATCTACGGCGACATGTGCGGTGGCTATGCGCCGCTCAAGGACCTGTACAAGACCGAGGTGTTCGCGCTGGCACGCTGGCGCAACACGATCGGCGGCAGCGCCACGCACGGCGGAGAGGCGATTCCGACGGCGGTGATCGAGCGCCCGCCCTCGGCGGAACTGCGCGAGAACCAGCTCGACCGGGATTCGCTGCCGCCCTACGACGTGCTCGACGCGATCCTGCTGCGGCACGTGGACCAGGAGCAGTCGGGTGCCGAGATCATCGCCGCCGGCTTCGATGCAGCGACGGTGGAACGGGTGCTGCGGCTGGTGCGCACCAGCGAATGGAAGCGGCACCAGGCGGCACCTGGACCCAAGGTCTCGCGCCGCGCGTTCGGGCGCGAGCGCCGCTACCCGATCAGCAACGGCTACCGGGAATGACGCAGCGCCGAGCCATGCTCGGCTGGACCGTCAGTTGTCCAGCGCCGACTTTTCGCCCGCGAACGGGTTGATGCGGCGGAACTTCGACGGGTAGTCGGGCCAGTCGCCGCGCAGCCACGGATGCTGCGGATTGTTCTGCTCCAGCACCCGGCGCGCATCGGCGGCCAGCGTGGTGTTGCCCAGGCGGGTGTAGGCCTCGCCGAGGACGGCGACGGCGTCGTCCTGGTGCTGGGCCTGCGGGTAGGTCTCGATCATGTAGGTCGCACGGTTCGCCGCGGCCACCCAGGCGCCACGGCGCAGGTAGTACAGGGCCACGTCCAGCTCGTGGCGCGCGAACATGTTGCGCAGCCCGACCATGCGCTCGCGCGCATCGGCGGCATAGCGGCTGTTCGGGTAGCGCTCGGCCACGATCTTGAAGTCGTTGTAGGCCTGCAATGGCGTCGACAGGTCGCGGCGGCTCGCGTCCAGGGTCCAGACCCGCTGCAGGAACACGGTGTCGCGGTTGGAGTTCACCAGTCCGCGGAGGTAGTAGAGGTAGGCGATGTTGCGGTGGGTGGGGTAGGTGCGGATGAAGCGGTCGATGGTGGAGATCGCTTCCTCGTTGCGCCCGGACTTGAACTGCGCGTAGCCGGTCTCGATCAGTGCCTGCTCGGTATGGGGGCCATACGGATACTGGGCCACCAGACGCTTGTAGACCACGATCGCGGAGGTCCAGTTGCCGTCCACCATTTCCTGGTGGCCCTTGTCGTAGAGCGTGGTGACCGGCACGCCCTCGTTGGCGTCCTTGTCGTTGAACAACCCCTTCAGCCGGGCGCACCCGGAAATGCTGAACATGGCCAGCAGGACCAGGACCAGGGCGGGGCGCAGGAGGCCCGAGGTGGCGGAGCGTGGGGTCATGGGTTCGGATCGAGGCGCCGGGGGCACGAAGGTCGGATAATAGCAGCGCCGCCGCAGGCCGCGCGCCGCATTCCCTTCCCCGAGCAGACCCCGCCGCATGCCCGAAGTTCGCACCGACCATGCCGCGCCGCGCCAGGCCCGGGTCCCGGACGCCGCCGCCGGACGCCGCTTCGATGCGGTGCTGGCGGAACTGTTTCCTGAATACTCGCGCTCGCGGCTGTCCGCCTGGATCAAGTCCGGCGATGTCCTGCTCGACGGCGCCGCCGTGCGACCGCGCGATCCGGTGCGGGGCGGCCAGACGGTCTCGCTGCAGGTGGTGCTGGAAGACCAGACCCGGGCCGGGCCCGAGGACATTCCGCTCGACGTGCTCTACGAGGACAGCGAGGTGTTGGTGCTGGACAAGCCGGCGGGGTTGGTGGTGCATCCGGGCGCCGGCAATCCCGACGGCACCCTCGTCAACGCGCTGCTGTACCGCGATCCGACGCTCGTGGCGCTGCCGCGCGCCGGCATCGTCCATCGCCTCGACAAGGACACCTCCGGGGTGATGGTGGTGGCGCGCACGCTGACGGCGCACACCGCGCTGGTGGCACAGCTGTCCGCGCGACAGGTCCATCGCCAGTACCTGGCGGTGGTGGTCGGTGCACTGGTGTCCGGCGGTACCGCCAAGGCCGCGATCGAGCGCCATCCGCGCGACCGCATCCGCATGGCGGTGCGCGAGGACGGCCGCGACGCGGTCACCCATTTCCGCCTGCGCGAGCGCTTCCGCGCCCACACGCTGCTGGAGTGCCGGCTGGAAACCGGCCGTACCCACCAGATCCGCGTGCACATGGCGCACCTCAAGCATCCGATCGTCGGCGACCCGATGTATGGCGGTGCGCTGAAACTGCCGCGTGGTGCGTCCGACGGGCTGGTCGCTGCGTTGCGCGGCTTCAAGCGCCAGGCGCTGCATGCCGAGACGCTCGAGTTCGTGCACCCGGCCAGCGGCGAACCGGTGCGGGTCAGCGCACCGGTGCCGGCCGACCTGCAGGGGCTGCTGGCGGCGTTGCGCGCGGACAATGCCGCACATGCGGAGACGATGCGCTGATGCCGCATCCAGGACCGGTGCAGGCGAGCGTGCTGCGCGCGGACTGGCCGGCGCCGCCCGGCGTGCAGGCGCTGGTGACCTTGCGCGGTCCCGCCGGCCATTCCGCGCCGCCCTTCGACCGTTTCGACCTGGGCCTGCGCAACGGCGACGACGTCGCGGTAGTCGCCCGCAACCGCGAACTGCTCGAACGCGGGCTGGCGCTTCCGTCCGCGCCACGCTGGCTGCGGCAGGTGCATGGGACCACCGTTCATCGCGTGCCCGCGTCCGGCCCTTCGGGCAATCCGGGCCATCCGGTCGAGCCGGAGGCGGATGCGGCGGTGACGGATGCGCCGGGCATGGTGCTGGCGATCCTCACCGCCGATTGCCTGCCGGTGGTGTTCGCGGCCGCCGACGGCAGCGAGGTCGCGGTCGCGCATGCAGGCTGGCGTGGCCTGGCCGCCGGCGTGCTGGAAGCGACCATCGCCACGATGCGTGCGGCGCCTGCCGGCGTCATTGCGTGGATGGGGCCTGCGGCAGGCCCCGCCGCCTACGAAATCGGCGCCGAAGTGCGCGACGCGTTCGTCGCGCGCGACCCGGATGCCGCGACCGCATTCGCCGCCACCCGCCCCGGCCACTGGCGCGTCGACCTGTACACGCTGGCGCGCCGGCGCCTCGCCGTCGCCGGCCTGCGTGCCGGCGCAATCCACGGCGGCGGTCTGTGCACCATTTCCGATCCGGGACGCTTCTATTCCCACCGCCGCGACCAGCGCACCGGCCGCATGGCCACGCTTGCCTGGCGCGACGCGTAGAGCCGAGCATGGCTCGGCTCTGCAGTCCTTCAGCCGGCGGCCCGTGTGTCGGTCGCAATCCAGTTCACTTCCCAGGTCCTGCCGCCGTCTTCCGAGAATGCCTGCTCGAAGCGGATCGTGTTCCGGTCGACCGGGGTGATCACGAAGCGCACGAGGACCGCGCGGCCCTCGAACTCCTCCTGGTTGTAGAACTCGCCGCGACCGTCCTCGAATCCGCCGATCGTGGGCCGGGCGAGGGTCCCGCTGCGGGCGTTGGCGAAATTGAGGGTCCACTGGCCCGACGCCGGGTTGTACAGGCGCAGGCTCAGGCCCTCGAAGCGGCCGCCGGGGCCTTCCGCGACCAGTTCCACGAGGTTGGCGCGCCCGTTCCAGACCTTGCGCACGACGGTGGTGCCGTCGTACGGGATCCACCGGGTCGAGCCCGACAACGGATGCTCGAGCCGTTCGAGGTGGGTCTTCCAGGTGCCGATTTCGAAATCGAAGTCGCGCTGCCCGTCGCGGGGCGTCGCCGCGGTTGCCGATGCCGGCAGGACCGCCAGCAGGCAGGCAAGGACTGCGGCCGCGAAAGGATTGCTAGGATTCGTCATGGCATCGACGCTAGAGGTTGCGATGAGCCCGCACAAGAACGCACCTCGAGGTACGTACCGCCGGCCTGCACGGCCGAATCCGCTGGCCGATTGTCCGCTGACCGCGGCTTTCGCCGCAGTCGGCGGCAAGTGGAAGCTGACGATCATCTATTGGCTGGCGCGCGAAGAGCATCACTTCTCCGGCCTGATGCGGCGGGTCGCGCCGATCTCGCACAAGGTCCTGACCGAGCAGCTGCGCGAACTCGAATCCGACGGGATCGTCGAGCGCGAATGCCGCGGGCCGGTGCCGGCACCCGTGCACTACCGACTGAGTGCGTATGGGCGCTCGGTGCTGCCATTGGTGGAGGATGTCCGCATCTGGGGGCTGGAGCACCTGCGGCGGACGCAGTCAGGCGGTGGACAACGCCGCGAGGTAGGCGCGGCGCCATGCCGTGATGTCGTGGGTGCGTAACAGGGCCATCATCGCCTGCCAGCGCTCCTTGCGTTCGCCGGGGCGCATGCGCATCGCAATGGCGATGGCGTCGGCCACGCCATCGAGGTCGTAGGGGTTCACCAGCAGCGCGCCGTCGAGCTCGCGCGCGGCGCCGGCGAAGGTGGACAGCACCAGCACGCCGGGGTCCTTCGGATCCTGCGACGCCACGTATTCCTTCGCCACCAGGTTCATACCGTCGCGCAGCGGCGTCACCAGGCCGATCCGTGCCGCGCGATAGAAGCCGGTGAGGGTGGGGTGCGCATAATTGCTGTTGACGTAGCGCATCGGGGTCCAGTCCGGCGCGGCGTGCACGCCGTTGACGTGGCCGGCGAGCTGCTCGAGTTCCTGGCGCAGCGCCCGGTACTCGGCGACGTCGCCGCGCGAGACCGGCGCGATCTGCAGGAAGGTCAGCTTGCCCAGTTGCTCCGGATGGCGCTGCAGGAAACGCTCGAAGGCGCGGAAGCGTTCGGGCAGGCCCTTGGAGTAGTCGAGCCGGTCGACGCCGATCGCCAGCGCGCGCCCGGACAGGCTGTCCCGCAGCCGTTTCACGCTGGGCTTGTCGACCGCCTCGGCCGCCTGGCGCGCGATCGCCGCGGTGTCGATGCTGATCGGGAAGGCGCCGGCGCGGAGCCTGCGCCCGCCTGCGGTTTCCAGCACCCCGGGTGAGAGCACGGTGCCGCGGCCGAACAGGCGCACGTAGTCCTGGAAGCGTTCGAGGTCGCGGCTGGTCTGGAAACCGACCAGGTCGTAGGCCGACAGGCCCTCGAACAGTCGCTCGTGCTGCGGCAGCGCCGCCAGCAGGTCCGAGGACGGCATCGGCACGTGCAGGAAGAAGCCCATCCGCGCCCGCACGCCGTGCTCGCGCAGCACCGAGGCGAGCGGGATCAGGTGGTAGTCGTGTACCCACACCAGGTCGTCGTCGCGCAGCAGCGGCGCCAGCTTGTCGGCGAACAGCGCATTGACCCGGCGATAGGCGGCATAGGTCTCGCGGCTGTAGTCGACCAGATCCATGCGGAAGTGCAGCAGCGGCCACAGCGAGCGGTTGGCGAAGCCGTTGTAGTAGTCGGCGTGGTCGCGCCGGGACAGGTCGATGGTGGCGTACGAAACGTCGCCATCCTGCTGCCTGCGCATGCGTCCGGAGCGTTGCGGATCGATCTTGCCGCTCCAGCCGAACCAGAGGCCTCCGTTTGCGTCGAGCGCCGACTGCAGCGCCACCGCGAGGCCGCCCGCACGCGACTCGCCCGGCAGGGCGACACGGTTGGAGACGACGACCAGGCGCCCCATCGTGGCCGGCCGCCTCAGACCGCGTCCTGCCACGGCCGGCTCAGGGCCATGGCGGCGATGATCAGGCCCACGTGCGAGTAGGTCTGCGGGAAGTTGCCCCACATTTCGCCGGTGTCGAAGGCGAGGTCCTCGGACAGCAACCCGAGGTGGTTGCGCTGCGCCAGCACCCGCTCGAACAGCTCCCGCGCCTCGTCCTTGCGCCCGATCGCGGCGAGCGCGTCGATGTACCAGAAGGTGCAGATGGTGAAGCTGGTTTCCGGCGCCCCGAAGTCGTCCGGGGCGATGTAGCGGAACAGCCCGTGGCCGCGCTTGAGGTCGCGGCCGATCGCCTCGACGGTGGCGACGAAGCGCGGGTCGCGCGCGCCGATGAAGCCCAGGTCGGCGAGCAGCAGCAGCGACGCGTCCAGGCGTTCGCCGCCGAAGGCGTCGGCGAAATGCCCGCGTTCCTGGTTCCAGGCCTCGTCCAGCACGCGCGCATGGATGGTGTCGGCACGCTGCCGCCAGTACGCGACGCGCTCGTCCAGTGCGAAGCGCGCGGCGATCCGGGCCAGGCGGTCGCAGGCGGCCCAGCACATCACCGCGGAATAAGTGTGCACGTGGGCGCGGCCGCGGAATTCCCACAGGCCGGCGTCGGGCTGGTCGTGCAATGCGAAGGCGCGTTCGCCCATCGGCTGCAGGCGCTCGAACATCGCCAGGTCGCCGCGCTGGCGCAGGCGCTGGTCGAAGAACAGCTGTGCCGAGGCCAGCACCACGCTGCCGTAGACGTCGTGCTGCTTCTGCAGCCAGGCGAGGTTGCCGCGGCGCACCGGACCCATGCCGCGATAGCCTTCGAGGCTGTCGACTTCCTCCTCGGCCAGGGTCTTCTCGAAGCCGATGCCATAGACCGGCTGCAGTTCCGGCTCCTCGCCCGCGACCAGGTTGAAGATGTAGCGGATGTACTCCTCCATGCTGCGGGTCGCGCCCAGCCGGTTCAGCGCGCGCACCACGAAGGCCGAGTCGCGCAGCCAGCAGTAGCGGTAATCCCAGTTGCGCTGGGTGTGCGGCGCTTCCGGGATCGAGGTGGTCATCGCCGCCACGATCCCGCCGGTGTCCTCGTACTGGCACAGCTTGAGCGTGATCGCGCTGCGGATCACCGCCTCCTGCCATTCCAGCGGCAGCGACAGGTAGCGCGTCCATTCGATCCAGTAATCGGTGGTCTGGCGCTGGGCGTCCTCGATGAAGCGCGAGACCGGCCGGGTGAGCGTCTCGTCCGGCCCCAGCACGAAGCCCAGTTCGCGGTCGAGCACGAACGCGAGTTCGTCGCGGATCAGCCGCAGCGGCGCGTCGGTGGTCAGCCGCAGGGTCATCCCCGGCAACAGGAAGCGCAGGTGGTTGCTGCCCCAGGTGCGCTCGGGCACGCGCGCGCCCCATTCGGCCAGCGGCCGCAGCCGGATGCGCACGCGCGGGCTGCCGGTCAGCGGCCGGATCCGCCGCATCAGCATCACCGGCCGGTAGAAGCGGCCGTGCTGGCGCCAGCGCGGGGCGAAGTCGATCTGCTCCACGGTGCCGCCGTGGGCGTCGTGCAGCAGCGTGCGCAGGATCGCGGTGTTCTCGAGGTAGTGCTGTTCCGCACCGGTGAAGTCCTCCAGCTCCACCGCCCAGTCGCCGCCGTCCAGCTTCGGCTGCAGCAGGGCGCAGAACGCCGGATCGCCGTCGAACGCCGGCAGGCAACTCCACACCACGCGGCCGCGCGCATCGAGCAGCGCACCGAAGCTGCCGTTGCCGACCATGCCCAGGTCGAGGTTGTTCATCGTCCTGCGCCCGTGGCAAGCCAGCGTCGCACCGCGTGGGGACTGCGCAGCGCGTAGTGCGCGGCGCTGGGTTCGCGCGCGCCGACCAGCACGCTGACGCCGTGGCGCGCGTTGACCACGGCGAATCCGCTCTCGTCGGTCAGATCGTCGCCGGCGAATACCGGCACCCGGTTGCGGAACGGCGGCTGCTCGAGCAGCGCGGCGATCGCCAGGCCCTTGTCGCCGTCGGCCGGGCGCAACTCGACGACGCTGTCGCCGTGCTGCAGGCGGTATCCCGGCAGGCGCGGAAGCGCGGCGGCGGCCAAACCCTGCAGCGCGCCGCGCGCCGCCGGCGCGCCGCGCCAATGCAGGCCGAGGGCCGGGCCCTTGTCCTCGACGATGGCGCCGGGATAGCCGGCGGCCAGGGCGATCGCTTCAGCGCGGATATCGGCCAGCGCGGCGGGTGCCTCCGGTGCCGGCCGCAGGCACTTGCCATTGCGCAGTTCCAGCCCGTGCAGGCCCGCGGCCGGCATCCGCATCGGTGCGAACAGGCGATCCAGGCCGGAGAGCGGACGGCCGCTGACCAGGGCCATCGCGCCGCCCAAGCGGTACGACAGCCGCGCCAGCAGGGCCGGCAGGCGCTGCGGCAGGCGGACGCTGTCCGGGGCGTCGGCGAAGTCGAGGAGGCAACCGTCCACGTCGAGGAACAGCGCCCAGTCGTCGGTCGGCGTCGGCGGTCGCGCCCGTTTCCGAAGGCTCGCTGGCATGCGCCCATTGTGCCAACGCCGTGTTAGCGGCCCTTCACGCCATCGGTGTCAACGCGCGGTGTTCGCCAGCCGATGCATCAGGATCGCCGCGCGCCGGGCCTGGCGCAGGATCGAATCGAGGTCGGCGCTTTCGCCGTCGGCATGGCTGCCCGAGCCGGCGATACCCATTCCGACCAGTCCGTCCACGTCCGCGGCGACGAAGGAAATATCGCCGGCGCCGCGCCTCAGCGGATCGAGTTCGCCCATCTGCGGCAGTCCGAGGTCCTGGTTGATCTCGTTGAGCTGCGCGAGCAGGGCGCGGTTGCCTGCGGTTGGCGCCATCGGCGGGTAGCCTTCGTCGATCTCCAGCGTGGCCGTGGTGCGCGGCAGGTGGCGGGCGACGATCGCGCGCATCTTTTCGCCCACGCGGCTGGTCTGCTCGGCGCTGAGCGTGCGGAAGTCGCCGCGGGCCAGCGCGACCGGAGGCACGATGTTGTCCTTGCCGCCAAGCGCGATCCGCGTCTTGCTGGCGTCGAATGCCGCGACCTGGCCGCCGCCGGCCAGGCCGACGTTGAAGGTCAGGTTCGGTTCCGGCAGTTCGGTGCGGAACGCGGCGAGGATGCGCGCGAGCTCGAAGATCGCACCGTCGCCCATCGATGGGGAGAAGATGCCGGAGCTGTGCCCGGTTTCGCCATGCACGGTCAGCGTCCAGCTGTTGGAAGAGCGCCGCGCGATCGAGCCCATGTCGAGGCCGTCCTCGCGGGCGAGATTCTCGAAGTCCAGCGCCACGTCCGCACGGCGGCCGGCGGCGACCAGATCCGCACGCGCCAGCGCCACCGGACTGCCTGCGTCCTCCTCGTCGCCGGTCAGCACCACTTCGATGTCTGCGTCGCGCAACGCACCGGCGGCGTGCATCGCATGCAGCGCGGCCAGCATCACCGCCACGCCGCCCTTGTTGTCGCTCACGCCGGGGCCGATGCCGCGCGTGCCCTCGCGCCTGAAGCCGGTGAACGGACTGTCCCTCTCGAAAACCGTGTCGAGATGGCCGATCAGCAGGATGCGCTTGCCCTTGCTCGAGCCCTTGTGCACGGCGAGCAGGTGGCCGGCGCGCCCGGTCTGCGGCAGTGGCTTCCAGGTCACGCTGAAGCCCAGGGCTTCGAACTCCGGCGCCAGCATCCTCGCCACCGCTTCCACTCCGGCCGGATTGAGGGTGCCGCTGTTCTGCTCCACCAGGCGGGCCAGCAGGGCGATCGCGTCCTCCTGGCCGGCGGTCACCGCGGCGCTGATGCGTTGTTCCCGGGCCGACAGGCCCTGGCCGGGCGACGATGCCGCGGCCACCGGCGCGGCGAATGGAAGCGCGAACAACAAAACCGACAAGACAGGGGCGTGGACGCGGACTCGGGGCATGCCGGATGGTCGCTGAAGGGAGAACGCGACCATAACGCAGGCACCGGTCCGGCGCCCAGCCGGCTTGAATCACGGCGTCGAAACCGCATCTGGAGGACATTGGCCACGTGTTGGCCCCCGGCGAGGACCCATTCCATGCGCATGGACAAGCTCACTTCGCGCTTCCAGCAAGCGCTGGCCGACGCCCAGTCGATGGCCGTCGGCCGCGACCACAACCTGATCGAGCCGGCGCACCTGCTGGTCGCGCTGCTCGACCAGTCGGGCGGCGGCACCCGCCCGCTGCTGGCGCAGGCGGGCGTCAACGTGCCGCTGCTGCGCGAACGCCTCGGCGAAGTCCTCGACAAACTGCCGCAGGTGTCCGGGCAGGAAGGCAGCATCTCGCTCGGCAACGACCTCGGCCGCCTGCTCAACGTCACCGACAAGCTGGCGCAGCGGCGCGGCGACGCCTTCATCGCCAGCGAGCTGTTCCTGCTTGCGGCAGTGGACGACAACGGCGAAGCCGGGCGCGCGCTCAAGGCCGCGGGTGCCACGAAGCAGAAGCTGGAGGCCGCGATCGACGCCATGCGCGGCGGCGAGAAGGTGCAGGGCGAGAATGCCGAGGAAGCGCGCCAGGCGCTCGAGAAGTACACCATCGACCTCACCGCGCGCGCCGAGTCCGGCAAGCTCGACCCGGTGGTCGGCCGCGACGAGGAGATCCGCCGCACCATCCAGGTGCTGCAGCGGCGGACCAAGAACAACCCGGTGCTGATCGGCGAGCCCGGCGTGGGCAAGACCGCGATCGTGGAAGGCCTGGCCCAGCGCATCGTCAACAACGAGGTGCCGGAAGGCCTCAAGGGCAAGCGCGTGCTGTCGCTGGACATGGGCGCGCTGATCGCCGGCGCCAAGTTCCGCGGCGAGTTCGAGGAGCGGCTCAAGGCGGTGCTCAACGACCTCGCCAAGAACGAGGGCCAGATCATCCTCTTCATCGACGAGCTGCACACGATGGTCGGCGCCGGCAAGGCAGAAGGTTCGATGGACGCGGGCAACATGCTCAAGCCGGCGCTCGCGCGCGGCGAGTTGCACTGCATCGGCGCCACCACGCTCGACGAATACCGCAAGTACGTCGAAAAAGACGCCGCGCTGGAACGGCGCTTCCAGAAGGTGTTCGTCGGGGAGCCGAGCGTGGAGGACACGATCGCGATCCTGCGCGGCCTCAAGGAGCGCTACGCGGTGCACCACGGCGTGGAGATCACCGATCCGGCGATCGTCGCCGCGGCCACGTTGTCCAACCGCTACATCGCCGACCGCCAGTTGCCGGACAAGGCCATCGACCTGATGGACGAGGCGGCGTCGCGCATCCGCATGGAGATCGATTCCAAGCCGGAGGAGATGGATCGCAAGGAGCGGCGCCTGATCCAGCTCAAGATCCAGCGCGAGGCGTTGAAGAAGGAGAAGGACGCGGAGTCGAAGAAGCGGCTTGCGGACCTGGAAGAGCAGATCGCCGTTCTCGAGCGCGAGTTCAACGATCTCGAGGAAGTCTGGAAGGCCGAGAAGGCCACGCTGCAGGGCGCGACGAAGGTGAAGGAGCAACTCGAGCAGGCGCGCCTGGACCTGGAGGCCGCGCAAAGGCGCCAGGATTACGCGCGCATGAGCGAGATCCAGTACGGCCGCATTCCGGAACTGGAGAAGCAGCTCGCTGCCGCGCAGGAGGCGGAGACCAAGGGCTTCACCCTGCTGCAGGACAAGGTCACCGCCGAGGAGATCGCGCAGGTGGTCGCACGTTGGACCGGCATCCCGGTGTCGAAGATGCTCGAGGGCGAGCGCGAGAAGTTGCTGAAGATGGAGGACCAGCTGCATGCGCGCGTGGTCGGGCAGGACGAGGCGATCAAGGTCGTGTCCGATGCGGTGCGGCGTTCGCGCGCGGGGCTGTCCGATCCCAATCGCCCGAGTGGCTCGTTCCTGTTCCTGGGACCGACCGGCGTCGGCAAGACCGAGTTGACCAAGGCGCTGGCCGAGTTCCTGTTCGACTCCAGCGACGCGATGGTACGGATCGACATGTCCGAGTTCATGGAGAAGCACTCGGTGGCGCGGCTGATCGGCGCGCCTCCCGGCTATGTCGGCTACGAGGAAGGCGGCTACCTGACCGAAGCGGTGCGCCGGCGTCCGTACAGCGTGATCCTGCTCGACGAGGTCGAGAAAGCGCATCCGGACGTGTTCAACATCCTGCTGCAGGTGCTCGACGACGGCCGCCTCACCGACGGCCAGGGCCGCACCGTGGACTTCCGCAACACCGTGATCGTGATGACCAGCAATCTCGGCTCGCAGATGATCCAGGACATGTTCGATGGAAGCGGCGCCGGCGACGATTCCGCGGAGGCCTACACGCAGATGAAGGCGGCGGTGATGGGCGTGGTCCAGGGCCATTTCCGCCCGGAGTTCATCAACCGCCTCGACGACATCGTGGTGTTCCACCCGCTGGACAAGGCGCAGATCAAGCAGATCGCGAAGATCCAGCTGCGCGGCCTGGAGAGGCGCCTGGCCGAGCGCGGCATCGCGATCGCGTTGTCGGACAAGGCGCTCGAGCTGCTGGGCAATGCCGGTTTCGACCCGGTCTACGGCGCGCGTCCGCTCAAGCGCGCGATCCAGGCGCAACTCGAGAATCCGCTGGCGCAGAAGATCCTCTCCGGCGAATTCGCCAGCGGCACGACCATCCACGTCGATGCCGAAGCCGGCCACCTCACCTTCCGCTGACCCGAAGCACGGGTCTTCCTTGAGGGGCAACGGGAGGGTGTGGGTTTGAGTCGGGACACGCCGTGAATACATCCATGTAGGCTCGGCGCCGGCATCCATGCCGGCGACGGTCCCGCCTCAAACCCACACCCTCCCGGCGCCTGTCGCACGCGAAGCCGCCTGGCTCGTGTAACCGAAGCCTGCGACTTCCGACTGCCGAGGACGTCGTGAGGTTGCTTTCCCCAAGACGGGGCCTTCTGCGGCATGGATGCCGCAGCAGAGCCTACATGGATGTATTCACGGCGTGCTCCGACTTGGGGAAAGCGGCCTCGCGGCGGCCCCCACCCGAAGTTCCATGCGCCGTTACGCGCGAGCCGGCCGGTAGGGCGGGGTCGCCATGACCATCTCGGCGAGGGAGTAGGCGAGTTCGCGTTCGGCCAGGACGGCAGCGTCGGCACCGTGCGCCAGCAGATGCCGCACCTGCGCCTCGCTGTGCGCACGCGCCAGCACCGTGATCGCCGGATTGAGCGCCTTCAGCCGCTCGATCGTCTCGCCCGCCTCCAGCGCCTGCGGGATCGCGAACACCGCCAGCTTCGCCCGCTCCGGCGCCGCCTCCAGCATGACCCGCTTGCTGGCCACGTTGCCGCGGATCGCAGGCAACCCATGCGCGCGCGCCTGCGCCACCAGGGCGGCATCGTCCTCGATCACCACCAACGGCACCCCGCGTTCGTGCAGCAGATGCGCAAGCTGGCCGCCGACCCGGCCATAGCCGACGATGATCGTGTGGTCGGCGATGTCCATCGGCACCACGGCCGGTTCCGGTGGTGCTTCGCGCAACACGCGCGCATCCTCGCGCGCCTGCCAGCGATCCAGTGCCATGAACAGGATCGGGTTGAGCATGATCGAGATCAGCGCGCCGGCGAGTACCAGGCTGTAGCCGTCCTGCGGCAGGATCCCGAGCGTCAGTCCCAGTCCGGCGATGATGAAGGCGAACTCGCCGATCTGCGCCAGGCTGGTGGAGATGGTCAGCGCGGTCGAGACGGGGTGGCCGAACGCGCGCACGATCACGTAGGCCGCCGCCGACTTGCCGAACACGATGATCAGGGTCGTGGCCAGTACCTGCAGCGGGTGCTCGACCAGGATGTTGGGGTCGAACAGCATGCCTACCGAGACGAAGAACAGCACCGCGAACGCGTCGCGCATCGGCAGCGAATCCTGCGCCGCCTGGTGGCTGAACTCGGATTCGTTCAGCAGCATGCCGGCGAAGAACGCGCCCAGCGCGAACGACACCCCGAACAGTTCGGCCGAGCCGAACGCCACGCCCATCGCGATCGCCAGCACCGCCAGCGTGAACAGTTCGCGCGAGCCGGTGCCCGCGGTGCGTTCCAGGATCCACGGGATCGCCTTGCGCCCGACCACCAGCATGAACACCACGAAGGCGACGACCTTGCCGAAGGTCAGCGCCAGCGCCTTCCACACGCCGCCCGCGGATTCGCCGCCGCCGTCGAATGCTCCGGCCAGCGCCGGGATCAGCACCAGCGCCAGCACGCAGGCCAGGTCTTCGACGATCAGCCAGCCGACCGCGATCTTGCCGCGGCGCGTGTCCAGCAGCCGCCGTTCCTCCATCGCGCGCAGCAGCACCACGGTGCTGGCGGTGGCCAGCGAGAAGCCGAACACCACGCCCTGCACATGCGACCAGCCCATCAGTTCGGACAAACCCCAGCCCAGCACGGTCGCCACCGCGATCTGCGCCACCGCGCCGGGGATGGCGATGTTGCGGACCGACATCAGGTCGCGCAGCGAGAAATGCAGGCCGACCCCGAACATCAGCAGGATCACGCCGATCTCGGCCAGCTGCGGGGCGATCTCGGCATCGCCGACGAAGCCCGGCGTGAACGGCCCGGCCAGTACCCCCGCCAGCAGATAGCCCACCAGCGGCGACAGCCGCAGCCGGTTGGCCAGCGCGCCCAGCACGAAGGCGAGCACGAAGCCGAACACGAGCATGGCGATCAGCGAGGTGTGCTGGGGCATCGGACATCCGTCGGGGGGCGGGAAGGGAGTGTCGCCGCTAGCGGCCGATGCGCGCAAACCCGAACAGGGTGGCGAGCGGATGCCGGCGGCGCTCGACCAGCGCCCGCAGCAATCCAGCCCCGAGCATGCTGTAGACGATGCCGTTGCCGCCGTAGGCCATCGCGAACAGCACCCGCGGACCATGTTGCGGATGCGGGCCGAAGAACGGCAGCCCGTCGACAGTCTCGGCGAAGGTCCCTGCCCAGGCGAAGGCCGGCCGGATCGGCAATTGCGGGAACAGCGCCAGCACCTGCCGCAGCAGCTTGCGCGACTTGCGGTCCACGCGGCGATCGCGGCGCGCCGGCAGATCGACCGCATCGTCCGCGCCGCCGACCAGGACCCGGCCATCGTCGCTGCCGCGCAGGTACAGATAGGGGCGCGCGGTTTCCCAGAACAGGGTGGTCGCCAGTGGCCCCAGCGCGCCATCGTCGACGGGATCGGAGATGAAGGCGTAGCTGCTGCGGTTGCGCGCGACCCGGTGGTCGAGCCAACGCTGGTTCTCGTAGCCGGCCGCCAGCACCACGTGACGCGCATCGATGCGGAAGCCGTCGGTGGTGCGCAGGGTGACCCCGCGGCTGCGCGGATGCAGGTCCTCGATGGTGGTGCGGTCGAACACGGCGGTGCCGCGCCGCTGCAACCGCGCCAGCAGGCGATAGGTCATCCGGTACGGATCCATGCGTGCGGCGACCTTGCTCAGGATCGCGGCGGGCGCATCGAAGCCGTAGGCCGCGCGCACCGCGCCCGCGTCCAGCCATTCCACCGCGAGTCCGTGGCGCGCGCGCAACTCGAACTCGGCGCGCAGCGGCCCCAGATGGCTGCGCTTGCTGGCGTAGTAGACGCTGTCGGCGCGGGCGCTGCCGACATCGCGCACCTCGGTTGCCCTGGCCCGGAGCAGGCCGACGGCCTCGACGCAGGCCTGGTAGGCGAGCACCGCCGCCTCCTCGCCATACTGCTTCGCCAGCTCCGTCATCGGCGCGTCGATCTCGTACTGCAGCAGCGCGGTGCTCGCCGCGGTGCTGCCCCAGCCGATGTCGCGGCCCTCGACCAGCACGACCTCATGGCCGTGGGCGGCGAACTCGTCGGCGATCAGCGCGCCGCTGATCCCGCCGCCGACGATCGCCACGTCGCAGCGCAGGTCGCTGCGCAGCGGCGGGAACTGGCAGGGCAGGCCGTTGCGCACCGTCCACCAGGGGTAACCGCTCTTGAGATCCATCCCGGCAAGCTATCGGGTGGCGGTCGGGGGCCGGGTGAAAGCCTGTCGGGCCGGGCGCACCGTTACAATGGCGGGATGATTTCCTTCCGCAATTTCGCCCTCCGGCGGGGCGAACGCCTGCTGCTGTCCGATGTCGACCTGACCCTGCATGCCGGCTGGCGGGTGGGCGTGGTCGGCCGCAACGGCACCGGCAAGTCGTCGCTGTTCGCCGCGTTGATGGGCCAGCTCGAGCCGGACAGGGGCGACCTGGACCTGCCGGGCAAGGCGCGCATCGCCTGGGTCGCGCAGGAGACGCCGTCGCTGCCGGACACCGCGCTGGACTTCGTGCTCTCGGGCGACAAGGCGGTGCACGAGGCGATCCAGGCCGAGGCCAACGCGTTCGCCAGCGAGGATTGGGAGGCCGTTGCCGAGGCCCACCACCGGCTGGAGGAACTGGACGGCTACGACGCCAGCGCGCGCGCCGGCAAGCTGCTGCACGGGCTGGGCTTCCCGGCCGAGACGCATGGCAAGGCGGTGTCCGATTTTTCGGGCGGCTGGCGCGTGCGCCTCAACGTCGCCCGCGCGCTGATGACCCCCAGCGACCTGCTGCTGCTCGACGAGCCGACCAACCACCTCGACCTGGATGCGGTGCTGTGGCTGGAGCAATGGTTGCTGCGCTATCCGGGCACGCTGCTGGTGATCTCGCACGACCGCGAGTTCCTCGACAACGTCGCCACCCACACCCTGCACCTCAACGAGGGCAAGGCGAAGCTGTATACCGGCGACTACACGTCTTTTGAGAGGCAGCGCGCCGAGCAGCTGCGCCAGCAGCAGATCGCGCACGACAAGGAACAGGTCGAGCGCGCGCACCTGCAGAGCTTCATCGACCGCTTCAAGGCCAAGGCCAGCAAGGCGAAACAGGCGCAGTCGCGGATGAAGCGGCTGGCCAAGCTCGCCGGCACCGAGGCGGTGCGCGCCGAGCGCTCGTTCCGGATCGAATTCCCGCAGCCGGCGCGGATGCCCACCAGCCTGGTGCGGCTCGGGCACGCCGACTGCGGATATGCACCGACGGTGATCCTGCACGATGTCGAATTCGGCCTGGAGGCGGGCGACCGCATCGGGCTGCTCGGGCCGAACGGGGCGGGCAAGTCGACGCTGGTGAAAACGCTCGTGGGCGAATTGCCGCCACTGGCCGGCGAGCGCAACGCGCACCCGGACATGCGCATCGGTTATTTCGCCCAGCACACGGTGGAGTCGCTGCTGGCCGGGCATTCGCCGATCGACCACCTGCGCGAGATCGCGCCCGACGGCACCAACCAGGCGTTCCGCGACTTCCTCGGCAAGTGGAACTTCGCCGGCGAACGCGCGTTCGAGTCGATCGACAGCTTCTCCGGCGGCGAGAAGGCGCGCCTGGCGCTGGCGTTGATCGCCTGGCGCCAGCCCAACGTGCTGCTGCTCGACGAGCCGACCAACCACCTCGACCTCGACATGCGCGAAGCGCTGGCCGAGGCCCTGAGTGACTTCGACGGGGCGATCGTGCTGGTCTCGCACG
This sequence comes from Lysobacter sp., assembly GCA_036676625.1. Classification (GTDB taxonomy): domain Bacteria; phylum Pseudomonadota; class Gammaproteobacteria; order Xanthomonadales; family Xanthomonadaceae; genus Cognatiluteimonas. Next base: position 152,157 of record JAKFCN010000029.1, on the reverse strand, counting down.
ATCGCCACCTGATCGGCCTGGTCTGCGACAGGTTCGTGCGCGTCGCCAACGGCCGGGTCGAGGCCTTCGACGGCGACCTCGACGAATACGCGGCGTGGCTGCGCTCGCGCCCCGGCAACGAATCGGCGAAGGCCGACAAGCCGGCGAAGGCCGCCGCGACGCCGCCTCCCGCGGCGAAGCCGGCCGCGAAGATCAACCCGCACAAGCTGGCGAAGGCCGAGGCACGCGTGGGCGAAATCGAATCACGGCTTGCAGCCATCGAGGCCGAACTCGCGGATCCCGGGCTGTATGCGCGCGACAACGGTGCGCGCGCCGGGCAACTCGGCCGCGAGCAGGCCGCGCTGCGCGGCGAACTGGACTCCGCCGAGCAGGCGCTGCTGTCGCTGTACGACGCGGCCTAATCCTTCAGGAAGTACTCGACCGTCGTCACCACCCGCACCTTCTTCACCTGCGGGCTGCCCTGGTCGCGGTCGCCGATGGTGATGACGCCCTGGTTGGCGCTGCGGATGCCGCCGATCCGGGAATGCGAGTCCTTGGCGAACTGCTCCGCCGACTCGCGCGCGTTGGCGGTGGCTTCGGCGATCAGCGCCGGCTTGATGTCGTTGAGCTTCGTATAGTCGAATTCGGGCTGACTGCCTTCGCCGATCATCACCCCGCGCCCGACCAGTTGCCCGCTCTGGCGCAGCGCGGCCAGCGCCTTGGCGACGTTGTTGGTGCGCAGGCTGACGGTGTTGCCGTAGCGATAACGCTCGGGCGGCCGGTTGTCGCCATAGGCGTAGGCCCAGCGATCCTCCAGCCGCGGCGGCGAGACCACGATCTCGTCGGCCTTGAAGCCGGCCTGCAGGAAGAACTCGCGGATGGTGGCGGTATTGGCGTCGAGTTGCCGCTGCACCTGGGCCAGGTCGTTGCCGCCGACCGAGTGCGGCAGCGGCCACACCACCAGGTCGGCGTCGACGATGCGCTCGGCCGAGCCCTTGACCGTCACGTAGCGGTCCTGGGTCTTGAGCCGGGCCATGCCCTGCGAAGCGAACCAGCCGGCGCCGAGCAGGCCCAGCGCCAGCAGCAGCGCGGCGATGACGGAAACACCGGGAATGGACGAAGCGGGTTGGCGGTCGGACATGGCGGCTCCTTGATTGTGTCGGCGCAGGCCCCAGAATAGCGGCATGCCCATCTACGCTTTCGCCTGCGACACCTGCGGCCACCAGTTCGATCGCCTGCAGCGGCTTTCCGACCCCGATCCCGAAGCCTGCCCCGAATGCGGTGCCCCGGCCGTGAAGCGGCAGGTGACCGCGCCGAGCTTCCGCCTTGCCGGCAGCGGCTGGTACGAGACCGACTTCAAGAAGGCCGGCGACAAGAAGCACAACCTCGCCGGGGAGGCGGCCAAGCCCGTCGCGGAGCCCAAACCAGCCGTGAGCAAGCCTGCAGAGCCGAAGCCGGCAGCGGCCAAGTCCAAGGCCGGCGCCACCTAGAGCCGCTAGAATGATGGGCTGTTCCCCGCGGCCCACTGCCCCATGCGTACCCATTTCTGCGGCCTGATCGACGAGTCCCTGGTCGGCCGGTCCGTCATCCTCTGCGGCTGGGCCGACGTCGCCCGCGACCTCGGCGGGCTGTGCTTCATCGACCTGCGCGACCACGAAGGCATCGTCCAGGTGGTGGCCGAGCCGTCCGACGGCGCGGGCAATGCGGACGTGGTCGCCACCGCGGCCCAGGTCGGCTACGAGGATTGCCTGCGCGTGACCGGCACGGTGCGCCGGCGCCAGAGCGTCAACCCGAAGATCGCGACCGGCCAGGTGGAAGTGGTCGCGACCCGGATCGAGGTGCTCAACAAGGCCGAGCCGCTGCCGTTCCACGCCCACGAGAACGCCGGCGAGGACATCCGCCTCAAGTACCGCTACCTCGACCTGCGCACGCCGAAAATGCAGCAGATGATGCGCACCCGCATCAAGCTGGTGCAGGCGCTGCGACGCTGGCTCGATGCGCGCGGCTTCCAGGACATCGAGACCCCGATCCTGACCAAGGCCACGCCCGAGGGCGCGCGCGACTTCCTGGTGCCGGCGCGCATGCACGAGGGCGAGTTCTACGCGCTGCCGCAGTCGCCGCAGCTGTTCAAGCAGATCCTGATGGTGGCCGGCTTCGACCGTTACTACCAGATTGCGCGCTGCTTCCGCGACGAGGCCCTGCGCGCCGACCGCCAGCTCGAGTTCACCCAACTGGACATGGAGTTCGCCTGGGTCGACGAGAAGATCGTGCAGGACACCACCGAGGCGCTGATGCGCGACGTGTTCCGCGAAGTGATGGACGTGGATCTCGGCGCCTTCCCGCGCATGACCTGGGCCGAGGCCATGCGCCGCTACGGTTCCGACAAGCCGGACCTGCGCATCGCGCTGGAACTGGTCGATGTCGCCGAGCTGGTGAAGGGCAGCCGATTCAAGGTATTCACCGATTGGGCGAATGCCGAAGGCGGCCGTGTCGCCGCGTTGCGCATCCCCGGCGGCGCCACGCTGTCGCGCAAGCAGATCGACGATCATGCCGCGCACGCCGCGAAATACGGCTCCAAGGGCCTGGCCTACGTGAAGTTGTCCGAGACCGGCGAGGTCAGCTCGCCGATCGCGAAGTTCTTCGACGAAGCGGCGTTCGCCGCACTGCTGCAGGCGGTGGGCGCCGGCAACGGCGACCTCGTGTTCTTCGGCGCCGGCCCGTACCGAACCGTCAGCGACTTCATGGGCGCCGTCCGGCTCAAGGCCGGCAAGGACTTCGGCCTGGTGGGCGAGGGCTGGAAGCCGTTGTGGGTCACCGACTTCCCGATGTTCGAGTGGGACGAGGAGGAGCAGCGCTACGTCGCGCTGCACCATCCGTTCACCGCGCCGGCGGTCGACGACGAGGCCGGCCTGCGCGCCAATGCCGCCACTGCGGTCAGCCGCGGCTACGACATGGTGCTCAACGGCAACGAGATCGGCGGCGGTTCGATCCGCATCCATCGTTCGTCGATGCAGTCGGCGGTGTTCGAGCTGCTCGGCATCGGCGCCGAAGAGGCGCAGGCCAAGTTCGGCTTCCTGCTCGACGCGCTGAAGTACGGCGCCCCGCCGCACGGCGGCATCGCTTTCGGCATCGACCGCATCGCTGCATTGATGGCCGGCACCGAATCGATCCGCGACGTGATCGCCTTCCCCAAGACCACCACCGCGCAGTGCCTGATGACCGGCGCGCCCTCGCCGGTGCCGGACAGGCAGCTGGCCGAGGTGCACGTCTCGGTGCGGCCGAAGCCACCGAAGGCCTGAGCATGGCGCCGCGGATCCGTCTGGCGACCCCGGCCGATGCGGAGCGTCTGTCGCAGGTCGGCATCGACACGTTCGTCGAGACCTTCGGCCACCTGTATCCGCCCGAGGACCTCGAGGCGTTCCTGGCCGAGAGCCATTCGCCGCAGGCGTATGCGCGTTACCTCGACGATCCGCGCTACGCCGCCTGGCTGCTGGAAGACGATGGCGCCGCCGCCGGCTACGCGGTCGCCGGTGCCTGCGGGCTGCCGCATCCCGACGTCGCCGCAGGCGATGGCGAGTTGAAGCGCCTGTACCTGCGCTCGTCGCTGCAGAACGGTGGCTGGGGTGCGCGCCTGTTCGACGCCACGCTCGAGTGGCTGCAGCGCGACGGCCCGCGCACGCTGTGGATCAGCGTATGGTCGGAGAACCACGGCGCGCAACGCTTCTATGCGCGCTACGGATTCGAAAAGGCCGGCGAATACGAGTTCCCGGTCGGGCGCGTGCGCGACCGGGAGTTCATGTTCCGGCGCCTGCCGATGGCATGACCAGACGCGTCGTCCTGCTGCACGGGTTGTGGATGCCGGGCGCCTCCATGCACTGGCTGGCGACCCAGCTGCGCGCACAGGGTTTCGCGCCGGAGATCTTCAGTTACCACAGCGTGGCCGATGGTCCCGACCTGGCCGTGCCGCGGCTGGTCGAATTGCTGCAGGCAGGCGGCGGGGCCGACATCGTGGCCCACAGCCTCGGCGGCCTGGTCGCGTTGCAGGCCCTGTGCGAAGCACCCGACTTGCCGGTGGCGCGGGTGGTCTGCATGGGCTCGCCGCTGACCGGCAGCGGCGCCGCCACCGGGATGCTGCGCTGGGCGCCGGCGGCCAGCCTGCTAGGGCGCAGCGCGGCATTGCTGCAGCAGGGCATCCACTGCTGGCGGGGCCGGGCCGAAGTCGGGGTGATCGCCGGCCGGGTGCGGCATGGCCTGGGCGCATTGTTCGCCGGCTTCGACGGCGACCACGACGGCACCGTGGCGGTCGCGGAGACCCGGCTCGAAGGCATCGCCGACCACGTGGTGGTGGACGCCAGCCACAGCGGCCTGCTGTTTTCCCCGGAAGCCGCCGCCCAGGCGGTGGCCTTCCTGCGCGACGGTCGCTTCCGCGCGCCTACGGGCGGGGGCGGGACGCGGTAAAATCGCGGCCCTTTCCAGGCAACAGACCGCAATCCATGGGTAGAGGACCTTCCATCGAAGGGCGCAAGAACGCCGAGGATGCGCGCCGCGGCAAGATCTTCACCAAGATCATCCGCGAGATCTCGGTTGCGGCAAGGGCGGGCGGCGGCGATCCCGCGGGCAACCCGCGCCTGCGCAGCGCGATCGACAAGGGCCTGTCGGCGAACATGTCCAAGGACGTGATCGAGCGCGCGATCAGGAAGGCGACCGGCGAACTCGAGGGCGTCGAGTACGAGGAGATCCGCTACGAGGGCTACGCCCCCGGCGGCATCGCGGTGATCGTCGACTGCCTCACCGACAACCGCGTGCGCACCGTGGCCGACGTGCGCCATGCGTTCGGCAAGTTCGGCGGCAACCTGGGCACCGAGGGTTCGGTCGCCTTCATGTTCCACAAGCTCGGCGTGCTGTCGTATGCGGCCGGTGCCGACGAAGAGAAGATCACCGAAGCCGCGATCGAGGCCGGTGCCGACGACATCGTCGTGTATCCGGAGGATGGCGCGATCGACGTCGTCACCGCGCCGGAGTCGCTGGCCGAAGTCAGGGCGGCAATGCAAGCCGCGGGACTGGAGCCGGACATCGCCGAGGTCACCATGCGCGCCGACAACGACATCGCGGTCGAGGGCGACATCGCGCAACAGGTGGTCAAGCTGCTGCGCTGGCTGGAGGACATGGACGACGTGCAGGCGGTCCATTCCAACGCCGAGCTCGGCGCGGACGCCTGGGCGTAGCCTGGCATCGTGACCCGCATCCTCGGCATCGACCCGGGTTCGCAGCGCACCGGGGTCGGCGTGATCGACGTCGATGCCACCGGCCGCTGCCGCTACGTGCATGCGCAGGCGCTGGTGCTGCTGGGCGCCGAGGATTTCCCGTCGCGGCTGGGCCTGTTGTGCGAGGGCCTGGAGGCGCTGCTCGACGAGTGGCAGCCGCAGCAGGTCGCGATCGAGACGGTGTTCATGGACAAGTCCGCGACCTCGGCGCTGAAGCTCGGGCACGCGCGCGGCGCGGCGCTGGCGACGGTGGTGCGGCGCAAGCTGCCGGTGAGCGAATACGCGCCGCGCCTGATCAAGCAGTCGCTGGTCGGCCGCGGCGCCGCCGACAAGGCCCAGGTGCAGCACATGGTGCGCTTGCTGCTCAACCTCGCCGATGCCAAGCTGCAGGCCGACGCCGCGGATGCGCTGGCGGTGGCGTTGACCCACGCGCACATGAGTGCGACCGCCGGCCGTACCGGCATCAGCACGGCTTTGTTGCGGAGGCGCGGCGCATGATCGGCAGACTGAAGGGCATCCTCGCGCACAAGCAGCCGCCGTGGCTGGTGGTCGACGTCAACGGCGTCGGCTACGAACTGGAAGCGCCGATGAGCACCTTCTACGACCTGCCCGAGGTCGGCCGCGAGGTGGCGCTGTTCACCCACTATGCGCAGAAGGAGGACAGCGTCGCGCTGTACGGCTTCCTGCGCGAAGGCGAGCGGCGGTTGTTCCGCGATGTGCAGAAGGTGTCCGGGATCGGCGCGAAGATCGCGCTGGCGGTGCTTTCCGGCGCCAGCGTTGACGAGTTCGCGCGGCTGCTGCAGGCCGGCGACGTCACCGCGCTCACCCGGATCCCGGGGATCGGCAAGAAGACCGCCGAACGCATGGTGGTCGAGCTGCGCGATCGCGCGGCCGACTTCGGCATCGGTGGCGGCCCGCTGGCCGGAATCGCCGGTGCGGGCGATGCCCAGTCCGAGGCCACCGTGGCCCTGCAGCAGCTCGGCTACAAGCCCGCCGAGGCCGCGCGCATGGCGCGCGATGCCACCGCCCAGGGCGACGAGGCTGCCGCCATCATCCGCAAGGCGCTACAGTCCGCGCTTCGCTGAGCGGCCCCCGCTCCGGAAACCCCATGTCGAGCAAGCAGATCCCATCCGCCAATCGCGCCGGCAAGCAGGCGCACGCCCAAGGCCATGTCGGCCTTGCAGGCCTGATGGTCGGTGCCGTCGGCGTCGTGTTCGGCGACATCGGCACCAGTCCGCTGTACACCCTGAAGGAAGCCTTCAGCCCGCATTACGGGCTGGTCGCCAACCACGACACCGTGCTCGGCATCCTCTCGCTGGTGTTCTGGGCGCTGACGATCGTGGTCACGATCAAGTACGTGACCGTGATCATGCGCGCGGACAACGAGGGCGAGGGCGGCATCATGGCGCTGATGGCGCTGGCCCAGCGCACGCTGCCCAAGGGTTCGCAGTCGGCCTACGTGGTCGGCATCCTCGGCATCTTCGGCGCCTCGCTGTTCTTCGGCGACGGCGTGATCACTCCGGCGATCACCACGCTCTCGGCGATCGAGGGCCTGGAGATCGCGGCGCCGCAACTCGGGGGCTGGGTGGTGCCGTTGACGATCATCGTGCTGGTGGTGGTGTTCGCGACCCAGCGCTTCGGCACCGCCAAGGTCGGCCGCCTGTTCGGGCCGATCATGCTGGTGTGGTTCCTGACCCTGGCGGTCGTCGGCGTGCACAACATCACCCATGCGCCGGAGGTGTTCAAGGCCTTCAGCCCGTGGTACGCGACGCGCTTCTTCCTAAACCACGGCACCCACGGGATCTTCATCCTCGGTGCAGTGGTGCTGGCGGTGACCGGCGGCGAGGCGCTGTACGCCGACATGGGCCACTTCGGCGCGCGTCCCATCCGCCACGCCTGGTACTGGTTCGTGCTGCCGGCGCTGATGCTCAACTACCTGGGGCAGGGCGCGCTGGTGCTGGAAGATCCGGCCGCGATCCAGAACCCGTTCTACCGCGGTGTGCCCGACTGGGGGCTGGTGCCGATGGTGCTGCTGGCGACGGTGGCCGCGGTGATCGCCTCGCAGGCGGTGATCACCGGCGCATTCTCGGTGGCGCGGCAGGCGATGCAGCTTGGCTACATCCCGCGCATGGACATCAGGCACACCTCGCGCGAGACCATCGGCCAGATCTACATTCCCTGGGTCAACTGGACCCTGATGATCGCGGTGATCCTGCTGGTGCTGACGTTCAGGAGCTCGACCGCGCTGGCCTCCGCGTACGGCGTCTCGGTGTCCGGCACCATGCTGATCGACACCCTGCTGCTGGCACTGGTCGCGCGCGCGACCTGGCTGCGCGCGCGGCGCTGGGTGTTGCCGCTGTGCGCGGTGTTCGTGGTGATCGACATCGCCTTCCTGGTGGCCAACGGCGTCAAGTTCTTCGACGGCGCGTGGTTCCCGGTGATCCTCGGGCTGACCGTGTTCACCGTGCTGCGCACCTGGCGCCGAGGCCGCGAGCTGCTGTACCAGGAGATCCGCAAGGAAGGCATCCAGCTCGACAGCTTCCTGCCCGGGCTGATGCTGGCGCCGCCGGTGCGGGTGCCCGGCACGGCGGTGTTCCTGATCGCGCAGCAGGGCATGGTGCCGCAGGCGCTGCTGCACAACCTCAAGCACAACAAGGTGCTGCACGAGCGCAACGTGTTCCTGACGGTGGAAACGCTGAACGTGCCCTACGCGCCGCAGGGCAAGCGCCTGAAGATCGACCCGATCGGCGACGACTTCCACCGGGTGGTGATCCGCTTCGGCTTCATGGAGACACCGGACGTGCCGCTGGCGCTGATGCGTTCCTGCGATGCCGGCGGGATCCATTTCGATCCCATGGAGACCACTTATTTCGCCAGCCGCGAGAACGTGGTGGCGGGCAAGCGCCGCGGCATGCCGTTCTGGCGCGACAAGCTGTTCGCGGTCATGCACCGCAACGCCGCACCGGCCACCGTCTTCTTCCGCATCCCCGGCAACCGGCTGGTGGAGCTCGGCGCGCAGGTGGAGATCTGACGCCATAATGGCGCCATGACCGACCGCCTCATCGCCGCCGACGCCACCCGCGAGGACGAAGCCGTCGAGGCCTCGATCCGGCCGAAGCGGCTGGACGAGTACCTCGGCCAGCAGCCGGTGCGCGAGCAGCTCGGCATCTTCATCGAGGCGGCCAAGCGGCGCGGCGAGGCCATGGACCACGTCCTGATCTTCGGGCCGCCGGGGCTGGGCAAGACCACCCTCAGCCACGTGATCGCCAACGAGCTCGGGGTCGGCCTGCGGGTGACCTCGGGGCCGGTGATCGAGAAGGCCGGCGATCTCGCCGCGCTGCTGACCAACCTGCAGCCGCACGACGTGCTGTTCATCGACGAGATCCACCGCCTCTCCCCGGTCGTGGAGGAGGTGCTGTATCCGGCGATGGAGGACTTCCAGATCGACATCATGATCGGCGAGGGCCCGGCCGCGCGCTCGATCAAGCTCGACCTGCCGCCGTTCACGCTGATCGGCGCGACCACCCGTGCGGGCCTGCTGACCGCGCCGCTGCGCGATCGCTTCGGCATCGTGCAGCGGCTGGAGTTCTACGGCGTGGAGGACCTGACCCGGATCGTGCGGCGCTCCGCGAAGATCCTGGGCATCGCCTGCGAGGCGGCGGGCGCGGACGCGATCGCGCGGCGCGCGCGCGGCACCCCGCGCATCGCCAACCGCCTGCTGCGACGGGTGCGCGACTATGCCCAGGTGCGCGCAGCGGGGCATATCGACGATGCGGTCGCCGCCGCGGCGATGGAAATGCTCAAGGTCGACCCGGAGGGCTTCGACGAGCTCGACCGGCGCCTGCTGCGCACGATAGTGGAGGCCTTCGACGGCGGTCCTGTGGGCGTGGAGTCGCTGGCCGCCGCCCTGAGCGAAGAGCGCGGCACGCTCGAGGACGTGGTCGAACCGTACCTGATCCAGCAGGGCTACCTGGTGCGCAGCGCGCGCGGGCGGATGGCGACGAACAAGGCGTACGCGCACCTCGGCCTGCGGCCGAGGGCGGGGAACGGGGAACAGGGAACAGGGAACAGTGGCTCCTCGCTGTTCTGATCCCATACTCACCAGAGCATCCTCATGATCGCCCCAATGTCCTGTTCCCCGTTCCCTGTTCCCCGTTCCCGCTTCTCCGGCTCTTAACCAGTGTTCAGCCACCCGATCCGCGTTTACTGGGAAGATACCGACGCCGGCGGCGTGGTCTACCACGCGCAGTACCTGGCGTTCCTCGAGCGCGCACGCAGCGAATGGATGCGCGCGCTGGGCAAGGGCCAGGAGGCGATGCGGCGCGAGCACGAGCTGGTGTTCGCGGTGCGCGCCATGCAGGTCGATTTCCGCCTGCCGGCACGGCTGGACGACGCGCTCGCGGCTACCGTCGCGTTGCGCGAGTGCCGCCGGGCGAGCCTGGTGATTGCGCAGGAAATCCGTCGCGACGGCACATTGCTGTTCGATGCGACGGTGCGGATCGCGGCGCTCGGCGCGGGCGATTTCCGGCCGCGCGCGATCCCCGCGCCGCTGTACGACCAACTCAAGGCCCTGGAGGCAAGCGACTGATGCAGCAGCCCATCGATCCATCCACCGTCCACAACGGCATCGACATGCTCGCGCTGGTCCTGCATGCGAGCCTCCCGGTGCAGCTGGTGATGCTGCTGCTGCTGTTCGGCTCGGTCGCCTCCTGGGTGATCATCTTCCGCAAGAAGCGCGTGCTCGACCGCACCGAGCGCGAGGCCGACCGCTTCGAGGAGCGCTTCTGGTCGGGCGCGGAGCTGTCCAAGTTGTACGCCGGCGCCACCGAGCGCAACCGCGAGGTCGGCGGCCTGGAGGCGATCTTCGAAGGCGGATTCCGCGAGTTCAATCGCACCCGCCAGCGCCGCGGGGTCGAAAGCCGGATCCAGCTCGAGGGCGCGCAGCGGGCGATGCGCGCGACCGCATCGCGCGAGCTCGACGGGCTCGAACGCAACCTGGAGTTCCTCGCCAACGTCGGTTCGATCGCTCCCTACGTGGGCCTGCTGGGCACGGTGTGGGGAATCATGGTCGCGTTCCAGGGCCTGGCCAACGTCAAGGAGGCGACGATCGCCACCGTGGCGCCGGGCATTTCCGAGGCGCTGATCGCGACCGCGATGGGCCTGTTCGCAGCGATCCCGGCGGTCTGGGCGTACAACCGCTTCGCGACCCGCGTGGAGCGCATGTCGGTGCGTTACGACACCTTCTCCGAGGAGTTTTCCTCGATCCTGCAGCGGCAGGCCCACGCCGACGAGGCCTGACCGATGGCCATGACCGCAACCGGCCGGCGCATCCGCAAGCGCAAGCTCAAGGCCGAGATCAACGTGGTGCCCTACATCGACGTGATGCTGGTGCTGCTGATCATCTTCATGGTCACCGCGCCGCTGCTGAACCTCGGGGTGGACGTGCGCCTGCCGCAGGTCGCCGCCGCCAGCGTCGAGCAACCCAAGCAGCAGGTGGTGGTGCAGGTCGGCGATGACGGCGCGCTGTCGCTGATCCAGCGCGACGAGCAGGGCGCCACCAGCAAGGTCGCGCTGGACGAGGATGCGCTGGTCGCGCGGGTCACGGCGTTCCGCGCCAACAACCCGGACCTCGTGGTGTTCGTCGCCGGCGACGGCGCGGTGCGCTACGACGCGGTGCTGCGGATCCTGCAGCGGCTGCGCAGCGAAGCGAAGGTGGACAAGGCGACGCTGTTGACGCAGTCGCCGGAGCCGGTCGCGAGGTGAGGGAGACCCGCGCCGACACCCGCACGGCCGTGGTCAGCGCGCTGCTGCTGCACGCGCTGCTGTTCGCCTTGATGTTCGCCGGGATGTGGTGGACGCGGACCGCGACACCGATTTCCGCGGCCGGCCCGGCGATCGAGGCCGACCTGGTCGATCCCGACGCGCTGGCGGCGCCGTTGCGGCGGGCGCTGGCCGCGCCGGCCGAGCGCGAGCCGGAGCCGGCACCGCCGCAGCCGCGGGAGACTGCGCCGCCGCCGCAACCCGAGCCGGAACCCCGGCCGGAGGATTCGCAGGTGGCGCCGCAGCCGCAGGCCCAGGAGCGCATCCCGGTGCCCGATACGCGCGAGCAGGAGCGGATGGAGCGCGAAGCCGAAGCCGCTCGCCGGGCCGAGCGCGAGCAGGAGGAAAAGCGCCGCCAGGAACAGATCGACCTGACCGAGCGCAAGCGCCAGGAGGAGGCGGAGAAGAAACAGCGGCTCGCGCAGCAGCAGAAGGAGCAGAAGGAAATCGCGCAGAAGCTCGAAAAGATCCGCGCCGAGCGCGAGAAGGCCAGGCGCGCGGCCGACCTCGCCGAGCAGAAACTGCGCCAGATCGCCGACGCCAGGGCGCGCAATGCGACCGCCACCGCCACCGCCACTGCCAGCCCGCCGCCGGGCAACAATGGCGCCGACGAGGCTCTCGGGGCGCGTTATGCCGCTGCGTTGACGGAGGCCATCCTGCGCAACTGGACCCGGCCCGACACGGTGCCGCTGGGGCAGCTTTGCGTGATCCTGATCCGGCAGGTTCCCGGCGGTACCGTGATCGAGGCCAGGGTCGATCCGAGCTGCCCCTACGACGAACTTGGCCGCCGCTCGATCGAGGCCGCGGTGCTGAAGGCCCAACCCCTGCCGTACGCGGGCTTCGAGCCGGTGTTCAACCGCAACCTGAAGCTGAATTTCAAAGCCGCCGACCGCTGAAGGCGCCCGGCGGGCCCGCCGAGTACGGCTCCATTCATCTTTGAGAGGACGTTCACGGCCAAGCTGTTAATACTCCTGACTTTGGCCGGGAATCCCCCTGATGAGTAATGCTTTGCGCAGCCTGTTCCTGTCCCTGCTGTTGCTGTCGCCAGTGCTGGCGTGGGCCCAGGAGCGTCCGCTGGAGCTCGACATCATCGGCGGCAACGCGTCGGCGCTGCCGATCGCGGTGGTGCCGATGCCCTACCAGGGCAGTGCCGTGGCGCCGGAAACCGACGTGGCCGCAGTGGTGCGCGCCGACCTGGACCGTTCCGGCCAGTTCCGCAGCCTGCCCGAGCGCGACATGGTCCAGCGGCCGACCAGCGGCGGCGAGGTCGACTACCCGGCCTGGCGCTTGCTGAGGCAGGACTTCCTGGTGGTCGGGCGGGTCCTCGACGCCGGGGACGGCGGTTACCGGGTCGAATACGAGTTGTTCGATGTCGCGAAACAGGAGCGCCTGCTCGGCTTCGCCATGACCGCGCGCGCCAATGCCATGCGCGACGTGGCGCACCAGGTCGCCGATGCCATCTACGAGAAGATCCTGGGCGTGCGCGGCGCATTCTGGACCCGGATCGCCTATGTCACCGCCACCGGCGTGGGCAAGGGCAGCCACTACGCACTGATGGTCGCCGATTCCGACGGCTGGAACCCGCAGACCGTGGTCCGCTCCGGCGAGCCGCTGCTGTCGCCGGCCTGGAGTCCGGACGGGCGCAAGCTCGCCTACGTCAGTTTCGAGCGCGGCAATTCCTCGATCTACATCCAGGACATCACCACCGGTGCGCGCGAGCTGGTCGCCAGCTTCCGTGGCATCAACGGTGCGCCCGAATTCTCGCCGGACGGGCGCCGGCTCGCGCTGACACTGTCGAAGTCGGGCAACCCCGAGATCTACGTGATGGACCTCGGCAGCAAGGCGCTGACCCAGGTCACCCGCCAGTTCGGCATCGACACGTCGCCGACCTGGAGCGCCGACGGAGGCTCGCTGTACTTCACCTCCGACCGCGGCGGCAGGCCGCAGATCTACCAGGTCGCGGCCAGCGGCGGCAGCGCCACCCGGGTCACGTTCCAGGGCAGCTACAACGCCGATCCCGCGGTGTCCTTCGACGGCAAGAAGATCGCCACCACCCAGGGCAACGGCAACAACTACCGCATCGCGCTGCTCGACCGCAGCCTGGGTTCGCCGCGCTGGAGCCTGCTCTCGCCGGGCTCGCTCGACGAATCGCCCAGCTTCGCGCCCAACGCCGGCATGCTGCTGTACGCGGCCAAGGAAGGCGGCCGCGGCGTACTGTATGCGGTGTCGGCCGATGCCCGCGTGCGCCAGCGCCTGGTGCTCGCCGACGGCGATGTGCGCGAGCCTGCCTGGGGTCCGTATCGCGCGCGGCGCTGAGCACTCCGGCCGACGGCTGGCGCCGGTGGCCGCAAGTAGTACCCGTTTGACCATCCACTGTTCCAACAGACGAGGAAGAAACCATGAACACCACCACCCGAATCCTGCTGACGGCACTGATGTGCACCGCGGCGGTCGCCTGCTCCAAGAAGGTCAAGGAAGCACCGCCGCCGGTGACCACCGCGCCGCCGCCCGCCGTCACCGAGCCGGCGCCGGTTTCCGGCGTCTACGGTCCCGGCGACCTGGACACCGACAGCTGCCTGCGCACCCGCGTCGTCTACTTCGACTTCGACCAGGACGCGGTGCGTCCGGAATTCACCGCGGCGATGGCCTGCCACGCCAAGTACCTGCGCGACCGCCCGTCCTCGCGCATGAACCTGGAAGGCAACGCCGACGAGCGCGGCAGCCGCGAATACAACATGGGCCTCGGCGAGCGCCGCGGCAACGCCGTGTCCTCCGCGCTGCAGGCCAATGGCGGCTCCGGCAGCCAGATCAGCGTGATCAGCTACGGCGAGGAGCGCCCGACCTGCACCGAGTCGAGCGAGGATTGCTGGGCGAAGAACCGCCGCGTCGAGATCGTGTATACGGCGAAATAAGAGCGGGAACAGGGAACAGGGAACGGGGAATGGCGACATTTTCCCGGTCCCGGAGTCCCGGACAGGATGCGGTAAGGCAGCGGAGGTCCCGCTGCCTTACTCTTTTGGGGGTATCGACTTCGATGGAGCAGCCCATGAAAATCCGCACTTCCGCATTGGCGGTCGCATTGGCCTTGCTCGCGATCGCGCCGGCGGCGTTTGCGCAGCGTGCCAGCCTGGCGGAGCGCGTGTCGGCGCTGGAGCAGCGTGCCGCCGCCGACCAGGGCAACATCGACCTGCTGCACCAGGTCACCGCGCTCAAGTCCGAGGTCCAGGCGCTGCGCGCCCAGATCGAGGAACTGCAGCACCAGCAGCAACAGGCGCAGGAGAGCGGCCGCAACCAGTACCTGGACCTGGATGGCCGGCTGAACCGCCTGGAAGGCGGTGCTCCGGCGGTCGTGCCGCCCGCGGCCGGTGCGACTCCCGCGGCGCCGGCGACCGCGCCGGCCGACGAGCTCGCCCCCACGGCCGCCAGCGCACCCGCGACCGGCCCCGCGCCCGCCGCCGGCGATGCCGAGCGCAGCGCCTATGGTGCCGCCTTCGACGTGCTCAAGGCCGGCCGCTACGACGAGTCCGCGCGCCAGTTCCAGGCTTTCCTCGCGCAGTACCCGAGCGGCAGCCTGGCGCCCAACGCGCTCTACTGGCTGGGCGAAAGCTACTACGCCACCCAGAACTACCAGCTCGCGCAGCAGCAGTTCCAGGCGCTGCTCGAGCGTTATCCCACCCACGACAAGGCGCCGGGCGCGATGCTCAAGCTCGGGCTGTCGCAGTACGGCCTGGCGCAGCAGGATGCGGCGGAAGCCACCCTGGCCGAGGTGGTGCAGCGCTATCCCGGCACCGATGCCGCGCGCACCGCGCAGGACCGCCTGCGGGCGATGCAGCTGACGTCGCTGCGCTGACGTCGCCGCGGCCGCCGGACGGTAAAATGCCGGCATGGACACCGTCATGAGGAGCAGCGTCGCCCCCGAAGCGGCCGGCGCCGCCACGGCCGACCGCCTGCGCATCACCGAGATCTTCCTGTCGCTGCAGGGCGAGGCCCGCGACGCCGGCTGGCCGAGCGTATTCGTGCGCCTCACCGGCTGCCCGCTGCGCTGCGGCTACTGCGACACCGCCTATGCGTTCCATGGCGGCGAGTGGCGCGAGATCGACGCCATCCTCGCCGAAGTCGCAGCCCATGGCGTGCGCCACGTCTGCGTCACCGGCGGCGAGCCGCTGGCGCAGAAGCGCTGCATCGGACTGTTGCAGCGCCTGTGCGACACCGGCTACGTGGTCTCGCTGGAAACGTCCGGTGCGGTCGACATTTCCGCGGTCGACCCGCGGGTATCGCGGGTGCTCGACATCAAGACCCCGGGCTCCGGCGAGGTCGCCCGCAACCTGTGGGAGAACCTGCCGCTGCTGACCGCGCACGACCAGGTCAAGTTCGTGCTCTGCGACCGCGCCGACTTCGACTGGGCCCGCGGCATTGTCGCGCAGAACAAGTTGCACGAACGCTGCGAAGTGCTGTTCTCGCCCAGCTTCGGCCAGTTGCCGGCACGGGAACTCGCCGACTGGATCGTGGCGGAGCGGCCGCCGGTGAAGTTCCAGCTGCAGCTGCACAAGATCCTCTGGAACGACGAGCCGGGCCGCTAGACAGGAGCGTTGGACATGGATGCGAGCGTTTCCAATCCGGCAGTGGTGCTGGTTTCCGGCGGGATGGACTCGGCGGTGGTGCTGGCGATGGCCCGCGAACGGGGTTTCGCGGCGCATGCGCTGAGCGTGCGCTATGGCCAGCGCCACACTTCCGAACTCGACGCCGCGGTCCGGGTCGCGGAAGCGCTGGGCGCGGTGGCGCACAAGACCGTGGCGGTCGACCTGCGCAGCATCGGCGGGTCGGCCCTGACCGACAGCGGCATCGACGTGCCCGAAGACAGCGACGGCCATGCCGTCGGCGCGGCTGCTCCCATCGGTACGATCCCGGTCACCTACGTGCCCGCGCGCAACACCATCATGCTGTCGCTGGCGCTGGGCTGGGCCGAGGTGGTCGGCAGCGCGGACCTGTTCTGCGGCGTGAACGCGGTCGACTACTCGGGTTATCCGGATTGCCGCCCGGAGTTCATCGAGGCCTTCGAACGCCTCGCCAACGTCGCCACCCGGGCCGGTGTGGAAGGCGCGGGTTTCCGCGTGCACGCGCCCCTGCTGCGCATGTCCAAGGCCGACATCGTGCGTGAAGGCCTGCGCCTGGGCGTGGATTTCGCGCTCACGGTGTCCTGCTACCAGGCCGACGCCGAGGGACGCGCCTGCGGCCACTGCGACGCCTGCCGGCTGCGCGCCGACGGCTTCGCCGCGGCGGGCGTCGCCGACCCGACCCGTTACCGCTAGAATTCCCGCTTGCCGGTCACGGCATCGTGGGCCGTTAGCTCAGTTGGTAGAGCAGAAGACTTTTAATCTTTTGGTCGATGGTTCGAATCCATCACGGCCCACCAATGTCCACGAGGGAAAGCCCATGAGCCTTCACGCGAAGGTCATCGAGTCGTGTTTCGCGGCATCGCCAAACGTTCGCTATGTCGCGGCCTACCTCGGCGGCGAGGTGGGGTTGCGGTCCAGGGACGATGTGCAACTGCTCGGTTCCAACGAGTCGGACCAGTACGAGGAGATCATCGTCAACCCGACCCTGATCAAGCTCCTGACCCAGCGCGGGAACATCGATTGCGGCGGGTTCAGGCACGCGGTCGCGCGCTACGGCCTGTTCACCGCCCTCGTCTATCCGGTGCCCGACGGGCACGTCACGGTGAGTTTCGAACTGGACGCGAGCCTGGACGACGAGATTCCGCGGATCGTCGCGGTGATCGACCGGCTACTGGCAAGTCCCGCGGCGGGATCCTAGGGATCAAGTGGCTGGCGGTCCGCGTCGAGCCTGATCACCTGGTCCGCGATCGCCGGCAGCGTCTTCATCGCCTGCCGGCTGACCCGCTCGAAGAACTGCACGAAACGCATCACCTGCGCGTGCGACATCGCCTTCCGGTCCGGGTGCTGCGCCTGCAGCGTCTGCTCCTGCTGCCAGCGCCATTGCGGCACGACGTCGAAACCGGGACCCTGCAGGAACAACAGCCGCGGCAGCCGCGCCCACAATGGCGGGAAGTCGCCCGCCAGCGCGGCGTTGCTCCAGTGCCGCCAGGTCCCGTCGGGATCTTCGTTGCGTTCCAGCGCATTGAGCGGATCCACCAGGTCGGCCGGTTGCTGCGGCGGCACCTTGAGGAACCAGCCTTCGAGCAGCACCAGGTCGGCGTGTTCCACCAGCGGCCATTGCGACTCCGGCAGGCGGTCGTCGGCGATCTTGTCGAAACGGGGCAGGGTAGTGGGGCGTCCCTCGCGCAGCGCATCGATCACGTTGCAGGCCAATGGCACGTCCTGGCTGCCCGGGACGCCGCGGGTGGCGCACAGCGGGTGTATCTCGCGGCCGAGCCGCTGCCGGGCTTCGTGCCCGAGGTAGAAATCGTCGATCGACAGTGCGACCACCCGTTTGCCCTGCTGTTTCGCGAGCTTGGCCGCCTGTGCCGACAGGGTCGATTTGCCGGTGCCCTGCAGGCCGGCGATGGCGAAGACGCGCTCGCCGCTGCGACGGGCGAAATCGAGGATGCGGGCTACGAAATCCGGGGCATAGCCCTGGGCGGGTTGCGGATGCATGTGGGCGTGCATCGCGCGACAATACCGCAATGGACGACCACGTTGCCGACGACGCCCTCTACGCCGAAGCGCTGACCGAGTTCGCGCGCCTGTTCGACGAGGCCGCCGCGGCCGGCGAGCCAGACCGCACCGCGATGACGGTCGCCACCGCCACGCTCGATGCGCGGCCATCGGCGCGGACCGTGCTGCTGAAGGCGTTCGATGCCCGAGGCTTCGTGTTCTACACCCACATGGACGGGCGCAAGGGCCGCGAGCTGCAGGACAATCCTTATGCGGCGCTGCTGTTCCACTGGCCGCGCGTGCGCCAGGGCGTGCAGGTGCGGATCGAGGGGCGCGTGCACAGCGTGCCCGACGACGAGGCGGATGCCTACTTCGCGACCCGCGCCCGCGGCAGCCAGCTGGGCGCGTGGGCTTCGCTGCAATCGGAGACGCTGGACGCGCGCGAGACCTTCGAGCAGCGGCTGACCGAGGTCGAGCGCCAGTTCGAGGGGCGCGAGGTGCCGCGGCCGCCGCGCTGGACCGGCTTCCGGGTGCGCCCGCGCTGGATCGAGTTCTGGTACTCGGCCGAGTTCCGCTGGCACGAACGCTGGTTGTACGAGCGCGACGTCGCCGCCCGATGGTCGAAGCGGATGCTGTATCCGTGAGAGCGGTGAGCGGACCGCAACGCATCGTCTGCCTGACCGAGGAACCGACCGAGGTGCTGTACGCACTCGGCGAGCAGGACCGGATCGTCGGCATCAGCGGCTTCACCGTGCGGCCGCCGGCGGCGCGCCGCGAGAAGCCCAAGGTCAGCGCCTTCACCAGCGCGAAGATCGGCGAGATCCTGGCGCTGCGGCCGGACTTCGTCGTGGGCTTCTCCGACATCCAGGCCGACATCGCCGCGGAGCTGGTGCGCAGCGGTATCGAGGTCTGGATCAGCAACCACCGCAGCGTCGACGGCATCCTCGACTACGTGCGCCGGCTGGGCGCGCTGGTCGGCGCCGGAGATCGCGCGCAGGCGTACGCGGACGACCTGCAGCGCGGCCTCGATGCGATCGCCGCGGACGCAGCGCGATTGCCGCGACGGCCGAAGGTCTACTTCGAAGAATGGGACGAGCCGCCGATCACCGGCATCCGCTGGGTCGCGGAGCTGGTGCGCATCGCCGGCGGCGACGACATCTTCCCGGAACGCGCGCTGGAGCCGCTGGCGAAGGGACGCATCCTCGAGGATGCTTCCGAAGTCGTGCGGCGCGCGCCCGACATCATCCTCGGTTCCTGGTGCGGCAAGAAGTTCCGCCCGGAGAAAGTGGCCGCGCGCCCGGGCTGGGATGCGATCCCGGCGGTGCGCGCCGGCCAGTTGCACGAGGTGAAGTCGCCGATCATCCTGCAGCCGGGGCCCGCGGCGCTGACCGATGGCGTGGCCGGAATCGCGCGCATCATCCGCGCCTGGGCCCTGTAGAGCCGAGCCATGCTCGGCTATCGGCACCGCAGCCGAGCATGGCTCGGCTCCACGGACTAGTCGTTCGCCGCTGAAAGTTCGCGGCCGCGCACCGTCGCCGCATGGATCGCGCGCGCCACCAGCTCGCGCAGGCCACCCGCCTCGAAGGTTTCGACCGCAGCCTGGGTGGTGCCGTTGGGGGAGGTCACCCGCCGCCGTAGTTCGGTCGCATCGACGTCGTCCTCGGTGAGCATGCGTGCGGCGCCGAGCACGGTCTGCAGCACCAGGGTGCGCGCGGCATCGGCGGGCAGGCCTTCGGCCAGCGCCGCCGCCTGCATCGCCTCGGCGAGCAGGAACACGTAGGCCGGGCCGCTGCCGGACACCGCGGTGACCGCATCCATCTGCGCTTCGTCGCCGATCCACACTGTCGCGCCCGCGGCGGACAGCAGGGCTTCCGCCTCGCCGCGGCCCGCGGCATCGACACGCGCATTGGCATGCAGGCCGGTGACGCCGGCGCCGAGCAGCGCCGGGGTGTTCGGCATGCAGCGCACGACGGCGGCATTGCCGCCGAGCCAGCGGTCGATCTGCGCCGCGGTGATGCCGGCGGCGATCGAGACCACCAGCGGCCGCGCCGCCTGCGCCACCGGCGCCAATGCCTCGCATACGCCGCGCAATACCTGTGGCTTCACCGCCAGCACCCAGGTCGAGGCGCCGGCGACGGCCCTCGCGTTGTCCGCAGTGGCAGCCACGCCGAAATCGCGATGCAGCGCCTCGCGCAGCGCCGCGACCGGCTCGGCGACCCGGATCGCGGCCGCAGGCGTACCGCGTGCCGCCAGGCCGCCGATCAGGCTGCGCGCCATGTTGCCGCCGCCGATGAAGGCGATGCTCGAATCGTTCATTGCCGCACTCCAGGGCGGGCACCGAACAGGGCGGTGCCGACCCGCACCATGGTCGCACCTTCGGCGACCGCAAGCACCGCGTCGTCGCTCATGCCCATCGACAGCGTATCGGCCTGCGGATGCGCGGCCCGCAGTGCATCGAACAGGACACGCATCCGCCGGAACGCATCGCGCCGGCGCTCGACCTCCGGGAAGGGCGCCGGGATCGCCATCAACCCGCGCAATGCGAGGCGCGGTTGCGCGGCGACCGCCGCGGCCAGCGCCGGAACCTCGTCGGGCGCGCAGCCATGCTTGCCCGGTTCGGCATCGATGTTGACCTGGAGCAGCACGTTCAACGGAGTGCTTGCCGGGTCGCGGGCGGCGGCGAGCGCGTTGGCGAGCTTCGCCCGGTCCACGGTCTGCACCCAGTCGAACAGGCTGGCCGCCAGCGCCGCCTTGTTGGATTGCAGGTGCCCCACCAGGTGCCACTCCAGCCCGGAACCGGCGAGCGCGGCAATCTTGGCCTGCGCCTCCTGGACGTAGTTCTCGCCGAACGCCGGCACTTCCGCCGGGCGCTCCAGGCGCCAGGTGGAGGCCATTTCCGCGACTGCCGTCACAGGTTGCCGCTTGCTGACGGCCAATAGACGCGGCCGTGGCCGCCCGGCCTCCCGGGCCGCGTTGTCGAGCGACTGCAGGAGCTCGTGCAGGTTGCGGCGCGGGCTGTTTTGCATTTGCGCCATATACTGCTACAACGCAAGCGTCGCGTTCCAGCACGGACGCGGGGGACAATCCATGGATATCGCCGAGCTGCTGGCATTCTCGGTCAAGAACAAGGCCTCTGACCTGCACCTGTCGGCGGGTCTGCCGCCGATGATCCGGGTCGACGGCGACGTCCGCCGGATCAACATCCCGGCGCTGGACCACAAGCAGGTGCACGCGCTGGTGTACGACATCATGTCGGACAAGCAGCGCCGCGACTACGAGGAGTTCCTCGAGGTCGACTTCTCGTTCGAGATCACCGGCCTGGCCCGCTTCCGCGTCAACGCCTTCAACCAGAACCGCGGTGCCGGCGCGGTGTTCCGCACCATTCCGTCCGAGGTGCTGACCCTCGAGCACCTGGGTTGCCCGCAGATCTTCAAGGACCTGATCGACCAGCCGCAGGGGCTGATCCTGGTCACCGGGCCGACCGGTTCGGGCAAGTCGACCACGCTCGCGGCGATGCTCGACCACATCAACAAGAGCGAGTACGGCCACATCCTCTCGGTCGAGGACCCGATCGAGTTCGTGCATACCTCGCAGAAGTGCCTGGTCAACCAGCGCGAGGTGCACCGCGATACCCACGGATTCGGCGAGGCGCTGCGCTCGGCCCTGCGCGAGGACCCGGACATCATCCTGGTCGGCGAAATGCGCGACCTGGAGACCATCCGCCTGGCGCTGACCGCCGCGGAGACCGGACACCTGGTGTTCGGCACCCTGCATACGTCCTCGGCCGCCAAGACCGTGGACCGCATCATCGACGTGTTCCCCGCCGGCGAGAAGCCGATGGTGCGCAGCATGCTGTCCGAAAGCCTGCGCGCGGTGATCTCGCAGGCGCTGCTGAAGAAGGTCGGCGGCGGCCGCACCGCGGCGTGGGAGATCATGGTCGGCACCCCCGCCATCCGCAACCTGATCCGCGAGGACAAGGTCGCGCAGATGTACTCCGCGATCCAGACCGGCCAGCAGTACGGCATGATGACCCTCGACCAGCACCTGCAGGACCTGGTCAAGCGTTCGTTGATCGCCAAGCCGCAGGCGCGCGAATACGCCAAGGACAAGCGGCTGTTCGATTGACGCCGCAGGAACAACACCCATGAGCACAGCACCCACCGGCAGCGGCATCGACTTCACTTCGTTCCTGAAGCTGATGGCGCACCAGAAGGCCTCGGACCTGTTCATCACCGCCGGCATGCCGCCGTCGATGAAGGTCCACGGGAAGATTTCGCCGATCACCCAGAACCCGCTGACGCCGCAGCAGGCGCGCGACCTGGTGCTGAACGTGATGACGCCGCCGCAGCGCGAGGAGTTCGAGCGCACCCACGAGTGCAACTTCGCGATCGGCGTCGCCAGCGTCGGCCGCTTCCGCGTGTCCTGTTTCTACCAGCGCAACCAGGTGGGCATGGTACTGCGCCGGATCGAATCGAAGATCCCCACGGTCGACGAGCTCGCGTTGCCGCCGATCATCAAGACCCTGGCGATGACCAAGCGCGGCATCATCATCTTCGTCGGCGCCACCGGCACCGGCAAGTCGACCTCGCTGGCGGCGATGATCGGCTACCGCAACCTGAATTCGACCGGCCACATCATCACCATCGAGGATCCGATCGAGTTCGTGCACAAGCACGAAGGCTGCATCATCACCCAGCGCGAGGTCGGCATCGACACCGAGAGCTGGGACGCGGCGCTGCGCAACACCCTGCGCCAGGCGCCCGACGTGATCATGATCGGCGAGGTGCGCACCCGCGAGGGCATGGACCACGCCATCGCCTTCGCCGAGACCGGCCACCTGGTGCTGTGCACCCTGCATGCCAACAACGCCAACCAGGCGATGGACCGCATCATCAACTTCTTCCCCGAGGACCGGCGCGGCCAGCTGCTGATGGACCTGTCGCTGAACCTCAAGGGCGTGGTCGCGCAGCAGCTGATCCCGACCCCGGACGGCAAGGGCCGGCGGGTGGCGATGGAAATCCTGCTCGGCACGCCGCTGGTGCAGGACTACATCCGCGACGGCGAGGTCAACCGGCTGAAGGAGGTCATGAAGGAATCGACCAACCTCGGCATGAAGACCTTCGACCAGGCCCTGTTCGAGCTGTTCCAGGCCGGCGAGATCAGCTACGAGGACGCGCTGCGCTACGCCGACTCCGCCAACGAGGTGCGCCTGCGCATCAAGCTGGCGCAGGGCGGCGACGCCAAGACCCTGTCGCAGGGCCTCGACGGCGTCGAGATCTCCGAGGCCAAATGACCTAGGGCTTATCGAGCCCCAGCACGTCCAGGCCCTGCTCGAACTTCACGTCCACCGGGATCCCGGCGGTGTCGAGCTTCTTCAGGTCCGCGGCCAGATCCGGCTTGACCACGCCCATCGTGTCGGTGAGCTGCTTGGCCTGCGCGTAGTCGCCGTCGCCCTGGATCGTCAGCAGTTTCTGGCTGAGCGCGTTCATCGCCTCGTGCATCCTGTCGAAGTCGACGCGGTAGCGGCCCGTCTGCGGGTCGCGCGCGAACGCGCCGTGGTCGGCGAAGAAGTTGAAGCGCAGCATGTTGGCCTTGGCGTGCGCGTCGGTGGCGCCGAAGCGCACCGAACGCAGGATCCCGGCGAGGAAGGTGACGTAGTTGTCCATCAGCTTCGCCTTGTCGAGCTCGCCCTTGTTGGCCAGCGCGTCGACCATGTACAGGCCGAGCACGTCGGCCTTGCCTTCCTCGAAGCTGGAGGCATAGTCCTTCAGCGCCTCGGACACGGTGCCCTTGCCGTCGAGCCCGCCTTTGTCAAGCACGTTCTTGATGCCGAGGCCGTGCGCGACCTCATGGAACATGGTGTTCTGGAAGAAGGCGTCGAAGGTGACGTTCCCGAGCTGGTCCTCGGCGACCAGCTGCTTCGCGATCGGCACCATGATGGTGTCGAACTTCGCCTGCATCACGTTCTCGAGCTGCAGCCGGCGGGTGCCCTTCTTCAGCTGCACCTGCTCGTCGTTGGGCAGGTTGATGGCGATGGTCTTGGCGCCGACGTTGGCGTTGCCGCCGTAGTACACGGCTTCGTAGGCGCCGAGGTCGGCATCGGAGCCTGGCTTCTCGGCCTTGTATTTCGCGTCCACCGGCAACCCGCGCTGCAGCTCCGGCAGGAACGCGGCGAAGCGCGCAAGCCGCGCGCTCCAGTCCTGGTCCTTGACCAGCACCAGGCCTTCGTATGCCGCCTTGTAGCCGAACAGCTGGTCCTCGTAGTTCTCGATCGGGCCGATCACGATGTCGACCGGGTTGTGCTTCATGTCCATCCACGCCAGGTCGCTGGGCTGGAAGTCGTCGCTGAGCAGGGCGTCGGCGCGCATCGTGAGGTAGTTGGCGAAATCCTCGTCCTCGCTGACCTTGGCCGCCTCGCGCAGCAGCGCGGCGGCGCGCTCGAGGTCGGCCTTGTAGGCTTCGTGGTAGGGCACGGTGACCAGCTTGCCGGCGTCGTTGCGGCGCAGTAGCGTGTACCAGGAGGTCTTGTCCGGCAGCGCGGCCTGTTCGAATTCTTCCCGGGTCATGTCGACCGGGTAGAAGGTGGCGCCGGCCGGGCGCGGGCCGATGCCCGGCAGCAGCGGGGTGTCGCCGTTGAGCCGGTCCCAGGGGCCGAAGTTGAGCGTGATGAGCTCGCGGGTGGCGTCGTCCGGCGCCTTCGCCAGCAGCGCGGCGCGGTCGCCGTCCCAGGACTGCTTCCAGTAGAGGTCGTTCATCACTTCGCTGGCCTGTACCAGCAGCGCGATCATGCGCTTGCCGTCGGCGTCGAAGGCCGAAAGGTCGGCCTTCAGCGGCACCGTGGCGTAGTCGCCGGCATGCTGTTCGGCGTAGCTCGCCTCGGCTGCGGGCGGCGTGGCGGCCGGCGCCGGGGTCGCTGCGTCCTGCGCGCCGCGCTGGCAGCCGGCGAGGGCCAGGGCCACGAGGCCGGCGAGCAGCAGGGGACGGGGGTGACGGACGATCATGGACGGCTCCAGGTTGGTTGGGGGCTGGGCGGCACGGGGTTGCCATCCTAGCGCACGTTAGAATGGGCCCATGGACGCCGTGCCCACCCTCGCCAACACACTGGCAAACCAGGTGCTGATCGCGCTGCCGACGCTCGCGGACCCGAATTTCTCGCGCAGCGTCACCCTGATCTGCCAGCACGACGCCGAGGGCGCGATGGGCGTGGTGGTCAATCGCGCCTCCGAGTACACCCTGGGGGAAGTATTCCGGCAGATGGGAATCGAGAGCGACGACCCGCAGCTGTGCGCGCGCCCGGTGATCGCAGGTGGACCGGTGCATCCGGAAC
Source organism: Lysobacter sp. (assembly GCA_036676625.1). GTDB lineage: Bacteria > Pseudomonadota > Gammaproteobacteria > Xanthomonadales > Xanthomonadaceae > Cognatiluteimonas. The sequence goes on along the minus strand of JAKFCN010000029.1, from coordinate 127,153 downwards.
GCGGGTTCGTGCTGCATGACGGCGGGCGCGGCTGGGATTCCAGCCTGGCGATCGCCGACGGCTTGTTCGTCACCACTTCGCGCGATGTGCTCGAGGCGATGGCGCGCGGGGACGGTCCCGTGTCGGCGACGGTGGCGCTGGGTTGTGCCGGCTGGGGTGCCGGGCAACTGGAGCACGAGCTGGTCGAGAACAGCTGGCTGACGGCCCCCGCCGATCCCGAACTGCTGTTCGGCTTGCCGCTGGAGGCGCGCTGGCAGGCTGCCGCCGGCCGCATCGGCGTGGACATGGCGCGGGTCGCCGACTACAGCGGCCACGCCTGACGTGGCCATGTCCGAAGCAGCGATCCGCAGCGACGGCACGGTGCTCGGCTTCGACGTCGGATCGCGCCGCATCGGCGTCGCGGTGGGCAGCGCCTTCGGCCACGGCGCGCGCCCGCTGGCGGTGGTCGACGTGCACGCACAGGGGCCGGACTGGCCCGCGATCGACCGCCTGCAGCGCGAGTGGCGCCCCGACGGTTTCGTGGTCGGCGACCCCATGACCCTGGACGGCGGCGACCAGCCCATCCGCGGCGTTGCCCATGCCTTCGCCGGCGAACTGCATGCGCGCTACGCGCTGCCGGTGGTGCTGGTCGACGAGCGCGCCAGCTCGATCGAGGCTGCGCAGCGTTTCGCCAGCGAACGCGCCGAGGGCCGTCGCCGCCGCCGCGATGCGGCCACGCTGGATGCGATCGCTGCCGCCGTCATCGTCGAACGCTGGCTCGCCGCACCGCACGAAGCCACTCCCGTCACTGCCCCTTCGCCATGACCTCCCAGCTCGACGCCAGCGGCCGCCTGCGCCACCTGCTCACCCTCGAAGGCCTGCCGCGCGCGGTGCTCGAGCGCCTGCTCGACCGCTCGCAGGCGTTGCTCCCACGCGCGCATGGTGGCAGCGCCTTGCGCGGCACGCTCGCCGGCAAGGCGGTGTGCACGCTGTTCTTCGAGCCGTCCACCCGCACCCGTTCCAGCTTCCAGCTGGCGGCTGTGCGACTGGGCGCGGACATCCTCAACTTCGACGCCTCCACTTCGTCGACCAAGAAGGGCGAGACCGCGGCGGACACGCTGCGCACGATCGAGGCGATGGGCGTGCACGGCTTCGTCGTGCGCCATCCGGACAACGGCGCGGTCGCGGCGCTCGCCGAGGTCGCGGGCCCGGGCACGGTGCTGGTCAACGGTGGTGACGGCCGCCACGAACATCCGACCCAGGGCCTGCTGGACATGCTCACGCTGCGCCAGGCCAAGGGCGCGGACTTCCCGAGATTGAAGGTGCTGATGGTGGGCGACGTGAAGCACTCGCGCGTCGCGCGATCCGACCTGTACGCGCTGCGTACGCTCGGCGTCGCCGGGATCCGCGTCTGCGGCCCGCAGGCGCTGTTGCCGGATGCCGCGGAGCTCGCCGGCTGCGATGTCGTCCGCGATTTCGACGCCGCGCTCGAAGGCGTCGACGTGGTGATGACGTTGCGGCTGCAACGCGAGCGCATGGACAGCGGACTGGTGTCCTCGCTCGAGGACTATCATCGCGACTACGGCCTGACCGCGGCGCGCCTGCGCCGTGCAGCACCGGACGCGATCGTGATGCATCCCGGCCCGATGAACCGTGGCGTCGAGATCGATGCCGACGTCGCCGATGGGTCGCAATCGCGGGTCCTGGCCCAGGTCGCGAACGGCGTCGCCGTGCGCATGGCCGTGCTCGAGGAACTGCTGGGCTAGCGAAGCAGGGCTAGCGAAGTAGAACCAGCGTCGCCAGGCCGAGGAAGCTGAGGAAGCCGATCACGTCGGTGACGGTGGTCAGGATCACGCCGCCGGCCAGCGCCGGATCGAAACCCATGCGCTTGAGCGTCAGCGGCACCAGCACGCCGGCCAGCGCCGCCGCGCACAGATTGATGGTCAGCGCCGCGCCGATCACCAGCGACAGTTGCCAGCTGTGGAACCAGGCCAGCGCCACCAGCCCGACCAGGCTGCCGAGCATCAGGCCGTTGAGCAGGCCGACCCGGATTTCCTTCCACAGCAGCACCTTCGCATTGCTGGCGCCGACCTGGCCGAGTGCGAGGCCGCGCACCATCAGCGCCAGCACCTGGGTGCCGGCGTTGCCGCCCATGCCGGCGACGATCGGCATCAGCACCGCCAGCGCCACCACCTGCTGCAGGGTGCCCTCGAACTGCCCGACCACGCTCGAGGCCAGGAAGGCAGTCACCAGGTTGATGCCCAGCCACAGCGCGCGGCCGCGCACCGCGCGCCGCACCGGACTGAACAGGTCCTCGTCCTCGTCGAGGCCGGCGGCGCCCAGTGCCTGGTGCTCGGCCTGCTCGCGGATGATGTCGACCACGTCGTCGATGGTGATGCGACCGAGCAGGATGTTGCCCTCGTCCACCACCGGCGCCGAGATCCAGTCGTGGTCGGAGAACTGGCGCGCGACCTCGTCGGCCGGCTCGCCGACGTCGATCGCGGGCTGCTCGTCGTCGAGCAGCGAATTGATCGGGGTGTTCGCGTCGTGGGTAAGCAGCGCCTGCAACGCGATCCGGCCCAGGTACTGGTGGCGGCGGCTGACCACGTACAGGTGGTCGGTGTGGTCGGGCAGCTCGCCGCGCAGGCGCAGGTAGCGCAGCACGACGTCGACGGTGGTATCGGTGCGTACCGTCACCACGTCCGGATTCATCAGGCGGCCGGCGGTGTCCTCGGGGTAGGACAGCACCTGCTCCAGGCGCTCGCGGTTCTCGCGGTCCATCGACTTGAGCACTTCGTCGATGACGGTGCCCGGCAGATCCTCGACCAGGTCGGCGAGGTCGTCGATGTCGAGGTCCTCGACCGCAGCCACTATTTCGTCGGGGTCCATGTCCGCGATCAGGCCCTCGCGGACCTCGTCGCCGACGTGCAGCAGCACCTCGCCGTCGTCCTCGGGATCGACCAGGCCCCAGACCACGGTGCGCTGGCCCGGCGGCAACGATTCGAGCAGGTTGCCGATTTCGGCCGCGGACAGGGTGTTGACCAGCCGCTTCACCGGACCCAGGCGGCCGCTGTCGAGCGCGTCCGACAGCAGACGCAGCTGGCGCGCGGTCTTGTCGTGGCGGACGGCTTCGGCCATGGGTTTCCCTGGAGTGGAACCGGCGGCGTGTCGGGCGAGAGCAGCGCGTCGCGGCCACTAGGGGCGCGACAGGGGTTACGCGTTCATGCCGCCATTATCGCCCGCGGATGCCGCCTTTTGCATCCATGCCTCGATCCCGGCGCGATCGCGGGCGCGCAGCAGCGCCGGCAGCCGGGCACGCAGTGCGCCCAGGTCGCAGCCGCGGATCGCGCGCCGCAGCTCCAGCAGGGTCGAGGGATGCAGGCTGAACTCCTCCAGCCCGAGAGCCAGCAACAGCGGCGCGTACGCGGCGTCGCCGGCCATCTCGCCGCACACCGCCACCGGCTTGCCGCGCGCGCGCGCAGTGCGGATCACCCGGTACAGCAGCCGGATCACCGCCGGGTGCAGCGGCGAGTACATGCCGGCGAGGGCGTCGTTGTTGCGGTCGACCGCCAACAGGTACTGCACCAGGTCGTTGGTGCCGACCGACAGGAAGTCGAGCCCGCCGATGAAGTCGGGCAGCGCGATCGCGGCGGCGGGCACCTCGATCATCGCCCCCAGCGGGATCGCGTCGGCGACCGCGTGGCCGCCGGCCCGTACCTCGGCCATCACCCGCTGCAGCCGTGCGCGCGCCGCGACCACCTCCTCGCGGCTGGTCACCATCGGCACCAGCACCCGCACCGGGCCGTAGCCGGAGGCGCGCACGATCGCGCGCAGCTGGGTGTCGAACAGTCCCTGGCGCGCCAGCGACAGCCGCACTCCGCGCAGGCCCAGCGCCGGGTTGGGTTCGTAGTCCAGGGTCAGGCCACTGCGGTCGGCCTTGTCCGCGCCCAGATCGAGGGTGCGGATGGTCGCGGTGCGGCCGGTCATCCCCAGCACCAGGTCGCGATAAGCGCGGAATTGCGCGTCCTCGTCCGGCAGTTCGTCGCTGCCCAGGAACAGGAACTCGGTGCGGTACAGGCCCACGCCGGCCGCGCCCAGCGCATGCGCCTCGGCCACGTCCTCGCGCGATTCGGCGTTGGCCCACAACTTGATGTCGGTGCCATCGAGCGTGCGCGAAGGCTCGCGGCGCAGGCGCCGCAGCTGCTTGCGTTCGCGCGCCAGCTCGCGCAGCCGCGCGCGGTGCGCGCGCAGGTCGGCGGCATCGGGCTCGACCACCACCAGGCCGCCGGCGCCATCGACCGCGAGCACGTCGCCGTCGTTGATCTTCTGCAACGCCGCTGCGGCACCCACCACCAGCGGCAGGTGCAGGCTGCGCGCGAGGATCGCGCTGTGCGACAGCGGGCTGCCGCCGGTGGTGACCACCGCCATCACGCCCTGGCCCTGCAGCTGCGCCAGGTCCGCGGGCGCGACGTTGTCGGTGACCAGGATTTCGCCGGCCACGCCCTTCACCCCGCGGCTGTCGCGGTGCAGCGCCGAATGGATGCGGCCGATGACCTGGTCGATGTCGTCGATGCGGCTGCGCAGGTACGGATCGTCCATGCCGTCGAACACGGCCGCGATCCGGTTGCGCTGCACCCGCAGCGCGTATTCGGCGGAGAAGCGCTCGCTGCGGATCAGTTCGTCGAGGCCGTGCAGCAGCTCCGGGTCGTCGAGCAGCAGGGCATGCAGGTCGAGGAATTCGCCGACCTCCTGCGCCAGCGCGCCCTGCAGGCGGTCGCGCAGGCCCTGCATCTCGCCGCGGACGATGCCGATGGCGGCGTGCAGCCGTTCCAGCTCGGCAGCGACGTCCTCGACCCGCTCCTCGGCGACCTCGAGCACGCGCGGCAGCCGTACCCGGGCGCGCCCCAGCGCGCTGCCGCGCGAGGCACCGTGTCCGGGCAGCTCGCGCCGCATCAGTCCTCCTCGTCGAACAGGCGCCCGAACAGCGCCGCCACCGCGCCGGCGGCGTCGGACTCGTCCTCGCCTTCCACCCGCAGCAGCACCGGCGTGCCCTTGCCGGCGGCCAGCAGCATCACCCCCATGATGCTCTTGGCGTTGACCTCGCGCCCCTTGGCCGAAAGCGTCGCATTGCTGCGGTAGCCCGACAGCAGCTGCACCAGCTTGGCGGTGGCGCGCGCATGCAGGCCGAGGCGGTTGGCGATCAGCAGTTCGCGTTCGATCACGGGCGGTGGACCTCAGGCATCGTCGTGCTCACACATCGTCAAGGACCACTCCATTGCGGGCACCGGCGGCAGCGACCGCCGGCAACTGGTCGAGCCCGAGTTCGGCGTAGTTCATCACCCGCAGCAGCATCGGCAGGTTCAGCGCGGACACCCGCCGTACCGGGGTGCCCAGCCGGGCCAGCCGCGCGGCGACGTTGCTCGGAGTGGCGCCGTAGAGGTCGGTGAGCACCAGCACGCCGTCGCCGCCGTCCACCCGGCGCAATGCGGCGCTGGCGGCCGGCAGCACCGCGTCGGGGTCATCGTCGAAGGCGACCTCGAAGGCCTCGGTCTTCAGCGGCAGTTGCGGCAACAGCTTGCCGGCCACCCCGAGCAAGGCGGTACCGATTCCCTTGTGGGTGACGAGCAGGACGCCGACGGCCATGCTTCAAGTTAACAGACGAGCGGTGCTTCCCGGTAGCGGGTCAGTCCAGTTCCCGATGATGCACGGCGACTTCCGCCCAGCCGCGCTCGCGGCAATGCTCGGCCAGGCGCTCGGCGAGGTAGACGGAGCGATGGCGTCCACCGGTGCAGCCGAAGGCGATGGTGGCGTAGCTGCGGGTATCCGAGCCCAGTTTCGGCAGCCAGTTGTCGAGGAATCGCGCAACGTCGTCGACGTAGGCGCGGACCTCGGGCTGCTGCTCGAGGAAATCGCGCACGCCCTGGTCGCGCCCGGACAATGGCCGCAGTTCCGGGTTCCAGTGCGGATTGGGCAGTACCCGTGCGTCGAACACGAAGTCCGCGACCGGCGGCACCCCCCGCCGGTAGGCGAAGGATTCGAACAGCAGCGACAGGGTCTCGTCGCCGCCGAGGCCGAACTCGGTGATCACCTGGCGTCGCAGCTGGTGCACGTTGAGCGCGGTGGTGTCGATCACGGTGTCGGCGATCTGGCGCAGCGGCTTGAGCACCTGCCGTTCCAGCGAGATCGCGTCGGCCAGCACCAGCCCGAGGTGGCTGAGCGGATGCCGGCGGCGGGTGTCGGCGTAGCGCCGCAGCAGCACGGTGTCCTCGGTATCGAAGAACACCAGGCGCGGGTCCATGCCCATCGCGCCGACCGCGGACAGCCATTCGGGGATGCTGGACAGGTCGTTGTGGCGGTTGCGCACGTCGATCCCGACCGCGAGCTTCTGCGGCGCTCCGTCCTCGCCGGCGACGCTGCGCACGAACGCGGGCAGCAGGTCGGCGGGCAGGTTGTCGACGCAGTAGAAACCGAGATCCTCCAGCGTCTTCAGCGCCACCGACTTGCCCGAGCCGGACATGCCGCTGACCACGATCAGCAGGGGAGATCCATTGACGCTCACGTCGCGCCGCCTTTCACGATGCACGCTCCAGGAAGTGGCTATGGCGGGCCATGAACGCGGCCGCCGGGTCGACGCCCTTTGCCCGCAGGATGTGCACGCGCGCTGCTGCCTCGGTGAGCACCGCGAGGTTGCGCCCGGCCATCACCGGCAGGGTGATGGTGGGCACGTCGAGGTCGAGCACGCGGCGCGAGCCGCCGTCGCCGGTGAGGCGCTCCAGCCCGTCCGCCGTCGGCACGGCGTCCGGCATCGGTTTGGTCAGGTGCACCACCAGGCGCAGGTACTTGTTCCGCTTCACCGCGGTGTCGCCGAACATGTCGCGGATGTTGAGCACGCCCAGGCCGCGCACCTCGAGCAGGTCCTGCAGCAGCTCGGGACAGGTGCCGTCGAGCACGTCGGGCGCGATCTGGGTGAATTCCGGCGCGTCGTCGGCGACCAGACGATGGCCGCGGGTGACCAGCTCCAGCGCCAGCTCGCTCTTGCCCGAACCGGACTCGCCGGTGATCAGCACGCCGATCGAATAGATCTCCATGAACACCCCGTGCAGCGTCACCCGCGGCGCCAGCGTGCGCGCGAGGTGGTACTGCAAATGGTTGAGCAGTTCATGACCGCGCTTGGGCGAGGACCACAGCGGGGTGGCGGTCTCCTCCGCGGCGATGCGCAGGTCCTCGGGGCAGCGCTGGTCCTTGCTGATGACCAGCGCCAGCGGGCTGAAATGCATGATCCTCTGGATCGTCTCCCAGCGCTGGCGCGAGTCGAGTCCGTCCAGCCAGGACAGTTCCTCGGTGCCGAGGATCTGCACCTTGTTCGGGTAGATGGCGTTGAGATAACCGGCCAGCGAAGGTCGTCGGGCGACGGTGTCGCCGGCCTCCAGCCGGTGCGTCCCACCGTCCTGGCCGGCCAGCCAGCGCAATTGCAGGCGCTCGCGCTGCTGTTCGAACAGTTCGTTGGCGCTGATCGTGGAAATCATGTCGTGGACGTCATGTCGCCGGCGTCATGCGGCATCGCCCAGCAACAGCTTGCGCAGCGTTGCCAGGTCGGGCGCGTGGCGCAGGGCCTCGCGACGCTGCGGATCGGCGAAGTATTCGGCCAGCTCCGACAGCAGTTGCAGGTGCTGCTGGGTGAAGTGCTCGGGCACGGTCATCGCGAATACCAGGTCGACCGGCACGCCGTCGCCGGCATCGAACTCCACCGGCTGCGCCAGCCGCAGGAACGCCGCGCGCGCGCCGTCGAACGCGCCGCAACGACCGTGCGGGATGGCGACGCCATGGCCGATCGCGGTGCTGCCCAGGCGCTCGCGCTGGCGCAGGCATTCGGCGATCGGCTCCGCGCGCCCGGGGGCATCGTCCGCGAGCAGCCGCGCCGCGGCGTCGAGCACGCGGTCGCGGTCGAGCGGGTCGGCCAGCACGGCGATGCGGTCGGGGTCGAGCAACTGGGGCAGGGGCATCGTCGGCCTGGGGCGGGCTGCGGGGACGTCGGGATCAGGCGAAGTCGCCGCTGCGCGCCGCGCTTTCGCTGCGGCGCACGGTATCGACCTGCTTTTCCTTGTGCTTCACCAGCAGACGGTCGAGCTTGTCGGCGAGCAGGTCGATCGCGGCGTACACGTCCACCCCGCTGGCATCCGCGTGCATGGTGCGGCCGGCGAAGTTGACGGTGGCCTCGGCGCGCTGGTCGGTCCTCTCCACGCTGAGCAGGGTGCGCACGTCGAGCGGTTGCTCGAAATGGCGGCCGAGCCGGGCGAACCTGGTGACGACGTAGTCGCGGATGGCGGGGGTGACTTCGATCTGCTGGCCGTGGGTCTCGATGCGCATCGCATTCTCCTTGGTCTGCTTCGACTGCCGGGAAGGACAGCATCGCGCGGAACCCGCGCGGCGCTGTGAAGGCTAGGTTAAACGAGCCGGACCCGGTCGTGGGAGGAAGGGATGTTCATGGACTCGCGATATTTCGCCACGGTGCGGCGGGCGACCGGGATGCCGCCGGCCTTGAGGGTTTCGGCCAGGCGCGCGTCGGACAACGGTTTGCGCGGGTCCTCGGCCGCGACCAGGGTGCGGATCATGGCCTGGATCGCGGTGCTGGACGCTTCGCCGCCGGTACCGGTGTCGATGCCGGAGGCGAAGAATGCGCGCAACGGCAGGGTGCCGCGTGGCGTGCGTACGTATTTGCGCGAGACCGCGCGCGAGATGGTGGATTCGTGCAGCCCGAGCTCGGCGGCAACCTCGCGCAGGGTCAGCGGGCGCAACGCCTGGTCGCCGAACTCGAGGAAGCCGGATTGCTGGCGCACCAGGCAACCGACGACCTTCAGCAGGGTCTCGCCGCGGGCCTGCAGGTTCTTCAGCAGCCAGCGCGCTTCCTGCAGGTGGCCGCGCAGGTAGCTGGCGTCGGTGCCGGTGGCGGCGCCGATCATGCTTTCGTAGCCGCGGTGGATGGTCAGCCGCGGCGCATGGCCGGCGTTGAGCGCCACCCGCCAGACGCCCTGGTGGCGCCAGATGCTGCAATCCGGAGTGACGTAGGCGTCCGGCGCCACCGCGCCGATGCCGCCACCGGGGCGCGGATCCAGGGTGCGCAGCAGCGCCAGTGCCGTTTCGACCTCCGCGACTTCACAGTGCAACTCGGCGGCGAGCCCGGCGACACCCGCCTTCTGCAGTCGTTCCATCAGGCCCTGGGCGATGCGCAGGGCCAGCACCTGGCCCGGCGTCGCCTCGGGCAGCAACGCGAGCTGCAGCGACAGGCATTCGCCCAGGTCGCGCGCGCCGACACCCGGCGGGTCGAAGCGCTGCACCTGGCGCAGCACGGCCAGGACCTCGTCGGCCGTGGCCAGCGATTCCGGCTGCACGGTGGCGGCGATCGCGTCCAGCGGTTCGCGCAGGTAGCCGTCGTCGTCGATGGCATCGATCAGCGCCATGCCGATGCGGCGGTCGCGCCGGGAAAGGTGGGTGAGGTGCAGTTGCCAGAGCAGGTGGTCGCGCAGGGTCTCGGGCTCGGCGACGCGTTCGGCGGCGCCGTCGTCGTCGCTGCCGCTGCCGGTTCGCCAGGGAACGTCGGACTCGGACCAGGGCGATTCCTGCGGCGCCGGCCCGGCGCCCGCTGCATCCGGCATGTCGCCGGTTCCGGCTGCCGGGTCTTCGGCCTCGGCCCAGTCCAGCAGCGGATTGCTCTCGACCGCTTCGGCGAGTTCCTGCTCGAGTTCGGCTGCCGACAGCTGCAGCAGGTGGATCGCCTGGCGCAGCTGGGGCGTGAGCACCAGTTGCTGGCCGAGCGATGTCTGCAGGCGCGGTTTCATTGCCTCAGAGGCGGAAGGACTCGCCCAGGTAGACGCGACGCACGTCGGGGTTGGCCAGCAGCGCGTCCGGGGCTCCCTGGGCGAGCACGGCGCCGTCGCTGAGGATGTACGCGCGGTCGCAGATGCCCAGCGTCTCGCGCACGTTGTGGTCGGTGATCAGCACGCCGATGCCGCGGTTCTTGAGATGGCGGACGATGCGCTGGATCTCGCCGACGGAAATCGGGTCGACGCCGGCGAAGGGCTCGTCCAGCAGCATCAGCCGCGGTTTCGCCGCCAGCGCACGCGCGATCTCCACCCGCCGCCGCTCGCCGCCGGAGAGGCTGGCGCCGATCTGGTCGGCGACGTGCGCGACCTGCAGCTCTTCCATCAGGCTGTCGAGTTCGCGTTCGCGCCCGGCCTTGTCCAGGTCCGGCCGCAATTCCAGCACCAGGCGGATGTTGTCGGCGACGCTGAGCTTGCGGAACACCGAGGGTTCCTGCGGCAGGTAACCGACGCCGCGCTTGGCGCGGATGTACATCGGCTCGGCCGTGATGTCGGCGCCGTCGAGCACGATCCGGCCGGCGTCGGCCGGCACCAGCCCGACGATCATGTAGAAGCAGGTGGTCTTGCCGGCGCCATTGGGGCCGAGCAGGCCGACGACCTCGCCGGCATCGAGGGTAAGGCCGAAGTCGCGCACCACCTCGCGCGAGCGGTAGTGCTTGCGCAGCCCTTCGGCGACCAGCATCTAGTTGCCGCCCCCATTGCCGTCGCCACCGGTGCTGCGCGGCAGGATCCGCATCTTCACCCGGCCCGCGCCCTCGCCGCCGCTCTCGACGTTGCCGGTCTTGAGGTTGTAGACCACGCGTTCGCCGCTCATGCTGCCGCGCGGCTGCTGGATGCTGACGGCGCCGGTGAACACCACGATCTCGGTCTTGAGGTTGTAGTCGACGCCGTTGGCGCGCGCGGTCATCGGCGTGCCGTCGTCCATCAACTGCTTCAGCACCACCGGCCCGCCGCTGAACACCGCGCGGGTGGGATCGCCGCCGGCGAGGGTGATGCGGGCGCTGCTGGAGGTGATGTCGAGGCTGCCCTGGCTGATATGCACGCCACCGGAAAGCACGTTGACCGAGTCGCCGCTGAAGGTGCCCGACTGGTGCCCGGCCTCGATGTCCATCGGCTGCTGGCGGTCGGAACTGCGTGCGAACGCCAGCGTCGCCGGCAGCGCGATCGCGATCGCGGCCGCCAGCAGCAGCGCACGGCGCAGGGCTGCGGGACGGAGACGGCGGGTCGGGTCAGGGAACATAGTGGGTGCGTACCTGCGACTTGAGTTCGTAGCGCTTGCTGGCCAGGTTGGTCTCCAGCCCGCGGCCGCGCAGTATAGAACCGGGCTGGGTGATGGTCACGACGGCGGACGAGGTCGCCAGGTCGCGGTCGGGGTAAACATTCAGTTGCTCGGTGTTCATCGCCACCTTGCGCTGTTGCGGCGGGCTGGTCACGCGCACGTCGCCGCGCAGGCGCAGCTCGTTGCCGTCGGCGGCGACCCAGCCGTTGCGCGAGCTGACGCGCCAGTACTGGTGGTCGTTGTCCGGCAGCAGGAACACCGGGGCCGTCATTTCCATGCTGCGCTGGTCCGGGTTGCGGGTCATGGTCGGCGCGCGCAGGGTGAAGGACTCGTGGCCCTGGGCGTCGAGTGCGACCAGCTCGAAGTCGTGCAGCACGTAATCGGGCCGCCCTTCCGCGCCGGCGGTCGCGGGTGCCTGGACGCGTTGCTGCCACACCGACCAGCCCGAGACCAGCGCCGCGACCAGCAGGGCCAGGGTGAGCGCGGTGCGCCAGCTCATGCCCGCAACCTCACGGCAGCAACGCCGCGAGTCGACCCTGTGCCGCCAGCAGCAGGTCGCACAGTTCGCGTGCCGCACCTTCGCCGCCGCGTGCGCGGCTGTGCCAGTGCGAATGCCCCAGTGCCCAGGGATGCGCATCAGCGGGGGCGGCCGCGAAGCCGGACGCGCGCATCACCGCCACGTCGGCGAGGTCGTCGCCCATGAAGGCCACCGCTTCCATGCCGAGGCCGCGGGCCTGCGCCAGGCCGCGCACGAAGGCGAGCTTGTCCTTCACCTCGGCATGCGATTCGGCGCCGAGCTCGGCCGCGCGCCGCGCGGCGGCGGCGCCCGGGCGGGCGGTGACGAAGGCCACGTCGATCCCGGCGCGCCGCAGCAGCGCCAGACCCTGGCCGTCGCGCGCGTGGAAGGCCTTCGACTCGCGGCCGTCGGTGTCCAGCAGCAGGCGCCCGTCGGTGAGGGTGCCGTCGACGTCGAAGCAGGCCAGCCGCACCTTCGCCGCACGGGCGAGGACATCGGCGGGGCAGGCGGCGGCGGGATCGAATGCCATGGGGTCGGTCGCCACTTCAGACCACGCGCGCGCGCAGCAGGTCGTGGATGTTGAGTGCGCCGACCACGCGATCGCCTTCGTCCACCACCATCAGTGCGTTGATCTTGTACGCCTCCATCATCCGCGCGGCCTCCACCGCGAGTGCGTCGCTGCCGATCGACTTGGGCGTGCGCGTCATCACCGCGTCGATGCGGGTCTTGCGCAGGTCGATGGCGGCATCGTCGAGGGTGCGGCGCAGGTCGCCGTCGGTGTACAGGCCGAGCAGGCGGTTGTCGTCGTCGACCACCGCGGTCAGGCCGAGGTGCTTGCGGCTCATTTCCAGCAGCGCTTCGCTGAGGGAGGCGTCGGCGCGCACGCGCGGGATCTCGTCGCCGCCGTGCATCACGTCGGTGATGTGCAGCAGCAGTCGGCGGCCGAGGCTGCCGGCGGGATGCGAGCGGGCGAAGTCGTCGGCGGTGAAGCCGCGCGCTTCCAGCAGCGCCACCGCGAGCGCGTCGCCGAGGGCGAGCGCGGCGGTGGTGCTGCTGGTGGGCGCGAGGTCGAGCGGGCAGGCCTCGGCCGGCACGCTGACGTCGAGGTGGATGTCGGCGGTGGTGGCCAGGGTGGAATCGGGGCGCCCGGTCATCGCGATCACCACGTTGCCCTGGCGCTTGAGCGCCGGCAGCAGCATCAGCAGTTCTTCGGTCTCGCCGGAGTTGGACAGGGCCAGGACGATGTCGGCATCGGTGATCATGCCGAGGTCGCCGTGGCCGGCTTCGCCGGGATGCACGTAGAACGACGGGCTGCCGGTGGAGGCGAAGGTCGCCGCGATCTTGCGCGCGACGTGCCCGGACTTGCCCATGCCGATGCAGACCACGCGGCCGCGGTTGACGAGCAGCAGGCGGCAGGCGTCGCTGAAGGCGCCGTCGATGCGGGCGGCGAGCGCCACCAGGCCGCGGGTCTCGACTTCGAGCACGCGGCGGCCGCTGGCGGCGAAGTCGAAATCGGCGCCGGTGGCGTCGGGATGGGGTGCCGCGGCAGGCATCGGGCAGGCAGGGCTTCGGATAGACTGGAAGCCCCGATTTTACGCGACTTTGCGCGACTGGCCCCGATGAACGCCGAAACCATCCAGCAACTGATCCAGCAAGGCCTTCCGGGCGCACGGGTGGCGGTCGAGGGCCCGGACGGGGTGCATTTCGAGGCCACCGTGGTCAGCGAAGCATTCCGCGGCAAGCTGCCGCTGGCCCGCCACCGCCTGGTCTACGCCACCCTCGGCGAGCGCATGGGCGGGGAAATCCACGCACTGGCGCTGAAGACCCTCACCCCCGAAGAAGCGGGCGCCTGAGCATGCAGAAGATCGTGGTCCAGGGTGGCGTCCCGCTGCGCGGCGAGGTCCGCATCTCCGGTGCCAAGAACGCGGTGCTGCCGATCCTGTGCGCGGGCCTGCTGGCCGAAGCACCGTTGCTGGTGCGCAACGTGCCCAACCTGCACGACGTCAAGACCACGTTGCGGCTGCTGGCCGAGCTTGGCGCGGGCATCCACCTCGACGACGGCTTCGACATCCGGATCGATCCGCGCAGCGTTCGCAGCCACGTCGCTCCCTACGAACTGGTCAAGACCATGCGCGCCTCGGTGCTGGTGCTGGGGCCGCTGCTGGCCAGATACGGCGCTGCCGAGGTGTCGTTGCCGGGTGGCTGCGCGATCGGCTCGCGTCCGGTCGACCAGCACATCAAGGGCATGCAGGCGCTGGGCGCCGAGGTCAGCGTCGAGCACGGCTTCATCAAGGCCAGCGCGAAGCGGTTGCGGGGCGCACGCGTGGTATTCGACATGGTCAGCGTCGGCGCCACCGAGAACGTGCTGATGGCCGCGACCCTGGCCGAGGGCCGCACGGTGCTGGAGAACGCGGCGATGGAACCGGAGATCGTCGACCTCGCCGAGTGCCTGGTGGCGATGGGCGCCCGGATCGAGGGCGCCGGCAGCGGCCGGATCGTGGTCGAGGGCGTGGAGCGGCTGCACGGCGGCGAGCATGCAGTGGTCGCCGACCGGATCGAGTGCGGCACCTTCCTGGTCGCCGCGGCGATGACCGGCGGCGCGATCACCGCGACCCACGCGCGCCCGGACACGATGGACGCGGTGCTCGACAAGCTGCGCGAGGCGGGCGCCGAACTCGATTGCGACGGCGACCGCATTTCGCTCGACATGCATGGCCGCCGGCCGGCCGCGGTCAACTTCACCACCGCGCCGCACCCGGCGTTCCCCACCGACATGCAGGCGCAGTTCATGGCCATGGACTGCATCGCCGACGGCGTCGGCGTGATCAACGAGACGATCTTCGAGAACCGCTTCATGCACGTGCAGGAACTGCAACGGCTGGGCGCGGACATCCGGGTCGAGGGCCACACCGCGATCGTGCGCGGCGTGGACGGGCTCAGCGGTGCGCCGGTGATGGCGACCGACCTGCGCGCATCGGCATCGCTGATCCTGGCCGGGCTGGTCGCCGGTGGCGAGACCACCATCGACCGCATCTACCACCTCGACCGCGGCTACGAGAACATCGAGGCCAAGCTGTCGGGCCTGGGCGCCAGGATCCGCCGGATCGACTGATCAGGCGCCGGCGCGCATGTCGATCGTGTCGCCGTTCGCCTCGTGCTGGATGAAACGTGCGGGCAGCGCCATTCCCGGCACCACCCAGGCCACGAACTGCTTGCCGCCGGCCGCCGCGAACAACTTGATCGCCTCGCGGTCGCGTCCGCCGACGCGCACCGTCTCCCGGCCCAGGCGGGCGAACGACAGGAGCCTCGCGCGGCCGTTGTCGACGACCCTGTAGCGCAGCGGCTTGCCGGAAGCGGCATCGCGCGCGAGCACGACGTTGAGCAGCAGCGGATCGATGTCGCCGGCCTTCAATGCCAGCGGCCCGGCACGCCCGCGCTTGACGTCCCCGCTCCAGCTGGCGCTGCGTGCGATCCAGTCGTACCGGGTGACGATCGCCTTGTCCGACAGCGCGGTGTCGACGTGGCGACTGCTCCCCAGCGGGCGCAGCCAGGGGCCCGAGACGTCGAACACGGTGGACTGGTCGATGCTGGCCAGCGCGTTGCCCATCTTCAGCGTCACCATCCAGCGGCGGCCGGACGGGCGCATGGTCATCGTGCCCTTGGCCGAGAGGCCGTTGTAGCCGACCTGGTACTGCATGCTCGCCGGCGCGATCGCGCCAGCGGGCGCCAGCACCGGTGCCGTCGCCAGGATCGTTGCCGCAATCAGCAGCGTCGTGCGGTGCATTCCCCGGTTCCCGGAGCTCAATTGAGGGACTTCAGGCGCAGGTCCATTTCGTCGTGGCCGTCCTTGCGCTGCAGTATACGGGCGGGAACGGGCAGGCCGTCGACGATCCAGAGCAGCTGCTGCTTGTCGCCTTCGGTGCGTGCGACCTTGGTCGCGGTGCGCTGCTGGCCGGCGACGCTGACGGTCTCCTTGCCCAGCACGGTGTAGCGCATCTGCCGGGCCTTGCCGTCGTCGACCATCCGGTAGTCCAGCGGCTTGCCGGCCCCGACATCGCGGGCAATGGCGATGTTGACCAGCATTGCGTCCAGGTCGCCCGGGCGCAGCGGGACGGGCCCGCGCCGGTCGGCCTTGACGTCGCCGCTCCAGCGCGCTTCCCGGCGTTCCCAGTCGTAGCTGGCCTGCTTGTGGCTGGTCTTGACCAGGAAAGTCGAGGAATCGCTGTTCGACAGCGGGCGCCACTGCCCGCCGTTGGCCTCGAACACCGTGGTCTGGTTCAGCCTGGCGACCGGACTGTCGATCTTGAAGCTGTAGGTCCAGCGATCGTTGCCCGATGCCGCGAGCGTCATGGTGCCGGCGCCGTGCAGGCCCATGTAACTTGCGTCGTAGGTCGCCTTGAACGGCGCCAGCCCACCCTCTCCGGCGAAGGCGGGCGATGCGGCCGCGAGCGCCAGGCAGGCGGTGAACAGCAAGCGTGCCGGTGCGAGACGTTCGATGATCTTCATTGTGTGTTTCCCGTGTACTCGACCAGGCGCAGGTCGGTGTTGTCCTCGTCGTCCTCCCGCTGCAGGATGCGCACGGGCGTCGGTACGCCCTTTGCGACCCAGACTTCGGTCTGGTCGTTGCCCTGCACCCGCTTGACCTTGATCGCTTCGTAGCCGATCCCGTCGATCTCGATGCCTTCGGTTTCCGCGGCGACGACGTACACCTGTTCGCGCGCGCGGCCCCCGTCGACGTTGCGATAGCCCAGGGTCCGGCCCGGCACGGCGTCGCGCACCACCGCCAGGTCGATCAGCAGCACGTCGAGGTCGCCGTTCCGCAGCGGGATGGGCGCACGCCGGGATTGCTTGACGTCGCCGGTCCAGCGCGCGATGCCTGCTTTCCAGTCGTAGACGCCGATCCTTTCCCGGCTCGAGAACAGCGTGCGCCGCGAGGTGGTCTGGCGCAACGGGCGGTAATGCACGCCATCGCTGGCGAAGACCGTGCTTTGCCGGATGTTCAGGCCGGCCAGGCGCATCAGTCCCGAGCCCTTCATTTCAAGGTCGATGCGCCAGTTGCCGTCGTCCAGTCGCGACAGTTCCATGCTCGCGTTCCCGAGCCGGCTGCCGTCGCTGAACACCTCGTAGGTGGCCACGAACGGAGCGAGCTTCCGCGGTTCGCCCTCCACGGCTGCCGCCATGTCCGGCGGCACCGTCGCGACCGGCACCGCTTGCGTGGAGGCGGTGGCGGGAAGCAATGCGATGCCCAGCAGTAGTGCGAATGGATTCATGCGCGAAAGTGGCCCAAAGGATCCGGCGAATCTAGCTGCAGCGGCGTAAACAGCGGATGACCGTCCAGCAGCGCGGTTGCGCCATGTTCAGCGATGCGTCCGGCCAGCGCCAGTCGCAGCACCGCGACCAGCAGCGGATGCTCGACCGCGAGCACGCGCGCCGCCAGCTGCTCGGCGCTGTCGCCGGCACGCACGGGCACCCGCGCCTGCGCGATCACCGCGCCGGCGTCGAGCTCGGGGATGACGAAGTGGACGCTGGCGCCATGTTCGCGTTCGCGGGCCTGCAGCACCCGTGCATGCGTGCGCAAGCCGGGGTAGGCCGGCAGCAGCGAGGGGTGGATGTTGAGCAGGCGGCCACGGAACCGGGCGATGAAGGCGTCGCCGAGGATCCGCAGGTATCCCGCGCAGACCACCCAGTCGGGCCGGGCGGTGGCGACCGCGTCCGCGAGTTCTGCGTCGAAATCCGCGCGCTGCGCATAGCTGCGTGCGTCGCGGCTCCAGCGCAGCGCGGCATCCACGCGCTGCAGTGCGGGTGCGCCGGGACGGTCGCTGAAGACGCCGACGACCCGCGCCGGAAGACGGCCGGCGTCGATCGCGTCGAGCAGCGCCTGCAGGTTGCTGCCGCGGCCCGATGCGAGGACCGCCAAGCGGCGCTCGGACACAGCCGGGTCAGGCGATGCGGACGCGCTGGCCATCGCGGGCGGCGACCACTTCGCCGATGCGGCGATGGGCGAGGCCGAGGCGGTCGAGCCCGGTCTCCAGCGCCGCTGCCGAATCGGCCGCGGCGACCAGCACGAAGCCGATGCCGCAATTGAAGGTGCGCCACATTTCCTCGCGCGGCACCGCGCCTTCGCGCTGCAGCCAGTCGAACACCGGCGGCAGTGCGATCGCCGAAGCCTCGATATGCAGGCCGAGCCCGCCGGGCACGACCCGGATGATGTTCTCGGTCAGGCCGCCACCGGTGATGTGGGCCATGGCGTGGATCGAGGCACCGTTGTCGCCGCGCAGCAGTTCCAGGATGGGCTTCACGTACAACGCGGTCGGCGCCATCAGCGCGTCCTCGAGGCGGATACCGCCGAGGTCGAGGTCGCCGGGCCGGCCGGCCCGGTCGAAGATGCGCCGGACCAGCGAATAGCCGTTGGAATGCGGGCCGCTGGAGGCGATGCCGACCAGTACGTCGCCGGCGCGTACCTTCGCGCCGTCGAGCAACTGCGATTTCTCGACCGCGCCGACGGTGAAGCCGGCCAGGTCGTATTCGCCCGGCGGATACATGTCCGGCATCTCGGCGGTCTCGCCGCCGATCAGCGCGCAGCCGGCGAGTTCGCAGCCGCGGGCGATGCCACCGACCACGGCGACGGTGGTGTCGACGTCGAGCTTGCCGGTGGCGAAGTAGTCGAGGAAGAACAGCGGTTCCGCGCCCTGCACCAGCACGTCGTTGACGCACATGCCGACCAGGTCGATGCCGATGGTGTCGTGGCGGCCGAGCTGTTGCGCCAGCTTGAGCTTGGTGCCCACGCCGTCGGTGCCGGACACCAGCACCGGCTCGCGGTACTTGCCCGACAGGTCGAACAGCGCGCCGAAACCACCCAGTCCGCCCATCACTTCGGGGCGGAAGCTGCGCCGGACCAGCGGCTTGATGCGTTCCACCACCTCGTTGCCCGCGTCGATGTCGACGCCGGCATCGCGGTAGGTGAGCGGTACGGGGGGCGTGGCCACGGTGCGATCCCTGTCGAAACCGTGATTTTAGCAGTGCGGCACCCGCAACGACGCCGATGGACGCGCTGGCGCGGGTACGGCACCATTCCCGCTGGCCTGCAAGCTGGGAGCGACGATGCCCTTCACCATGCGCACGTCCACGACAGCGGTGGCAGCGATCCTGCTGGCGATGCTGCTGGCGGCGCCCGGCAGCGCCCGCGCCCAGCGGGTGGAGGGCGACCGTGCCGCCGCCCAGGGCGTGTACCAGGCCGAAGTCCAGGTCCGCAGCCAGGGTGAAGGCGACCGCAACGGCGGCTTCGCCCGCGCCCTGTCGCAGGTGCTGGGCAAGCTTTCCGGCGATCGCGCGGTGACCGGCCGGCCCGGCGTGGCCGAGGAACTGCGCCGTGCCGCCGACTACGTGGACGGCTACGACTATCGCCAGGACGAGGGCGTCTCGCCGTCCACTGGCGCGCCGATCTACACCACCACCCTGGTGGTGCGTTTCGACCCGGACAAGGTCGACGACATCGCCGCGGCGTTGGGCCTGCCGGTGTGGCCGCAGCCGCGACCGAAGCCGGTGCTGTGGCTGGCGATCGACGATGGCAGCGGTCCGCGCCTGGTCGGCCTGGGCAAGTCTGAAGCCGCCCGGTCGGTGCTGGATCGGGCGCAGGAACGCGGTTACCGGCTCGGCCTGCCGGGCGGCAGTGCCGCGGAGCAGGCAGCGGTCGGCGCCATCTGGCGCGGCGATGCCGCCGCGATCGCGAGCATCTCCTCGCGCTACAGCCCGCCGATGCAACTGGTGGGCAAGCTCTCCCGCGACGGCGCCGGCTGGAGCGCGGACTGGATCTTCATCGACCATGGCAAGGTGCTTTCGCGCTGGTCGAGCAACGATCGCAGCGCGCGCCGGGCGATGGCCGCCGGTGCCGATGGCGCCGCCGACGCACTGGCGGCGCGCTATGCCAAGGCACAGCCGATCGGTCCCGCCGGCCGTTACCAGGTGGCCTTCACCGGCCTCGATGGCAGCCAGGATTACATGCGCCTGGTGGCCTGGCTGCGTGCGCAATCGGTGGTGCGCGACGTGAAGCCGCTGCGCGCGACCCCGGGCCGGCTCGAGTTCGAACTGGAACTGGCCACCGGGCTGGCCGGCCTGCGCCGCGTGCTCGACGACGAGCTGCTGGTAGAGGAGGAAGGCGAAGGCGACGATCCGGCGACCTCCCGGCCGACCTTCCGGTTGCGTTGAGGACAGGCATGCGACAGGACGACATCGATCGGCGGTCACTGGCGACCTTCCTCCGGCGCCTGCAATGGGGCCTCCTGACGCTGGCTGTGTGCTGGGTGCTGTGGCTGCTGTCGCCGGTGCTGACGCCGTTCGTGCTGGCGGCGCTGCTGGGCTGGCTGGGCGACCCGCTGGTGGACCGCATGCAGGCGCGCGGGGTGCCGCGCAACGGCGCGGTGATCGTGGTGTTCGCGGTGATGACGGCGATCGCGCTGCTCGCCCTGCTGTTGTTGTTGCCCCTACTGCAGCGCCAGATCGTCACCCTGGTGACTTCGTTGCCGAATTACCGCGAATGGCTGGTCGCGACCGCATTGCCGTGGCTGGAGGCGCGCACCGGGCTGGAGCTGGTCGGCTGGCTGGATCCGGCACGGCTGTTCCAGCTGGTGCGCAGCCATTGGGACCAGGCGGGCGGCGCCGCCGCGACCCTGCTCGGCTATCTCTCCCGTTCCGGGTTCGCGCTGCTCGGGTGGGTCGCCAACATCGTGCTGCTGCCGGTGCTGACGTTCTTCTTCCTGCGCGACTGGGACGTGTTCGTGGAGCGGATCGCGGCGCTGGTGCCGCGCGACCACGCCGCTACCGTCGCGCGGCTGGCGCGCGAGACCAGCGAGGTGCTCGGCGGATTCCTGCGCGGGCAGCTGCTGGTGATGCTGATCCTCGGCGTGCTGTACGGCGCCGGCCTGGTCGGGGTCGGCCTGGACCTGGGCATCCTGATCGGCGTGCTCGCCGGGCTGCTCACCTTCGTGCCCTACCTCGGCCCGGCCACGGTGGTCGTGCTCGGCGGTGTCGCTGCGCTGGTGCAGTACGGCGACTGGCAGCACCTGCTCGGGGTGGCCGCGGTGTTCGCCATCGGCCAGGTGATCGAGAGCTACTGGCTCACCCCCAAGCTGGTCGGCGACCGCATCGGCCTGCACCCGGTGGCGGTGATCTTCGCGGTGCTGGCCGGCGGCACGCTGTTCGGCTTCCTCGGCATGCTGCTGGCGTTGCCGGTGGCGGCGATCGCCAACGTGCTGCTGCGTTATGCGCACGAGCGCTACCTCGAAAGCCGCCTTTACGCGGGGCACGCGCCGGCGGCCACGCCCCCGGCGCAGGACGAAGCGTGAGCGATCCCGGCGCGCGGCAGTTGCCGCTGGCGTTGCGCTTCCCGCCCGACCAGCGCTTCGAGACCTACGTGGGCGCGCCTGCCGCCGCGTTGGCGCAGCTGCGCACGCTGGCCACGGACGCGGGCGCCGACTGGATCTACCTGGCCGGCCCCGCGGGTGTCGGCAAGACCCACCTCGCGCTCGCGGCCTGCGCCGCGGCCGAAGCGGTCGGTCGCCACGCGGCCTACCTGCCGTTGCAGGCGGCGGCGGGGCGGTTGCGGCAGGCACTGGATGCGCTGGAGGCGGGCGACCTGGTGGCGCTCGACGGCCTCGACGCGATTGCCGGCGATCGCGACGACGAGGTCGCGTTGTTCGACTTCCACAATCGCGCGCGCGCTGCCGGGATCGGACTGTTGTACGCCGGGTTCTCCGCGCCCGACGGATTGCCGTTGGCACTGCCCGATCTGCGTTCGCGCTTGTCGCAGTGCACGCGGATCACGTTGTCGCCGCTGGACGACGAGGGCCGGCGCGAAGTGCTGCGCGAGCGCGCGCGCCGGCGCGGCCTGGTGGTGGATGCGGCGGCACTGGAGTGGCTGCTGCGGCGGGTGGGGCGCGACCTCGCCGGCCTGACCCGCCTGCTCGACCGCCTCGACCAGGCCTCGCTTGCTGCCCAGCGCCGGCTCACGGTGCCGTTCCTGCGCGAAACCCTCGGCGACCTTTAACGGGCGAGCTCGGCGTCGAGCCGGGCCAGGCGCTCGGGGGTGCCGACATCGGTCCAGCGGCCGGCGTGGCGTTCGCCGCTGACCGCATGGCGCGCCATGGCGGCACGCAGCAGCGGCGCGAGACGGAAGCGCGGCGGACCGGCATCGGCCCCCGGCGCGTCGCCGATCACCTTGCGCCAGTCGGCGAACAACGCGCTGCGATACACCCCGAGGCCAGCGAAGGTCAGCCTGCCCGCACCCTCGGCGGCGACACTGCCGTCGGCGCGCAACGCGAAGTCGCCGTGCGGGTGTTGTGGCGGGTTGTCGACCAGCACCAGGTGTGCATCGCCGGACGGCTCGGAGGGCAGGCGCGCGAAGTCGTAGTCGCACCAGATGTCGCCATTGACGGCAATGAACGGCGCATCGGCGTCGCCGGCCAGCAGCGGCAGCGCGTTGTGCATGCCGCCGCCGGTCTCCAGCGCCACATGGCCTTCGTACAGGAAATGCAGGCGCAGGCCCCAGCGGCTGCCGTCGCCGAGCACCTGCGGGAACTGCGGCGCCAGCCAGCTGGTGTTGACCACCACGTCGCGCACGCCGATCGCCGCAAGCTTCTCGAAGTGCCAGGCGATCAGCGGCTTGCCGCCGGCGGGCAGCAGCGGCTTGGGCGTGGCGTCGGTGAGCGGGCGCATGCGTTCGCCGAGGCCCGCGGCGAAGACCAGCGCCTTCATGCGTTTGCCGCTGCCGCATGCGCGGCGATCGCCGGCTTCACCTGCATCTCGAGCAGGTCCTGCAGGGGCGCGAGTTCCGGGTAGCGTGGCAGCACGCCGTCCAGGTAGGCCAGGAAGCGCGGCACGTCGGCGAGGTATTTCGGCTTGCCGTCGCGATGGTCGAGGCGGGCGAAGATGCCGATCACCTTGAGGTGGCGCTGGACCCCGATCCAGTCGGCATCCCGGCGGAAGCGTGCCAGTGGCGGTACCGGCAGCCCGGCCGCGGCGGCGCGCGCGTGGTAGTGGTCGAGCCAGCCGTCGACCCGTGCCTGCGGCCAGCCGAGGAATGCATCCTTGAACAGGCTGAGCGGATCGTAGGCGATCGGCCCGCGCACCGCGTCCTGGAAATCGAGCACGGCGAGCGCGCCTTCGACCGGCATCAGGTTGCGCGGCATGAAGTCGCGATGCACCAGCACCTGCGGCTGCGCCAGCGCAGCATCGATGAGGCGGCGGTAGACGAGGTCGAGCGATTCCATCGCGCCGCAGTCGGGCGCCATGCCCAGGTGGCGGCCGAGGAACCATTCGTCGAACAGCCGCAACTCGCGCGCCAGCATGGCCTCGCCGTACACCGGCAGGTCGCCGGGCGGCGCGATCGCCTGCAGCTTCAGCAGCTGGTCGGTCGCCGCGTCGAACATGGCGTCGGCGTTGTCCTCGTCGATCACCTGCAGCAGGGTCTGCGTGCCGAGGTCCTCCAGCAGCAGGAAGCCGCGTTCGACATCGCGTGCCAGCACCTCGGGAACGCGCACGCCGCCGGTCTCGAGCAGATCGCGGATGCGCAGCCAGGGACGCACGTCCTCGCGGTCGGGCGGCGAGTCCATCACGATCCGGCTGGCGCCGGGCCCCTCGCTGCGCCAGTAGCTGCGAAAGCCGGCGTCGACGGATGCGCGTGCCAGGCGCGCGTCCGGCGCGGCCAGCGCCTCGCGGGCCCAGTCGAGACGTTCATGGCCGCGCGGGGAGGTGTCGTCGTCGGCTTGCATGCATGCTCCGGGCCGGGCTGGCCAATGGTGCACAGGTTAAACTGCCGCCCTGTCCGCAGGGAGATGGCCGTGGCCAAGTTGCAACCCGTATTGCTGTCCGGGGGGTCGGGCACCCGCCTCTGGCCGCTGTCGCGCGAGGCGTATCCGAAGCAGTTCCTGGCGCTGGCCGGCGAGGACACCATGCTGCAGGCGACCTGGTTGCGGGTGGCGCCGATCGCCGATGCCGCGCCGATCGTGGTCGCCGGCGAGGACCACCGCTTCCTGGTCGCCGAGCAGTTGCGCCTGGCCGGCGCGCCGACCCCGGCGATCGTGCTGGAGTCGGCGGCCCGCAACACCGCGCCGGCGATCGCCGCCGCTGCACTGCAGGCGATCGCGGACGGCGACGATCCGCTGCTGCTGGTGCTGCCTTCCGACCATGTGGTGCGCGATCCCGAAGCCTTCCGCGCCGCGGTGCGGGAAGCGAGCGCCGCCGCCGAATCCGGCGCGCTCGTCACCTTCGGCATCGTGCCGACCGTGCCGGAGACGGGCTTCGGCTACATCCAGGCACAGCCAGGGCAGGGCGTGCGCAAGGTGCTGCGCTTCGTCGAGAAGCCGGACGCCACGACCGCGCAGGCGTACCTGGATGCAGGCGGCTATTACTGGAACAGCGGCATGTTCCTGTTCCGCGCCTCGCGCTACCTCGAGGAGCTCGCGCGCTTCCGTGCCGACATCCTCGACGGTGCGCGCGCCGCGTTCGTAGCCGCGAAGCGCGACGGCGACTTCATCCGGCTCGACCGCGATGCGTTCGCCGCGACCCCGGCCGAGTCGATCGACTACGCGGTGATGGAGCGCACCGATGCCGCCATGGTGCTGCCGGTGGACATCGGCTGGAGCGACGTCGGGTCCTGGTCGGCACTGTGGGACGTGGCCGAGCGCGATGGCGACGGCAATGCACGCCATGGCGACGTGATCACGGTCGACAGCCGCAACAGCTATGCCCATGCGCGGCGGCTGGTGGCCCTGGTCGGGGTGGACGACATCGTGGTGGTGGAGACCGACGACGCGGTGCTGGTGGCGCGCAAGGACAAGGTGCAGCAGGTCAAGGACGTGGTCGCGTTGCTCAAGGCCGGGCAGCGCAGCCAGGCCGCGTTGCATCGCGAGGTGCATCGTCCGTGGGGCAGCTACGACTCGGTGGATGCCGGGGCGCGCTTCCAGGTCAAGCGGATCAAGGTCAAGCCCGGCGCGCAGCTGTCGCTGCAGTCGCACACCCAGCGCGCCGAGCACTGGATCGTGGTCAGCGGCATCGCGCGCGTGACCCGCAACAACGACGTGTTCGAATTGCACGCCAACCAGTCGACCTACATCCCCATCGGCGCCAGGCACAGGCTGGAAAATCCCGGCGGCGAAGTGTTGGAGCTGATCGAGGTGCAGTCCGGCGACTACCTCGGCGAGGACGACATCGTGCGCTACGAGGACGTGTACGGGCGTAGTTGAGCGATCGTCCCCGGCAAGAAAAAAAGCCCCGCGACCGCGGGGCTTTTCTTTCCAGGAGCGCCGGGGCGCCTACATTTTCGGCGTCTTCCTGCGCAGCTTTTCCCAGATGAACAGCAGCACGATCGCGGCGAGGATCGCGACCACCCAGGTGACCATCCGGCCGAGGCCGAACTCGCCGGCGGCCCAGCCGCCGATCACCGCGCCCACGATGCCGATCACGATGGTCATGATCCAGCCGACGGGATCCGCGCCCGGCTTGAACAGCCGCGCCAGTATCCCGATCACCGCACCGCCGATGATGTAGCCAAGAATGCCGTTGAACATGCTTGCGTCTCCCCGGGTTGGTTGGTGTTGCCCGGCGATCCTAGCATCATGTTCAGCAGCAACCGTGGTCGCCCCGCTCCCGGGTGCCGGGCAGGGCCGCGGCGGCGCCGCCGGTCTCGCCGCGCACGCTGGCGGCGTGGTGCGCGGCCACCACCCGCGCCACCGACGCGGTGACCTTCTTGCCCATCGGGATGTGCAGGAACTCGTTGGGGCCGTGGGCGTTGGAATGCGGGCCGAGCACGCCGGTGATCATGAACTGCGCGTTCGGGAATTTTTCGCCGAGCATGCCCATGAACGGGATCGAACCGCCTTCGCCCATGTACATCGCCGGCGCGCCGAAGAAATCGTGGCTGGCGGTGTCGATCGCGCGCTCGAGCCACGGCGCCGTCGCCGGCGCGTTCCAGCCGGTCGAGGCCTTTTCCAGTTCCAGTGTCACCTGCGCGCCGTTCGGCGGATCGCGCAGCAGCGCTTCCTTCAGCAGTTCGCCGGCATGCTTGCCATCCAGGGTCGGCGGCAGGCGCAGCGACAGCTTCACCGAAGTCTGCGGGCGCAGCACGTTGCCGGCCGAGGCCAGCGGCGGGATGCCGTCCATGCCGGTGATCGACAGCGCCGGGCGCCAGGTGCGGTTGAGCACCAGCTCGGAGAGGTCATCCGCCATCGGCGTCATGCCCGGCAGCAGCGGGAACTTGTCGTAGACCTCGGTACCGAGCACTTCGGCGACCTTGCGCGCCTGCACATCGCGGTCGGCCGGGACTGCGGCATGCAGGCCGTCGAGCAGGATGCGGCCGGTGTCCTCGTCCTCGATCCGCGACAGCAGCTGGCGCAGCAGGCGGAAGCTGGAAGGCACGATGCCCGACGCGTCGCCGGAATGCACGCCTTCGTCCAGCACCTTGACCGTGAGGTTGCCGCCGGCGAGGCCGCGCAGCGAGGTGGTGCACCACAACTGGTCGTAATTGCCGCAGCCCGAGTCCAGGCACACCACCAGCGACGGCATGCCGATGCGGTCTGCGAGGTGGTCGACGTAGGCGGGCAGGTCGTAGCTGCCGGATTCCTCGCACGCTTCGATCAGGATCACGCACCGTGCATGCGGCGCGTCCTGTTCGTGCAGCGCCTGCAGCGCGGCCAGCGAGCCGAAGATCGCGTAGCCGTCGTCGGCGCCGCCGCGGCCGTACAGCCGGTCGCCCTTGAGCACCGGTTCCCACGGGCCCAGGCCTTCGTCCCAGCCGGTCATCTCCGGCTGCTTGTCGAGGTGGCCGTAGAGCAGCACGCAGTCGTCGCCGGTGTCCGGGCCGCTTGCCGGGACTTCGAGGAAGATCAGCGGCGTGCGGCCTTCCAGCCGCACCACCTCGACCACCAGGCCCGGGATCGGCTGCGCCTTCGCCCAGCCTTCCATCAGTGCGACCGCCGCGTCCATGTGGCCGTGCTCCATCCACTCGGTGTCGAACATCGGCGACTTGTTGGGGATGCGGATGTATTCGACCAGCCGCGGCACGATGTCCTGGTCCCACTTGCCGGAGACGAAGCGGTCGACGCGGGCGGGGTCGAACCCCTCTTGGGCGGGCTGGCTGGCTGGCATGGAGAAGGTTCCCATTGGCGGCGGATGTGGCGGCAATTCTACGCCGCGGCGATGAAAGCGGCCTTTTCCTACGCCCCGGCGCGCGGTTTCCGGGCAGTGCGGCGGCGTGTCCGGCGATGGGACGGTCCCGGAGCGCCGCAGACACTGCCTGCACCGGCGGCGACCGCCAGCCGGCAAGGAATTGCAACCCTCGTCAAAGGAGATCGCCATGAAAACCTTCACCGCCGTTCCCCGTTCGCTGACCCTGGGCATGCTGCTCGCCGCCAGCGCCCTGTTCGGAACCGCCATCGCGGGCGAACGCGTCAACATCAATACCGCGGATGCCGCCACCATCGATGCCGGGCTGGTCAACATCGGCCGCTCGAAGGCCGAGGCCATCGTCGCCTATCGCAAGGAGCACGGTGCCTTCAAGAGCGCCGAGCAGCTGGCGCAGGTCAAGGGCATCGGCCTGAAGACGGTGGAGAAGAACCGCGACCGCATCGCCCTCGGTGGCGCCCCGGCGCGCAAGCCGGCGGCCGCACAGCACAAGCCACAGAAGAAGTGATCGATCCGGTACCCGTGCCGCCACTACACTGGCGGCATGGACCATCCGCAGCCACGCATCCTGCGCGCCGGCGACCACCGCCGCGAACGCTGGCGCAACGGCGCCGGCTGGACCCGGCAGGTACACGCGCAGGCTTCGATGGTGCCGGGTGTCGATTGGGACTGGCGCCTGTCGATCGCGGAGATCGACGAGGATGCGCCGTTCTCGGCGTTTCCCGGTGTCGATCGCGAACTGGTGTTGCTGCACGGCAACGGCCTGCGCCTGCGCTTCGACGACGGTGAGGTGCGCGAGCTGCTACCGCCCCATGATCGCCTGCGCTTTGCCGGGGAACGCGCGCTCACCGGCGAGCTGGTCGATGGGCCGACCGAAGACTTCAACCTGATGTGGCGGCGCGGGGCGGTCGACGCACGGTTGTGGCACCGGCCGCTGGTGGGCTCGATGGTGGTGTTCGCCGAACCGCACAGCACCTGGGCGTTGTACCTGCTCGCCGGCCAGGCGCGGTTCGTCGACGATCCGGGTCTCGACGGCCTGGCGGCCGGCGATGCCGCCTTGCTGCCTGGTGGCGACGCGCGCCGCCGTTACATGCTCGACGGCGGCGGCGAATTGCTGGTGATGCGGATCTCGCCGCTGTAGAGCCGTCAGGCCAACGCGGGCCAGAGCACCAGCAGCAGCACCAGGGTCGATACGCCCATCACGCTCACCACCAGCTGGCGACCGGTGCGCCCGCGCGCCCACATCCAGATGCCGGACATTCCCAGCAACAGCATCGCAATCGCGAAACTGTCCGCCAACAGCACCCAGGCGAAGCCGCCGCCGACGGTCTTGTGCAGGCGGTTGAGCGCGGCCAGCCAGCTCTGGCGGTTGTGCTTGACCTCGGCGCTGGTCGCGCCCGGGTTGTACTGCAGCGACCAGGATTCGCGCGCGTTGCCGCCGGAGAGGCTCCACTGTTCCGGCGCGCCTTCGGGTGCGCCCCGCGGGGCGCCCTTGCGGATGGTGGTGGCGTCCAGCCCCTGGTCCTGGCGCAACCAGAGCGACAGGTCTTCCGCCGAGGCGCGCGCCGGTGCCGGCACTGCGAGCACCACGCGGCCCGCATCGATGCTTTCGCCCTGCGGCCACGGGTTGTCGCCGAAGCGATGGTTCATCACCAGGCCGGTCAACCCGTAGACGATCGCCGCCAGCGCACCCCAGGCGCCGATCCAGAGGTGGACCTGGCGGATCCAGCGATGGGTACTGGCGCTGTTGCGCGAGCGGGAAGCAGCGGCGGGATGGCGTGGGACGGGATTCATGCAAGGGTTTCCGTCAGGTCTCTGCCCAGCGTCGCAGCAGGTTGTGGTAGATGCCGGTGAGTTGCAGCAGCGCCTCGCGGTCGGCGCCCGACTGCGTCAGCGCCTGGATCGAGGTGTCGAGCTTGAACAGCAGCTGCCGCTGCTCGTCGTCGCGGACCATGCTCTGCACCCAGAAGAACGCGGCGAGGCGGGCGCCGCGCGTGACCGGTTCGACCCGGTGCAGGCTGCTGGAGGGATACACGATCAGGTCGCCCGCCGGCAGCTTCACTTCATGCTCGCCGTAGGTGTCGTCGACGATCAGTCCGCCACCGTCGTACTCCTCCGGGTCGCACAGGAACAGGGTGCAGGAGACATCGCTGCGCAGGTGCTCCGTGGCTTGCCCCTGCACCGGCGGCAACGCCATCACGGCGCCGTCGACGTGGAAACCGTATTCGCCGCCGCCTTCGTAGCGGTTGAAGCGCGGAGGCAGGGTGCGCAGCGGCAGCACCGCCGCGAAATACAGCGGGTTGCGGGCCAGCGCGGCCAGCACGATCCCGCCGAGTTCGCGTCGCAGCGGCGAGTCCTCCGCCAACTGCCGGTTGCGCTTGACCTGCGCGCCCTGGGCGCCGACCGTCTGCCGGCCGTCGACCCACTCGGCGCCATCGAGCGCTGCGCGGAATCGCGCCGCCTGTTCGCGGTCGAGCACTCCGGGAATGTGCAGCAGCATGGCCCGTTGCCTCAGAAGCGGTAGCTTGCGGTCAACATCGCCGAGCGCGGCGTGCCGGGGGTGTAACGGTAGCCGCTCTTGTTGATCGCCGCCACGTAGTCCTCGTCGAGCAGGTTGTAAAGGTTGAGCCGCAGTTCCAGGCCGTTGCGGAAGGCGTAGCCGGCGACCGCGTCGAACACCCAATAGCCCTCGGCATGGGTCGGGGTGCCGACGGCGCGGTCGCTGCCGCGGGTCATGTCGCCGGAATGACGCACGCCGCCGCCCACGGACAGGCCGGAGGCAAACCGGTATGTGGTCCACGCGGTAAAGGCATTGCGCGGGGTATAGGCGAGCACGCCGGAGCCGTCGGCGGTGACCGCCGAGCCGCTCACCACCTCGGTGTCCATGACCGTATAGCCGGCGGACAGCGCCCACGCCTCGCCGATGTCGCCGACCGCGCCGAGTTCGATGCCGCGCACGCGCTTTTCGCCGGTCTGGTAGTACTGCAGGTCGATCGGATCCTGCACGATCTCGTTGAACACCCGGGTGTCGTAGACGGCCGCGGTCAGCAGCAGGCCGTCGCCGAACAGGTTCCATTTTGTGCCGAGCTCCGCCGTGCGGGCTTCCTGCGGATCGAACACCGGATTGTTGGCGTTGTTGTCCGAAGCGCTCAACTCCAGGCTGCCGCCACCCGGCGGCTGCTGCGAGATCGCGTAGTTCGCGTAGATGCTGCCGTTCGCCGTCGGCTTGTACAGCGCGCCCAGCTTCCAGCTCACCAGCGTGTCGGAATCCTCGGCGTCCACGCCGGGCACGACCGAGCCCGCGGGCAGGTCGCCGCACGCCGGCCCGCGACGTCCGCCGCACACGACCAGGCTGCTGAACTCGGTGGTGTAGCGGTCCACCCGCAGGCCGCCGTTGAGCTGCCAGCGCTCGCTCGGCTTCATCGTGTCGAACAGGTAGGCCGCCGCGGTATCGGTGCGGCCGTCGCCGCGGGTGCCGTCGTGGGCCCAGGTGAGTCCGGTGACGTCCGCATCCGGATGGTAGAGATTGGCGAACGGCCAGGCGCTGCCGCCGGTGGCGGCCTGGCCGCGGCCGTGCAACTGCTCGCGGGTGAATTCGACGCCCGCGCTGAGGTCGTGCTGGACCGCACCCTCGGCGCCGAAATGCAGGCGCAGGTTGGTCTGGTTGGCGAGGATCGTGTTCTGCTGGTCCTTGAAGGTCGGCAGGCTGCGTGCAACCGCCCAGGTGGAGGGATCGTCGATGTCGGGGGTGACGAAGCGCGCCGGATCGGCCGAGAGCATGAACGAGGTCAGCAGGTAGTCCTGCTCGTTGCGGCCCCAGCGGGTGGTGTTGAGCAGCGAGGCAGCCGCGGAGAAATCGTGCTCGATCCGCAGCGTGGCCATGTCGACCGCGACGTCGTCGTGGTCGGCGAGGGTGCCGTAGAAATTGTGCGGATCCACCCGCGGCGCCTCGCCGATCTGCGGTCGCGCCGGATCGGGGCTGGCATAGCCCGGCAGGCCGATCGTCGGCACGCCGCCGTCCGGGAGGTTGTCCTGGTCGACGTGCAGCAGGTTGAGGTAAATGCGGGTCGGGGAGCCGAGGCCGAACGCCAGCGAAGGCGCCACGCCCCAGCGCTTGCGTTCGAGCAGCTCGCGGCCGGGCACGCCGCCGTCCTGCGCCATCAGGTTCAGGCGGAAGGCCGCGCCCTTGCCGAAGGCGTGGTTCCAGTCCGCGGTGGCGCGGCGCTGGCCTGCGGTGCCCCAGGACACGCTCGCGGAACTCGCGTTGCGCGCGTTGGCATGCTTGCTGACCATGTTGATCGCGCCGGTGGGCGCGGTGCGGCCGTTGTCGGTGCCGGCCGGGCCCTTGGCGACCTCGATCTGCTCGATGTTGAACACGTCGCGCGAGACCGAACCGAGGTCGCGCACGCCATCCACGAAGATGCTGGCGGAGGAGTCGAAGCCGCGCATGAACACCGTGTCGCCGGTGGAGGTGTTGCCGTTCTCGCCGGCGTAGAAGGTGCCCACGCCCGGGCTGTTGCGCAGCGCCTCGGCCAGGGTGGTGGCGCCTTGCTCGTTGAACAGGTCGCTGCCGATCACCTGGACGGTCCGGGTGGTGTCCACCAGCGGCTGGGTGAACTTGGGCGAGGCGATCTGGCCGGTGTAGCGCTGGCCGCCGGCGGCCACCACTTCGACCTTGCCCAGATTGGTGACCTGGTCGTCGGGATAGGGGCCCGAGGCATCCTGGGCGGACGCCGCGAGCGGTGCGCCGAGGGCGAGGCCGGCGAGCAGGGCGGCGGCCAGGGGAGTCGTGGAAGCATGGCTGGACAGGCACGGCCGGGCGGCGTGCTTGCGGCGCTGGATAGGGGTCATGGGGAATCCGGATGCGTGGACGTGAAGGGAGTTGGCCGTGGCCAGGCCTTCATTCTATCCACGAATGCGAATGATTCGCAATAACAATCGCAACGGGAGGCCATGGAGCCGAACCATGTTCGGCTCAGCCGCGATCGTCCCGCGTCCAGACCGCCCCGTCCTCCACCTTGACCGGGAACTTCACCACCGGCGCATAGGCCGGCGGATTGAGCGCCCGCCCGTCGCGGACGTCGAACTTCGAACCGTGCAGCACGCACTCGATGGTGGCTTCCTCGCCATCGAAACAGCCGGCCGACAGCTCGAAGTCCTCGTGGCTGCAGCGGTCCTCGAGCGCGTAGTAGTCCCCGTCGTAGTTCACCACCATGATCGCGGTGTCACCGTCCCAGGCCACCTTCGATTCTCCCGGCAGCAGCTCGGCGGTGGTGCAGACGCGGATCCAGGCCCCGGCCATCTCAGAGCGCCTTCTCGAGCACTTCGAAGCGCAGGTCGTCGCGTTTGGGAATCCCGAAGCGCGGATCCACGGCGGGGAAGGGCTTCTTGATCCCGGTGCGGCGATAGCCGCGACGTTCGTACCAGGCGATCAGGTCCTCGCGCAGGTCGATCACGGTCATGCGCATGACCGGCAGCTTCCAGTCCTCGCGCACCACGCGTTCGGCCTCGGCCAGTACCGCCTTGCCGATGCCGCCGCGCTGCAGGCCCGGCTGCACCGCGAACATGCCGAAATAGCCGGCGCCGTCTTCGACCGCGACGTGCGCGCAGGCCAACAGTTCGCCGTCGCGTTGTGCCAGCACCACCCGGCTGCGCACGCGCTCGATGTCGCCCTGCAGCACTTCAGGAGCGATCCGGTTGCCGTCCAGCAGATCGGCCTCGGTGGTCCAGCCGGCGCGGCTGGCGTCGCCGCGGTACGCCGAGGTCACCAGCGCGACCAGTGCCGGGATATCGTCGACGGTGGCATCGCGGAAGGCGAGTGAGGTCCCGGTGTCGGTGGTCATGCGAGCAGCTTGCGTACCTTGTGCAGGGCGGTCAGGAAGGCCTCGATCTCGGCATGGGTATTGTAGAACGCCAGCGAGGCGCGGCAGGTCGCCGGTACGCCGTAGAACTGCATCAACGGGTGCGCGCAATGGTGGCCGGAACGCACCGCCACGCCTTCCAGGTCGAGCAGGGTGGCGAGATCGTGCCCGTGCGCGCCCTCAAGCAGGAAGGAGACGACGGCGGCCTTGCCGGGTGCTTCGCCGATGATGCGCAGGCCGTCGACCTTGCGCATCTCCAGGGTGAGGTGCTCGAGCAGCTCGCGTTCGCGCGCGGCGATGTGGTCCATGCCCAGCGCATCGAGGTAGTCGACCGCGGCGCCCAGGCCGATGTGGCCGGCGATGTTCGGGGTACCGGCCTCGAACCGGTGCGGCGGATCGCTGTAGGTGGTGCCGTCGAAACGCACCTGCCTGATCATCTCGCCGCCGCCCAGGAACGGCGGCATCGCCTGCAGGTGTTCGCGCCGCGCCCACAGCGCGCCGGTGCCGGTGGGGCCGCACATCTTGTGCCCGGTCAGTGCGTAGAAATCGCAGCCGATCGCGGCGATGTCGACCGCCATGTGCGGCAGCGCCTGCGACCCGTCGACCACCGTGGTGATGCCGCGCTTGCGTGCCATCCGGCAGATCTCGCGCACCGGATTGACGGTGCCGAGCACGTTGGAGACATGGGTGACGCCGAGCAGCTTGACCTCGGCGGTCATTGCCGCCTGCAGCGCGTCGAGGTCGAGCACGCCTTCGGGCGTGATCTCCGCGACCTTGATGGTGGCGCCGGTGCGCTCGGCGACCAGTTGCCAGGGCACGATGTTGGCATGGTGCTCCATGCGCGTGAGCAGGATCGCGTCGCCCGGCTGCAGCCGCGGCAACGCCCACGAGTAAGCGACCAGGTTGATCGCGAAGGTGGTGCCGCTGGTGAGCACGAGTTCGTCGCCGCGCACGTTGAGGTGGCGGGCGAGCTTGCCGCGGGCCGCCTCGTAGGCGTCGGTGGCCTCGCCGCCGAGCGCGTGCACGGCGCGGCTGACGTTGGCGTTGTGGTGGCGGTAGAAATCGTCGGTGGCGGCGATCACCGAGGCGGGCTTCTGCCCGGTGTTGGCCGAATCGAAGTACACCAGCGGCTTGCCGTGGACCTGGCGCGCGAGCAGCGGGAAGTCGCCGCGGATGCGATCCCAGTCGACGGCGATGGATGTACCCGGGCCGTTCATTCCGGCTGCTCCAGCGCGGCCAGGGCGCGATCCAGGGTGACCGTCAGCGATTCACGCAGCTCTGGCGTCTCCACCACCACCAGCGCCTCGCGGCAGAACGCCTTGGTCAGCAGCCGGCTGGCATCGGCCCGTGGCAGGCCGCGCGAGCGCAGGTAGAACATCGCGGTCGGGTCGAGCTGGCCGACGGTGGCGCCGTGCGCGGCCTTGACCTCGTCGGCGTAAATCTCCAGCACCGGCTGGCTGTCGATCTCGGCCTGGTCGGACAACAGCAGGTTCTTGTTGGACAGGTTGGCGTCGCTGCCGTCGGCGCCGGCACGGATGGTGATGCCGCCATGGAAGACCGCGCGGCCGCGGCCAGCCGCGAGTCCGCGCCAGGTGAGGTCGCAGGCGGTGTTGCCGGCGATGTGCTCGATCCCCAGGCGGGTATCGACGTGGCGGCGGCCGGTGGCCAGCTGCACGCCGTTGCCGACCAGCATCGCGCCTTCGCCTTCCAGGCGCACGTTGAGCTCGTGCCGCGACAACGCGGCGCCGAGTTCGAGGTCGAGGCGGTGGTATTGCGCGTCGCGTGCGAGCACCGCGTCGGTACGCGCGACCAGGGTCGCGCGCTGCGATTCGTCCTGCACCCGCAGGTGGCGCAGCTGCGCACCCGCCGCCAGGTGCACGTGGGTCAGCGCGTTGCCGAGGTGGGCATGGTCGCCGCCGGCGAGATGGTGCTCGACGAGCGTGGCCTCGGCACCGCGGCGCAGTTCGACCAGATGGCGCAGGTGCCAGGCGAGGTCGCTGCCGGCGGGCGCGCCCACGAACACCAGGTGCAGCGGCGCGGGCAGGCGCACGTGTTCGGCCAGGCGCAGCACCATGCCGTCGGACGCAAGCGCGGCGTTGAGGCGGGCGAAGACCTCGTCGGCGCGCTCGTAGCGGCGCTGCATGAAGTTACTGGCACGTGGGGCGGGATCGGCGAGCGCCTGCGGCAGCGACTGCAGCGTTGCGCCCGCCGGCAGGCCGGCAAGATCGGAGTGCGCGGCATCGAAGCGGCCGTTGACGAACACCATGCGCGGCGCCGGGATCGCGGCCAGCAGGCTCTCGTCGAACGTTACCGGCGCGGCAGCAACAGTGGCGGTGGCGGCAGTGAACGTGCGTCGTTCGAGCGAGCGCAGCGAGGTGTATTTCCAGGCTTCGCTGCGCGCCGGTGGCAGGCCGTGGTGCAGGGCCGCCTCGAGCGCGGCGCGGCGCGCGCCATCGCGGTCGGCACCGCTTTCGAATCCGGCGGCCAGCGAGTCCAGCAATGCGCTCATTGGACGACGGCCGCCGGCGCGATGCGATCCTTGATCCAGGCGTAGCCGTGCTGCTCGAGCTCGAGCGCCAGTTCCGGCCCGCCGCTCTGCACGATCCGGCCGTCGGCGAGCACGTGCACCACATCGGGCCGGATGTAGTCGAGCAGGCGCTGGTAGTGGGTGATCACCAGGAACGCGCGCTCCGGCGAGCGCAGCGCGTTGACGCCGTCGGCGACCGCCTTGAGCGCGTCGATGTCGAGGCCGGAGTCGGTCTCGTCGAGGATCGCCAGCTTCGGTTCCAGCACCGCGAGCTGGAAGATCTCGTTGCGCTTCTTCTCGCCGCCGGAGAAACCCTCGTTGACGCCGCGCTGCAGCAGGCGATCGTCGAGGTGCAGCACCGCGAGCTTCTCGCGCACGCGCTTGAGGAACTGCATCGAGTCCAGTTCGGGCTCGCCGCGCGCCTTGCGCTGGGCGTTGAGCGCGGCGCGCAGGAAGTAGGTGTTGTTGACGCCGGGGATTTCGACCGGGTACTGGAACGCGAGGAACACGCCATCCGCGGCGCGTTCCTCGGGCTCGCGCACGAGCAGGTCGCGGCCTTCGAACGACACCGTGCCGGCGGTGACGTCATAACCATCGCGCCCGGCGATGATGTTGCCCAGCGTCGACTTGCCGGCGCCGTTCGGCCCCATGATCGCGTGCACTTCGCCGGGCTTCACTTCCAGCGAGAGGCCCTTGAGGATTTCGCGACCGTGGATGCTCGCGTGGAGGTTGTCTATTTTGAGCATGTTCATTCCTGATCAGCCGACCGCGCCCTCGAGGGACACTTCCAGCAGTTTCTTGGCTTCCACCGCGAACTCCATCGGCAGCTCGCGGAACACCTGCTTGCAGAAGCCGTCGACGATCATCGAGACCGCGTCCTCCTCGCCGATGCCGCGGCTGCGGCAATAGAACAGCTGGTCGTCGCTGATCTTGGAGGTGGTGGCCTCGTGCTCGACGATCGCGCCCGGATGCTTGACCTCGATGTAGGGGAAGGTATGCGCGCCGCACTGCTTGCCGATCAGCAGCGAATCGCACTGGGTGTGGTTGCGCGCGCCCTCGGCACTGCGCTCGACCTTGACCAGGCCGCGGTAGGAGTTCTGGCCGTGGCCGGCGCTGATGCCCTTGCTGACGATCTTGGACTTGGTGCGCTTGCCGACGTGGATCATCTTGGTGCCGGTGTCGGCCTGCTGGCGGTGGTGGGTGAGCGCCACCGAATGGAACTCGCCGACCGAGTCGTCGCCCAGCAGCACGCAGGACGGATACTTCCAGGTGATCGCCGAACCGGTCTCGACCTGGGTCCAGGTGACCTTGCTGCGCGCGCCGCGGCATTCGGCGCGCTTGGTCACGAAGTTGTAGATGCCGCCGACGCCGTTCTCGTCGCCGGGGTACCAGTTCTGCACCGTCGAGTACTTGATCTTCGCGTCCTCGAGCGCGACCAGCTCGACCACCGCCGCGTGCAGCTGGTTCTCGTCGCGCATCGGCGCGGTGCAGCCCTCGAGGTACGAGACCTCGGCGCGGTCCTCGCAGATGATCAGGGTGCGCTCGAACTGGCCGGTGTGGCCGGCGTTGATGCGGAAGTAGGTGCTCAGCTCCATCGGGCAGCGCACGCCTTCCGGGATGAACACGAAGCTGCCGTCGGAGAACACCGCCGAGTTGAGCGCTGCGAAATAGTTGTCGCCCGTCGGCACCACCGTGCCCAGGTACTGCTTCACCAGATCCGGGTGTTCCTTGATGGCCTCGGACATGGAACAGAAGACGACGCCTTTCTCGGCCAGCTCCCTGCGGAAGGTGGTGCCGACCGAAACCGAGTCGAACACCGCGTCCACCGCCACGCCAGCCAGCTTGGCGCGCTCGTGCAGGGGTACCCCGAGCTTGTCGTAGGTGTCGAGCAGTTCCTTCGGCACGTCGTCCAGCGACTTGTACTTCGGCCCCTTGGGCGCGGAGTAGTAGCTGATGGCCTGGAAGTCGATCGGCGCGATCTTCAGTTTCGCCCAGTGCGGCACCGGCATGGTCAGCCAGTGGCGATAGGCGGCCAGGCGCCACTCGGTCATCCACTGCGGCTCTTCCTTGCGCGCGGACAGCGCACGCACGATGTCCTCGGACAGGCCCGGCGGCAGCGAGTCGGACTCGATGTCGGTGATGAAGCCGGCGTCGTAGCGGCGACCGAGCTGCTGCAGGATCTCCGCGTTTTCGATGGCGTTGTTCATGTGTCCTCAGGTCGCCAGGGTCGCGGCAATCGTCTTGCGCAGCCCGGCCTTGCCCGGCAGGCGCGGGGGCGGCGCCAGCATCTGCGCCAGGGTCACGTTGCGCAGGGCGTCGGCGACCACGTCGTTGATCCGGCGCCAGTTGGCGCGCACGCCGCAGGACTCCTCGATGCCGCAGTTGCCCTCGTGCAGGCTGCATTCGGTCATGCCCAGCGGGCCTTCCATCGCCTCGACTATCTCGACCAGGCTGATGTCGGCCGCATCGCGCAGCAGGCGATAACCGCCGCCCGCACCGCGGAAGCCTTCGACCAGGCCTGCCTGGGCCAGCGGCTTGAGCACCTTGGCCACGGTCGGGATTTCCAGCCCCGCGGCCTCGGCGAGTTCGACCGCGCTGAGCACGACGCTGGGCCGCGCGGCGAGCACGGTCAGGACGACGGTGGCGTAATCGGTGAGGCGGGTAACGCGCAGCACGGCCGGAGCCCTCGTTAATCGTACCGAAATTGTACGATTTAAGCCGGCTCCAGCCAAGTGCGCCGTTTCCGGTCCTTCAGCCGGCGGCAAAGTGCGCAATGCCGAGTTCACAATGGCGACTTCATGGGATACCGGCGACAATGGCGTTTTACCCATGAGACAAGGCATGCCCCGCAAGATCGCCGCCCGCAAGTCCAGGATCCATGGCAATGGCGTGTTCGCCCTTGCCCCCATCGCCAAGGGCGAACGCATCATCGAGTACAAGGGCCGCCGGCGCACCCATGCCGAGGTCGACGCCGACGACAGCGGCGACGTGGAGAGCGGCCACACCTTCCTGTTCACCCTCAACGACGATTACGTCATCGACGCCAACTACCAGGGCAACAGCGCGCGCTGGATCAACTACAGCTGCGACCCCAACTGCGAGGCGGTGCTCGAGGAAGACGAAGACGAGCCGAAGAAGTCGAAGGTCTTCATCGAGGCGATGCGTGCGATCAAGCCGGGCGAGGAGCTGACCTACGACTACGGCATCACCCTCGACGAACCGCATACCGCGCGGCTGAAGAAGGTCTGGGCCTGCCACTGCGGGTCGAAGAAGTGCACCGGGACGATGCTCAGGCCGAAGCGTTAAACCCGGGCGGGGCCAGCCGCATCGGAGCGGGAAGGGGGGCCGGTACGGCCCGCCCTGACCACCCCTTCCGGAGTCCACCCGCATGCGCTTCCTGCCCATGTTGTCGCTGCTGTCCTTCGCGTTGTTGCCAGCCATCGCCGTCCCGGGCCCAGGGCAGCACGAGGTCCCCGTTGCCACCCGGACGGTCACCGCCGCCCCCCTTGCCACGCTGCGGCTCGAGCCCTATCGCAGGACCGTGGCCGTGCGCGTCACCGCGAACGGCCATCCCGGGCTGTTCGCGTTCGACACCGCGGGCGGGCACACCATCGCGTCGCCGGAATTCGCCGCCGCGGCCGGCTGCAAGCCGTGGGGACAGCTGGCCGGGTTCCAGATGACCGGCGAGCGGCTGGCGATGCCGCGTTGCGATGGTTTGCGGTTCCAGGTGGACGGTCATCCGCTCACCGCGCCCGTGGCCGGCGTGATGCAGGTCGCCCCGTTGCTCGCCAGGGACGCCGAGCCGATCGAGGGGCTGCTGGCGCTGGATGCGTTCGCCGGCCGGACCATCACCATCGATTTCGCCGGCGGCAAGCTTTACCTCGAATCGCCGGAAAGTGCCGCGCAGCGCATCGTGGGCGCGCGCGAGCTGCCGGTCCGTCTCGCACGCGAGGCGCAGGGCCTGGCCCTCTCGGTCAATGTCGAGGTACCCACTGCGCAGGGGATCGCCCGCTTCGAGCTGGACAGCGGCAACGGCGGGACCCTGCTGGTTTCCAGGGCCTATGCGGCGCTGTTCGGCCTGGATCCGGACGCCCGGGATCCGGGGCCGGGAACCATCCCGCTGGCGCCCGGGATCGAGGCGCGCGGGCTCGTGTTCGTGAAGGACATGAACATCGACGGCAACCTCGGCATGCCCTTCCTCAAGGACTGGGTCGTCACCCTGGATCTCGCCGGGGGCCGCATGTGGCTGCGCCGCAGCGCCACGCCGCCGCCGCCGGGCATGGGGGTTCCGCCACCGCCGCCGCAGTCATGAACCGCGCGTTGCGGCCGATGCCCGAAAGGTTGCAATGACCAATGCCAGTCGGCGCAACGGGCTCCGGCTGGCTAACCTGCTCCCACCTTCCCCGAAGCATGCCCCCATGCGCAGCCGCCTGCTTACGCTTGCCGTCCTCGCCGCCCTTGCCTGGGCCGCGCCAGCCCGGGCCATCGACGTCGATGGCCGGATCGACCCGGCCGAATGGCAGGGCGCCGAGCACATCACCGACTTCAAGGTGGTCGAGCCGCTGACCCGCGCCCCGTCACCCTATCCGACCGAGGCCTGGGTGCTGGCGACGCCGGAAGGCCTGGCCATCGGCTTCCGCAACACCCAGCCGGCGAACGTGCCGCGCACTTACCGCCGCACCCAGCGCGACGAGGACGCGCAGGTCGACCGGGTCAACCTGATGGTCGATTTCGACGGCGACGGCCGCGCGGGATACAACTTCACGGTCAGCATCACCGATGGCATCGTCGACGCCACCATCGCCAACGAATCGCAGTTCAGCAAGGACTGGGACGGCAACTGGCAGCACGCGGTCAGCGAGGACGGCGACACCTGGTCGGCCGAGATGCTGATCCCCTGGTACATCGCGCCGATGCGCAAGGGCGTCGACGGCAAGCGCACGATGGGCATCTACCTGGACCGCGTCGTGGGTTCCACCGGCGAGCGCCTCGCATGGCCGGCGGCCAGCTTCACCCTGCCGCGTTTCATGTCCGACTTCAGCCCGGTGACGGTGCCGGTGTACAGCCAGTCGCTGCTGGCGATCACGCCCTACGTGGTCGGCAGCTACGACAACGTCGCCGGCGACCAGCACTTCGACGGCGGCGCCGACATCGTCTGGAAGCCGAACGGCCAGACCCAGCTCACCGCCACCATCAATCCGGATTTCGGCCAGGTCGAGAGCGACGACCTGGTGGTCAACTTCGGCGCCAACGAGACCTTCTTCAGCGACAAGCGCCCGTTCTTCACCGAGAACCAGGGCATCTTCGAGTTCGGCACGCCTTCGGACTTCAGCCAGTTGCTGTACACGCGTCGCGTCGGCGGGCTGGCCGACGATGCCAGCGGCCCCGGCGACATCACCGCCGCGGTCAAGCTCAACGGCAGCCTGGGCGCGTACAAGTACGGGCTGTTCGTGGCCGAGGAGGCCGACGCCGTCGGCCGCTCGTTCCGCGCCCTGCGCCTGGTGCGCGACTACGACAAGCAGAACATCGGCATGATGCTGACCCAGGTCGAGCATCCGTTCCTGGACCGCGACGCCACCGTGCTCGGCATCGACCACAACTGGCGCCCGACCGAGAAGTGGAACATCCAGACCCGCCTGATCGGCAGCCAGACAGACCAGGCCGGGGATACCGTCCGCGGCAGCGGCGGCACGATCTGGGCCGACTACAACTTCGGCAACGGCTGGCGCTCGCAGTGGATCGTGATGCACTTCGGCGACAACCTGCAGATCAACGACTTCGGCTACCTGTCCCGGGCGAACCTCAACTACGGACACTGGCAGGTCTCCCGGCGCTACACCGACATGCCGGAAACCTCGGCGTATTCGTCGCACGAATGGCGCTGGCGCATCAGCGGCACCGACAACGACCGCGGCCTCGACCTGCAGCGCCAGTTCCGGGTCAATCGCCAGAGCGTGCGCCGCGACGGGGGCAACGAGTACGCGCAGCTCAACGTCAATTCGGCCGGCCACGACGACCGCATCCTGCGCGGCCACGGCATCCTGTCGACGCCGGCCAACTTCAACGCCTTCTACGAACGATCGCGCCCGCGCAAGGGCGACTGGGAGCTGTACGGCAACATCGGCGTCAACAACAGCGGCATCGGCGGCAGCGGTAACGGCCGCAAGCTCGGCTACAACGCCCAGTTCAAGCCGACCTACTTCATCAGCGACGCCTTCAACGTGTTCGTGCTCGGCTACGTCGAGAGCACCCCGCAATGGATGGTGTGGCAGCACGACAACCTGCTCGGCACCTTCGACGAGCGTGCGCTGGAGATCGATGCCGGCGTCAACTGGACCATCGGCGACCGCCAGGAACTGCGGGTGAAGATGCAGGCGATCGGTCTCGACGCCCAGCTGCGCCAGGCCTGGCGCGCGGCACCGGACGGCACGCCGGTGCCGGTGGACGAGCACGTCGACGACTTCAGCCTGCGCAACCTGGGCTTCCAGGTCCGCTATCGCTACGAGCTGGCGCCGCTGTCGGA
Organism: Lysobacter sp.; assembly: GCA_036676625.1. Classification (GTDB taxonomy): domain Bacteria; phylum Pseudomonadota; class Gammaproteobacteria; order Xanthomonadales; family Xanthomonadaceae; genus Cognatiluteimonas. The sequence goes on along the minus strand of JAKFCN010000029.1, from coordinate 85,415 downwards.
CCTCTACATCGTCTACGGCCGCGGCGGCTACCTGCTCGACGAGTTCTCGCAGGGCGCAGGCAACCAGCTGATGGACGCGTTCTCGCTGCGCGACAGCGAACAGCTGCTGGTCAAGCTCAGCTACCGTTTCGAGCTGTAGCTCACCGTACCTCGCGGATGTCGGCGGAAGCGATGCGCCAGGCACGCTGCTCGGCGGTCGCGCCGTCGACCACCGCGCGCCGCAGGGTGTAGCTGCCGGCGTAGCGGTGCACGCTGCCGTCGCCGCGGGTGGCACGGACGGATACCGGCACCTCGATGAAACGCGAGCCGGCAGCGGCATCCAGGCGCCCGGGCGCACCAGGCTCGACCACCACGTCGACGGTATCGGCGAAGCCGGCCGCGAACTGTTCCGGCGATTGTCCGCTCGCCGATCCGTCGCCGGACCAGAGCGCATGCGCGCGCGCGTACTGGCGCGCATCGATGGCGGCGTAATAGCTGCGCACGACCGCGACCGCGTCGTCCGTCGTCGGCTCCGCGGCGGGCATCGGTTGCGTCGCTTCACCCGGGTTGGCGGGCTGCATGCCGTCGCTGGCCGGTGTGTCGCCTGCGGCCGGGAACACCAGGCTGCCGTCGTCGGCAATCGCGGTGTCGGGAGGCAGCGTGGCGTCTCCGGTGGACGGCGGACCGACCGGGCCCGGCCCTGGCCGGTCCGGCATGCCGGTGACCGAACCGCCGCCGGATTCCGGCCCGGGCAGGCTGGCGATGTCGTCCGCGCTGCCGCGGGCGGCGCTGTCCTGGCCGCGGTTGCACCCCGTCAGCGCCAGTGCGGAAGCAAACAGGAGCATGGCCAGCGTGCGGCGCCGGCACGACGAAAAACGGGGGAGGTGCATGCAAGGGTTCCCTGTCACGGTGGGTCGAGGTGGACGGTCACGAGCCCGTTGTCGATGGTGGTGGCGCCGATCCGGCGCGATTGCAATCGCTGCAGCAGGCTGTCGTCGAACCGGTACACCGGCTCTTGACGAGAATAATCCGCCAGCCAGCGGTTGACGAGTTCGCGCCCGGTCGTGTTCATGCCGCCGCCCAGTTGCGGGACGTCCAGCGATTCGATGGTCGGGTCGTCTAGATGCAGGCCACGGGTGCCGGGATCGAAGCGGAGTCCGCTGGCCAGCGCCAGGTGGCCGGACGGCGTTCGGCTGTCGCGGCCGAGCGCGCCGAAGCCGATGTCGAAGTCCAGACGCAGCCGGTGGCTTCCCGGCGGGATGCTGAGTCGCGGGTTGAGCACGCTCAGGGTGACCAGTCCGCCGAGCTTGTCGTAATCGCGGGGGAAGCGCTGGTCGAGGTAGCGCTGCAGTTGCGGTGCGGTGAAGTCGACCTGGTTGCCGAGCAGTCCGGCGACGGCGCCGAGCGTCGCGCATCCGGCGAGCGACAGGCAGGCGACGAGCGCCCAGGGCAGGAAGCGAAGGTTGCGCATGGCGGGTCCTGCATGGATGGGTTGCCGCGCACGATCGCCCCGCAGCGATGAACGCTACGAAAAAAGGCCGGGATCCATGGGATTCCGGCCTTTTCGTACAGGGCGGCAAGCCGCCCCGGCATGGCGGGACGACTTAGGCCGCCGCGTCCTTCAGCTTCTTCAGCGGGCGCACCTTGACCTTCACCGAGGCGGGCTTGGCGGCGAACCACTGCTCTTCCTTGGTGAACGGGTTGATGCCCTTGCGCTTCGGCTTGGCCGGCACGCTGACGGCGGTGATCTTCAGCAGGCCCGGCAGGGTGAACGTACCCGCGCCCTTCTTGCTGACGGAGCCGTGCACCGCGCTCTCCAGCGAGCCCAGCACCGCGCGCACGTCGCGCGAGGCAACGCCGGTGGCGTCGGAGATGTACGCAACCAGCCCGGACTTGCCCAGGGCTTCCTTGATCGGCTTCGCAGCGGCCGGCTTGGCAGCGGCCTTCTTGGGAGCGGCCTTCTTTGTCACCTTCTTCTTCGCCATATGTGTCCTGTGTTGCTCTGGTTGATCGGGATGTCGATCGGGATGTGATCGGAGTGTTTGGAATCGTTGCCTGGAATTCCCCTCGGCAGGCGGAATGTAGGGCAAGTCCGCGCTGGCGCCAAGCCCTTGCAGCAGCTTTTTTACCGCTTATTCCCCGGAAGGGAGGTCGCCGCCGCCCGGCGCCGGGCATTCATTCGTCGTCGTGGCGTGGCTTGTAGGCCTCGATCATCTTCTGCTGCACTGGAGCAGGAACCGGTTCGTAGTGGCTGAAATCCAACGAATAACGTCCGCGACCGGCGGTCACCGACTTGAGTTCGGCGGCATAGCCTTCCAGCTCCGACAGCGGCACCTGCGCCCTCACCACGATCTCTCCGCCGCGCACCGAATCGGTGCCGCTGATGCGCGCCCGCTTGGCCGCGAGGCCGCCGCTGATGTCGCCCATGTGCTGTTCCGGCGCAGACACTTCCAGGTCCACGATCGGTTCCAGCACCTGCGGCCGGGCCTTGGCGATGGCGTCGAGGAAGGCCTTCCTGCCGGCCGCGACGAACGCCACCTCCTTGCTGTCGACGCTGTGGAACTTGCCGTCGTACACGGTCACGCGCACGTCCTGCAGCGGGTAGCCGGCGACCGCGCCCGTGGCCAGTACCTGGCGCACGCCCTTCTCGACGGCGGGGATGAACTGGCCGGGGATGGTGCCGCCCTTGACCTCGTCGGCGAACTCGAAGCCGCTGCCGCGCCCGAGCGGCTCGATCCGCAGGAACACCTCGCCGAACTGGCCGGCGCCGCCGGTCTGCTTCTTGTGCCGATGGTGGCCTTCGGCCTTGCCGCTGATGGTCTCGCGGTAGGCGATCCGCGGCGGCCGTGTCTTCACCTCGACCCCGTACTTGTCCTTCAGGCGCTCCAGCATCACCCGCAGGTGCAGGTCGGAGAGTCCGCGCAGCACGGTCTCGTTGAGCTCGGCGTTGTGCTCCACCACAAAGGCCGGATCCTCTTCGGCGAGCTTGTGCAGGGCGGTGGACAGCTTCTGCTCCTGGCCCTTGCTGGCTGCTTCCACCGCAAGCCCGAACATCGGCCTGGGGAAGGCCATCGGCGCGAGGTGGATCTGGTCCTCGTCGTGGCTGTCGTGCAGCACGGCGTCGTAATGCAGCTCCTCGACCTTGGCGACCGCGGCAATGTCGCCGGGGATCGCCTGTGCGATCTCGACGTGGTCCTTGCCCTGCAGCTTGAACAGGTGCGCGACCTTGAACGACTTCCTGCCATCGTCCACGAACAGTTGCGAGTCCTTGCGCACCGTGCCCTGGTAGACCCGGAACACGCCGAGCTTGCCGACGAACGGATCGTTGGCGACCTTGAACACGTTGGCGATGACGTGGGCGCCGGCATCCGGCAGCGCCACGATCGGCGCGGCCCTGTCGCCGGTGCCCTTCACGAACGGCGGCGGGTTGCCTTCGCCGGGATGCGGGAACAACCGCCCGGCGATGTCGAGCAGTTCCTTCACCCCCGCGCCGGTGCGCGCCGAGGTGAACAGCACCGGTACCAGGTGGCCCTCGCGCAGGCATTGTTCGAACGCATCGTGCAGTTCCTGCCCGGAGAGTCCGCCTTCGCCGAGGCCGAGGTAATGGTCCATCACCGTCTCGTTGACCTCGACCACCTGGTCGATGATCTTCTGGTGCCACTCGCCGACCGGGCCGGCATCGCTGCCTTCGGTCGAGCCCGCGGCGCCGGTGCCGAAACAGTCGACGACGCGCTTGCCGCGATCGGCGGGCAGATCGAGCGGCAGCAGCTCGGGGCCGAAGGTGGCGCGCAACTCTTCCAGCAACCGTGCGGGGTCGGCACCGTCGTGGTCGATCTTGTTGACCACCACCACCCGGCACAGGTTGCGTGCCCTGGCGTGCTCCATCATCCGGCGGGTGCCGTACCCGATGCCGCTGTCGGCATCGATCACGATCGCGACGGTTTCCACCGCTGCGAGCGCCGACAGCGTCGGGCCGCGGAACTCGGGATAGCCGGGCGTGTCGACCAGGTTCACGTGCATGCCGTCGTGGTCGATGCCGGCGATTGCCGCATCGATCGAATGGCCGCGTTCCTTCTCGATCGGGTCGAAGTCGGAGACGGTGCTGCCGCGTTCGATCGTGCCTGCCGCCTGGATCGCGCCGCCGGCATGCAGCAGGGCTTCGAACAGGATGGTCTTGCCGGCGCCGGGGTGGCCCGCCAGGGCCACGTTGCGGATCTGTTGCGTCGTGTACGACATGAGGCTGGCTCCACGTCCACGGGAGGCCAAGCCTCCCGCAGGGACCGGCGGGGGTCAAGCGCGTAAGCTGGCCTTCCCCCCCCGCAGCAGGAGCATCGACATGGGCATCTCGCGCCACGCCACCGCGCACTGGGAAGGCGACCTCAAGTCCGGCCAGGGCAAGCTCAGCACGCCGGAGAGCGGCCTGATGGCGGATACGCCCTATGGCTTCAACACCCGTTTCGGCGACCGCAAGGGCGTCAATCCGGAGGAACTGATCGCGGCGGCGCATGCCGGCTGCTTCACCATGGCGCTGTCGGCCAAGCTGTCCGAGGCGGGCCATCCGCCGGCGGCGCTGGACACCCGCGCCGAGGTCGACCTGTCGATGGAAGGCGGCCCGACGCTGTCCGCGATCCGGCTGAAGGTGACCGGGCGGGTGCCGGGCCTGGATGCCAGCGGGTTCCGCGCCATCGCCGACGACGCCGGCAAGCATTGCCCGGTGTCGCGCGCGCTCAGCGCGGTGCCGATCACGGTCGAGGTCGAGTTCCTGGGTTAGTGGGGTGGCGTCGTGACCTGAACGGAGCCGGTGGGCCCGCGCAAGGATTCAGGATCGTTTAACCCGCGTGATCCGACGATGCGTTCGCGCCATCCCGGTGCCGGAGCCGACACGATGAAAGCCTTCACCACCTCGATCCTCGCGCTGGCCATGGCCGCCACCACAGGCGCTGCTTCGGCGCAATCGACTTACGGTGCGCCGTACGATGGTGCTCCTTATGGGAGCGCCCCGGTCACCCAAGGCGCCTACCAGGATGGCTACTACGACTACGCGCGCGTGATCCGGGTGGCGCCGGTGATCGACGCAGCGGCCGGCTATCCCGCGCAGGGCCAGCGTTGCACCACGCGCAACGACGGCTACGCCGACGGTTATGGCTACGGCAACGGCAACGACGGTTATGGCTATCCGGAGCGCGACGGTTACTACGGCGGCGAGCCGCAGCGAGGAACCAGTGGCGGCCGCACCATGGCGACGGTCGTGGGCAGCGTGCTCGGCGCGGTGATCGGTAGCCAGGTCGGGGGCGGCTCGGCGCGTTATGCCACCTCGGCGATCGGCACCGCGGTCGGCGGCCTCGCCGGGCAGCAGGTCTACGACCAGGCCCATCGCGAACGCCAGCGCGCCAGCGTGACCGTGTGCGATCCGGTGGACGCGAACCGCCCCTATTACGGTGGCAACGGCTACGGCGGCAACGGCAACCTGTTCGATGTCACCTACGAATACGGTGGCCGCACCCATGTCACCCGCACCAACTACAACCCGGGCGAGCGGATCCGCGTCAGGGTAGACGTGCGGGCGGAGTAGGCCAATCCAGCTCGCCGCGCACCACGGTGCAGGCGCGGCCGCCCGACCAGACATCGCCGGCCGCGTCGACCGTGAGCTCGATGATCGCGTCGTGGCCGACTTCGCGACCCTGGCTGGCGCGATAGAACCCACCGGCGCCCGGCAGCGCATCGCGCGCGGCAAGCCAGGCGGCCAGGGTGGCGTTGGCCGCGCCCGAGGCGGCATCCTCGAAACGCGCCGGATTGCCGACGAAGGCGCGCACCGCCAGGTAATAAACCGGATCGTCGCTGCGCGCGAAGGCGCACACGCCCATGCTGCCGGTGTCGTGCGCCAGGCGTTCGATCGCGTCCCAGTCCGGGGTTGCCGTGCGCAACGCCGACTCGTCGGCAACCTGCATCAGCCACCAGCGGCGCCCCCCGTCGACCAGTGCCGGCGGCAGCGCGCCCGGGGCCAGGCCGGGCAGGGTGGCGCGCAGGCGTGGATCATCGTGCCCCACCACCTCGCGCACGCTGGCGGGTGGGGTGCGTACTGCAATGGTGCGCTCCACTCCGTTGCCTTCCACCCGCAGCGGCAGCATCCCGGCGGCGCCTTCCTGCACCAGCATGCCGTCGCGCAGTACCGCCAGCCCGGCATCGAGGACGGCATGCGCGGTGCCGACGCTGGGATGGCCGGCAAAGGGCACTTCCCGGCGCGGGCTGAAGATGCGCAACCGGTAGCTGGCCTCGGGGGAACTCGGTGGCAGCACGAACGTGGTTTCCGGCAGCCGCGTCCAGTGCGCGATCGCCTGCATCGTGTCGTCGTCGAGGCCTTCGGCGTCGAGGACCACGGCAAGGGGATTGCCGGCGCCCGGGCGGTCGGCGAAGACATCGAGCTGGACGTAGCGGCGTGCGGTCATGGGCGGCGGGGGTTCGTCTAGAATGGGGAATGCCCGGCGTCGCCGGCAGGCGGCCCGGATTCTACGCAGTACCCCTTGATCGTGATGACCACACCCGACCGCTGGATCGTGCTCAAGTTCGGCGGCACCTCGGTTTCGCGCCGCGAACGCTGGGACACGATCGGCCGGCTGGCGCGCGAGCGCGCCCAACGATCCGACGCGCGGGTGCTGGTGGTGGTGTCGGCCCTGTCGGGCGCGACCAACGAACTGCAGGCGATCGCCAATTCGCCTGCGGGCGGCGGCGACGACAGCGTCGCGCGCATCGCGGCGCTGGCCGATCGCCACCGGGCTTTCGCCGCGGAGCTCGGGCTCGATGCCGGCACGGTGCTGGGCGCGCGCCTGGCGGCGCTGCAGGCACTGGCCGGCGATTCCCGTGCGGCGCAACGCGCCCTCGACTGGCAGGCCGAATTGCTGGCCCAGGGCGAACTGCTTTCCTCCACGCTCGGCGCGGCCTACCTCAGGGCGCGTGGGTTCGACTTCGGCTGGTGCGATGCGCGCGAGTGGCTCGATGCCATGGCGCTGCCGAACCAGAATGCCTGGTCGATGCGGCTGTCGGCCGCCTGCGGCCACCAGGCCGACGACGACTGGCGCGCGCGCTTCGCCGCGCAGCAGCCGGCGCGGATGTTGCTGACCCAGGGCTTCATCGCGCGCCACGACGATGGCGGGACCGCGGTCCTCGGCCGGGGCGGCTCCGACACCTCCGCCGCCTGTTTCGGCGCGCTGTTGCGCGCGCAGCAAGTGGAGATCTGGACCGACGTGCCCGGCATGTTCAGCGCCAATCCGCGCGAAGTGCCGGAAGCGCGCCTGCTGACCCGGCTGGATTACGCGGAAGCGCAGGAAATCGCCACCACCGGCGCCAAGGTGCTGCATCCGCGCTCGATCGGTCCGTGCCGCGAAGCGCGCGTGCCGATGACGATCCTCGACACCGCGCGTCCGGACCTGCCCGGCACCCGGATCGACGCCAGCGCCGCCACCGTGCCCGGGGTCAAGGCGATCAGCCGCCGCAACGGCATCGTGCTGGTGTCGATGGAATCGATCGGCATGTGGCAGCAGGTCGGCTTCCTCGCCGACATCTTCGAGCGTTTCAAGCGGCATGGGCTTTCGGTCGACCTGATCGGTTCCTCGGAAACCAACGTCACCGTGTCGCTGGATCCCAGCGACAACCTGGTCAGCGGCAACGTGCTGGAAGCGCTGTCCGCCGACCTCGCCGAAGTCTGCCGGGTGAAGGTGATCGTGCCGTGCGCGGCGATCACCCTGGTCGGCCGCGGCATGCGCTCGATGCTGCACCGGCTGTCCGACATCTGGGCGACCTTCGGCCGCGAGCGCGTGCACCTGGTGTCGCAGTCGTCCAACGATCTCAACCTCACCTTCGTGATCGACGAGGCCGATGCCGACGGCCTGTTGCCGGAACTGCACGCCGAACTGGTGCGCAGCGGTGCGATGCCGATGCGCGACGGCAGCGTGTTCGGGCCGAGCTGGCGCGAGATCGCGCACGGCCGGCGCGCGCGCCAGGCACCGTGGTGGCAGGGACGGCGCGAGGCGTTGCTGCAGCTGGCCCGCGGCGGCACGCCGCGTTACGCCTACGATCTGGCGACCGTGCGCGAGCGTGCCCGCGCGCTGCTCGCGGTGGATGCGATCGACCGCCGCTACTACGCGCTCAAGGCCAATCCGCATCCGGCGATCCTGCGTGCGCTGGCCGCCGAAGGCTACGGCTTCGAATGCGTGTCGCACGGCGAACTGCAGCATGTGTCCGCGACCTTGCCGGAACTCGCGCCCTCGCGGGTGCTGTTCACGCCGAGCTTCGCGCCGCGCTCCGAGTACGAGGCCGCCTTCGCCCATGGCGCGACCGTCACCGTCGACAACGTCGAGGCGCTGCGGCGCTGGCCGGAATTGTTCCGGGGCCGCGAGTTCTGGTTGCGCCTGGACCTGGGTCGTGGCGAAGGCCACCACCGCAAGGTCCGCACCGGCGGCAGCGAGGCGAAGTTCGGGCTGCCGGTGGCGCGCATGGACGAATTCCTCGGAGTGGTGCGCTCGCTCGATGCGCGTGTCACCGGCCTGCACGCGCATCTCGGCAGCGGCGTCGAATCGGCCAACCACTGGCGCGAGGTGCACGCTGAGCTCGCCGGCCTGGCCGACCGCGTCGGTACGGTGGCCACGCTCGACATCGGCGGCGGCCTGCCGGTGCCGTACCTGCCGGATGCCGCGCCGTTCGACCTCGAAGAGTGGGGTCGCGACCTGGCGACGGTGAAGATCGCCTACCCGCAATACGCGCTCGCGATCGAACCCGGCCGTTACCTGGTCGCGGAGGCGGGCGTGCTGCTGCTGTCCGCCACCCAGGTGGTGGAAAAGGAAGGCGTGCTGCGGGTCGGCTGCGATGCCGGCATGAACGCACTGCTGCGGCCGGCGTTGTACGAAGCCTTCCACGACATCGCCAACCTGTCGCGCCCGGGCGCTTCCGCGAGCGCCGACTTCGATGTCGTCGGTCCGGTGTGCGAATCGGGCGACGTGCTCGGCCGCCAGCGCAAGCTGCCGGCCGACACCGCGGAGGGCGACATCCTGCTGGTTGCCGATGCCGGTGCCTACGGCATGGCGATGGCCAACACCTACAACCTGCGGGCGCTCCCCGCAGAGGACACGATCGATGACTGACAAGCAAGACACCCCGGGCTGGAAATTCGATCGCGACCGCATCCACGCGTTCCGTTTCGTGCGCTGCGGGTTCGATGCCACCAACGGCATCGCGAGCCTGGTGTACGCCTTCGACGATGGCCCGGAGCTGGTGGAGACGGTGACGGTGCCCGGCGCGCCGTTCGCGCTGGACGGCGACCGCGCAGTGGCGGTGGAGCGCGCGCTGCGCCTGCTGCACCTGATTGCCGGCGTGAGCTACTACAAGGCAGCGGTACCCCCGGAAATCCGGATCGACGGCTATGCGATCGATGCGGAGACCGCGGCGCTGCTGCAGTCCGTCTACCGCAATGGGCTGGGCGAATTCGCCTACCGCAATGGCATCGACCTCGACGACAGGATCCGCTTTCCTGTAGGAGCCGCGTCAGCCGCGATGGTCGCCTCGATCGCGGCTGACGCCGCTCCCACACTCTCATCCTTGAGGCACCACGCGTTCGTCGCCATCGGCGGCGGCAAGGATTCGCTGGTGTCGATCGAGGCGCTGCGCAGCGTCGGCGTCGAGCAGACGGTGTGCTGGATCGGCGGCTCGCAGCTGATCGCCGCCTGCGCCGCGCGCACCGGCCTGCCGACCCTCAACATCGGCCGCCAGCTCGCGCCGCAGCTGTTCGATTTCAACCGCCAGGGCGCCTGGAACGGGCACATCCCGGTGACCGCGGTGAACTCGGCGATCCTGGTGCTGGCCGCGGTGCTGCACGGCGTCGACCAGGTGGTGTTCTCCAACGAGCGTTCCGCCAGCTACGGTTCGATGATCGAAGGCACGGGCGAAGTCAACCACCAGTGGTCCAAGGGCTGGGAGTTCGAGCGCAGCTTCGGCGAATACGTGCACCGCAACGTGGCCGCCGGCCTGCGTTACTACTCGCTGCTGCGGCCGCTGTCGGAACTGGCGGTGGCGCGGCAGTTCGCGAAGAGCGACCGCTACGACGCGCATTTCTCCAGCTGCAACCGCAACTTCCACATCCTCGGCGAGCGCCCGGTGAACCGCTGGTGCGGGGTGTGCCCGAAGTGCCACTTCGTGTTCCTCGCGCTGGCGCCGTTCATGTCCAAGCCGCGACTGGTCGGGATCCTCGGGCGCAACCTGCTCGACGATCTGGCGCAAGCCGACGGTTACGACGCGTTGCTTGAATTCCAGGACCACAAGCCGTTCGAGTGCGTGGGGGAGGGGCGCGAGTCGCGTGCAGCAATGGCGGCGCTGGTGCAGCGCCCGGAATGGCGCGAGGACGCTTTGGTGCGACGCTTCGAGCGCGAGATCCTGCCGCAACTGGATGCGGGCGAGTTGCCGGTCGAGCCGCTGCTGGCGCTCGACGAACAACACCGGATCCCTGCGCCGCTGTGGGAGAAGCTGCGTGCGAATTTCTCGGCTTGAGGGGAAGCGTGTCGCGCTCTGGGGCTGGGGCCGCGAGGGCAGGGCGGCCTGGCACGCGCTGCATGCGCGCGGGATCTCGCCGCTGGCGTTGTTCTGCAACCCGCGGGAAGCCGAGGAAGCACTGGCGCTCGATCCCGCGCTGGTGATCGAGCCGGAAGCAAGCGCGGAACGCCTGTCCGCCTTCGAAGTGGTCGTCAAGTCGCCCGGCATCAGCCCCTACAAGGCGGAGGCACTTGCGGCAGCGGCGGCGGGGACGCGCTTCATCGGCGGCACCGCTCTCTGGTTCGGCGAACGCGGAGGCGTCGATGGCGTGGTGCCGGGAACGCTCTGCGTCACCGGCACCAAGGGCAAGAGCACCACCACCGCGCTGCTGGCGCACCTGTTGCGCGCAGGCGGCCATCGCACCGCGCTGGCAGGCAACATCGGCCTGCCGCTGCTGGAACTGCTGGATGATGAAGCCGAGTACTGGGCCATCGAGCTGTCGAGCTACCAGACCGGTGATGTTGCCGTCGGCGGCGCAAGCCCGCAGGTGGCGGTTGCGCTCAACATCTTCCCCGAGCACCTGGACTGGCACGGTTCGCACGAGCGCTATGTCGCCGACAAGCTTCGTTTGCTCACCGAGGCAAGGCCGCGAATCGCGGTGCTGAACGCCGAGGATCCGACCCTGCGCGCGCTGTCGCTGCCCGACAGCGAGGTGCGCTGGTTCAACCGCACCGACGGCTGGCACCTGCGCGGCGACGCGCTGCATCGTGGCGATGGCTTCGTGATGGACACCGCGGCACTGCCGCTGCCGGGGCGCCACAACCGCGGCAACCTGTGCGCGGTGCTCACTGCGATCGAGGCCCTCGACCTGGACGCAGCTGCGCTGGCACCGCATGCCGCCGGCTTCCGGCCGCTCCCGCACCGGCTGCAGCAGCTCGGCACCCGCGATGGCATCACCTGGGTCAACGATTCGATCAGTACCACGCCGCATGCGAGCCTGGCGGCGCTGGAGGTGTACCGCGGCGAGCGCATCGCGCTGATCGCCGGCGGCCACGATCGCGGGCTGGACTGGAGCGGATTCGCGGTGGCGATGCGCGCGCACGCCCCCGCGGCGATCGTGACCATGGGGCATGGCACTCCAAGGCAGAACGGGCCGCGCATCCACGATCTGCTGGCGCCGATCGCCGAAGCATGCGGATTCACGCTGTCGGCTGCGCGCGACCTCGAGGAGGCGGTAGGCCAGGCGCGGGTGGCGCTGCGAGGGAGCGGGGTAGTGTTGCTGTCGCCCGGTGCGCCAAGCTTCGGTGCCTACCGCGACTACACCGAGCGCGGCCGCCATTTCGCCAGCCTCGCCGGTTTCGATCCCGACGCCATCAGCGCCATCCCGGGACTCGGCATCGCGTGACGCAAAGGGGTGGCAACGATGTGAGCAGGGACGAAGCGTCGCGTATTCCGCAAGCTCCATACGCAACACTTCGCCCCCTGACCCCTTGGCCGCCCTCGCATTCCAGCAGGCGTCGGCAGGAACCAGCTCACGACCTCCCAATTAAATTCAGAGCTGTCGGTACGCGCCCGAACGCTACATGGTGAACACCATGCACCGTTCGAGCGTGATCCATGACCACCGTGATCCGTTGAGGTCGTGAGCTGGTTCCACCCGACGCTTCGGGAGGGAGCCGCCGGCGCCAGGGTCAGGGGCCAGGCATCGCCGCCGCAGGGGGAAAAATCGCCACCGGCAGGAATGGCAGCAACCCGCAGAAGGTTTCGCGACGCCAGTCCCGAAGCCCTTCATCCCGATCGGCTCGTCCACCAACAACGCAAGTCGCGCACTGGCGCCGAAGCCCATTGAGCAGGCGGGACCCTTTTCCCCCTGCGGCGGCGGTGCCTGGACACGACTCAAACGTACTCGCCCGGCTCCGTCCAGTAGTCAGCGGTCGCGGCTGACGGTGTAGCGGGCCAGGCCCCGCAACGCGGCGATGTGCGCGTTGTCCGCCAACCCGTCCAGCGCCCGCTCCGCGGCCTGCGCATACTCGCCCGCGCGACCCAGGCTGTACTCGAGGCTGCCGGCGTCGGCGATCGCTGCCAGGACCACCGGCATCGCGCCGGTGTCGCCGTCCTCGATCGCCTTGCGCAGCAGCGCGCGGGTGGCGGCGTCGGCGTGCGCGATCGCGTGGATCAGCGGCAGCGTGGCCTTGCCTTCGGCGAGGTCGTCGCCCAGGTGCTTGCCGAGCGTCGCCTCGTCGGCCGAATAGTCGAGCACGTCGTCGGCGATCTGGAAGGCATAGCCGAGGTTGAGGCCGTAGTCGTGCAGGGCATCGCAGTCGGCGGCGCCGGCACCCGCCAGCAGCGCGCCCAGGCGGGTCGCGGCAGCGAACAGCACCGCGGTCTTGCGCTCGATCACGCCCAGGTAGCCGGCTTCGTCGGTATCCGGATTGCGCACGTGCAGCAGCTGCAGCACCTCGCCCTCGGCGATCCGGTTGGTGGTGTCGGCGAGGATCCGCATCACCGGCATCCGGTCCAGCTCGACCATCATCTGGAAACTGCGCGAATACAGGAAATCGCCGACCAGCACGCTGGCGGCGTTGCCCCAGACCGCGTTGGCGGTGCGGCGACCGCGACGCAGGTCGGACTCGTCGACCACGTCGTCGTGCAGCAGGGTGGAGGTATGGATGAATTCGATCACCGCCGCCAGCTGGTGTGCGTCGGCGCCCACGCCTTCACCGGCGTCTCCGCGCTTGCCCAGGGCGGCCGCCGCGAGCAGCAGCAGCATCGGCCGCAGGCGCTTGCCGCCGGCGCCGATGATGTATTCGGCGACCTGGTTGACCAGCACCACGTCCGAGGCGAGCCGGCGCCGGACCAGGGCGTCGACCGCGGCCATGTCGGCGGCGGCCAGCGCCTGGATCGCGGGCAGCGAAGGCAAGTCTCGGGCGGCGGGCCGCCGGGGCGGGGCGATGTCCATGCAGGGTCCGGGGCGGGGCAGCCGCGATTATACGGACGCGGGCGTATTTTCCCGACCCGGCGTCGCGGCGCATTCCGATTGCCGTGGGGCGGGAAGGTATACTCGAATGCTCCCTAGCCCGCTCCCGGGCGACACCGGAAGGACAGCCATGGCCCGCGGCGTGAACAAAGTGATCCTGGTCGGCAACCTCGGCAACGACCCGGAAGTGAAATACACCCAGGGCGGCATGGCGATCACCACGCTCAGCCTGGCGACCACCAGCGTGCGCAAGGACAAGGAAGGCAACACCCAGGAACGCACCGAGTGGCACCGGGTGAAGCTGTTCGGCAAGCTCGGCGAGATCGCCGGCGAGTACCTGAAGAAGGGCCGCCAGGTCTATATCGAAGGCTCGATCCGCTACGACAAGTTCACCGGCACCGACGGCGTCGAGAAGTACTTCACCGACATCGTCGCCGACGAGATGCAGATGCTGGGCGGTGGTGGCGAAGGTCGTGGCGAGCCGCGCGCCGAGCGCCAGGACCGCCCGCAACGCAGTGCGCCGCAGCGCCGCGAGGTGCCGGCGGCAGCCAGGCAGGAGCTGGCCTCCGACGACTTCGCGGACGACGATATCCCGTTCTGACGCATCGCGGCCTTGGCCGGATTTCTTTCTGATTGAATGATGGAGGTACGCGTGCCGACCTGGCTCGTCACCGGCGGCGCCGGTTTCATTGGTGGCAATTTCGTGCTGGAGGCCGTGCGCAGCGGCATCCGCATCGTCAACCTCGACGCCCTGACCTACGCCGGCAACCGCGACACGCTCGCGGCACTGGACGGCGACCCGAACCACGTGTTCGTGCATGGCGACATCGGCGACCGCGCGCTGGTCGACCGACTGTTGCGCGAGCATCGTCCCGACGCGGTGGTCAACTTCGCGGCCGAGAGCCATGTCGACCGCTCGATCGACGGCCCGGGCGCGTTCGTGCAGACCAACGTGGTCGGCACCCTGGCCCTGCTCGAGGCGACGCGCGATTACTGGAAGTCGCTCGAGGACGCCGCGAAGGCCGCGGCTTCAAAACAGGATTTCCGCTTCCTGCACGTGTCCACCGACGAGGTCTACGGCTCGCTGGGCGACACCGGCAAGTTCACCGAGGAAACCGCGTACGCGCCGAACTCGCCGTACTCGGCGTCCAAGGCCGCCTCGGACCACCTAGTGCGGGCGTTCCACCATACCTACGGGCTGCCGGTGCTGACCACCAACTGCTCGAACAACTACGGTCCGTACCAGTTCCCCGAGAAGCTCGTCCCGCTGATCATCGCCCGCGCCCTGGCCGGCGAGCCGCTGCCGGTGTACGGCGATGGCCGCAACGTGCGCGACTGGCTGTACGTGGGCGACCACTGCGCCGCGATCCGTGCCGTGCTGGAACGCGGCCGCATCGGCGAGACCTACAACGTCGGCGGCGATGCCGAGATGCAGAACATCGAGGTGGTCCAGACCATCTGCGCGCTGCTCGACGCGCGCCGCCCGCGCGGCGACGGCAAGCCGCGCAGCAGCCAGGTCACCCATGTCGCCGACCGCCCGGGCCATGACCGGCGCTACGCGATCGACGCATCGAAACTGAAGTCCGAACTCGGCTGGGCGCCGGCGCACAGCTTCGGGCAGGGCATCGCCGACACGGTCGACTGGTACCTGGACCACCAGGACTGGGTGCAGCGGGTGCTCGACGGCAGCTACCGGCTCGAGCGCATCGGCGGGGTCGCCGCATGAGCGGCACGAACATGGATCGCAAGGGCATCATCCTCGCCGGCGGCTCCGGCACCCGGCTGTATCCGATCACCCAGGCGATCAGCAAGCAGCTGCTGCCGGTGTTCGACAAGCCGATGATCTATTACCCGCTCAGCGTGCTGATGCTGGCGGGGATCCGCGAGGTGCTGATCATCAATACCCCGCACGAGCAGGCGTTGTTCAAGCAGCTGCTGGGCGACGGCTCGCAATGGGGCATGCGCATCGAGTACGCAGCGCAGCCGAGCCCGGACGGGTTGGCGCAGGCGTTGCTGATCGGTCGCGAGTTCCTGGCCGGCGCGCCCTGCTGCCTGGTGCTGGGCGACAACATCTTCTACGGCCAAGGTTTCACCGACGTGCTGCGCCGGGCGAACGAGCGCGCGGATGGCGCGACGGTGTTCGGCTACTGGGTGCGCGACCCGGAGCGGTATGGCGTGGCCGAGTTCGACGCCACCGGCAAGGTGGTGGGGCTGGAGGAGAAGCCGGCCAAGCCGCGCTCCAGCTACGCAGTCACCGGCCTGTACTTCTATGACGGCCGCGCCAGCGATTTCGCCGCGCAGCTCGTGCCCTCGCCGCGCGGGGAGCTGGAGATCACCGATCTCAACCGCTGCTATCTGGCGCAAGGCAACCTGCATCTGGAGAAGCTCGGCCGCGGCTATGCCTGGCTCGACACCGGGACCCACGAGTCGCTGGTGGAAGCCTCGAGTTACATCGAGACGATCGAGAAGCGCCAGGGGCTGCGCGTGTGCTGCCCGGAGGAGATCGCCTGGAACAACGACTGGATCGACGACGCGCAGCTGCGCGCGCTGGCGCGGCCGCTGGCGAAGAACGGCTACGGCCAGTACCTGCTGGAACTGCTGGAACGCGGGTCGATTGCATGAAAGTGATCGCGACCGACCTTCCCGGCTGTCTGGTGCTGGAGCCGCTGGTCTTCGGCGACGATCGCGGGTTCTTCTACGAGTCGTTCAACCAGGACAAGCTGGCCACGATCGGGCTGTCGCCGCGCTTCATGCAGGGCAACGTCTCGCGCTCCAGCCGTGGCGTGCTGCGCGGCCTGCATTTCCAGTGGCCGAAACCGCAGGGCAAGCTGGTCAGCGTGCTCGAAGGCGAGGTCTGGGACGTGGCGGTGGACGTCCGTCGCGGTTCACCGACGTTCGGCTGCTCACAGGGCATCGTGCTGAGCGCAGAGAACAGGCGCCACATGTGGATCCCGGAGGGCTTTGCCCATGGCTTCGTCACCCTGAGCGAATCGGCGCTGTTCACCTACCTCTGCACCGACACCTACGATCGTGCCGCCGATACCGGCATCCGCTGGAACGATGCCGAGCTTGCGATCGACTGGCCGGTGTCCGCGCCGCTGCTGTCGGACAAGGATGCGCAGCTGCCGTTCCTGGCGGACATCGCACAGGAGCGGTTCCCGGACTACAGGCAGCCGTGAAGGTCCTGCTGCTCGGCGGCAACGGCCAGGTCGGCAGCGAGCTGCGCCGCAGCCTCGCGCCGCTGGGCGACGTGGTGGTGGCGACGCGCGATGGCAGGCTCGCCAGCGGCGACCACTGCGAAGTTGCCGATTTCGACCAGCCGGCATCGCTGTCGACGCTGGTCGAGCGCATCGCACCGGATGCCGTGGTGAATGCCGCGGCCTACACCCAGGTCGATCGGGCCGAGACCGAGCGCGAGGCTGCGTTCCGCGCCAACGCGGAAGCCCCGGCGGCGCTGGCGGCGGCCTGCGCGCAGCGCAGCGCGCTGCTGGTGCATTACTCCACCGACTACGTCTTCGACGGGCGCGGCACACGCCCTTATCGCGAGGACGACAGTACGACACCGCTCGGTGCCTACGGCGCCAGCAAGCTGGCAGGCGAGCAGGCGGTCCGCGCCAGCGGTGCGCGCCACCTGGTGTTGCGCACTGCATGGGTGTACGCCGCGCACGGCAGGAATTTCCTGCGCACCATGCTGCGACTGGCCGCCGGGCGCGACGAGCTGCGCGTGGTTGCGGACCAGCGCGGCACCCCGACGCCGGCGGCGCTGATCGCGGATGTCACCGCGCAGTTGCTGGCGCAGGCGCCGGTACGTTCCGGCCTGTGGCACCTCACCGCCACCGGCGAGACCAGCTGGCACGGCTTCGCCGAGGCGATCATGGCAGGCGCGCATGCACGCGGCCTCATCGCGCGGCAACCACGGGTGCTTCCGATCACGACCACGGACTATCCGACGCCGGCCGCGCGTCCCGCATATTCCGTGCTCGACTGCAGAGCGTTGCAGCACGACTTCGGCATCGCCTTGCCCGACTGGCGCGAAGGCCTGGAAAAGACCCTGGATCGAATGCCGTAGAGCGGAGCCATGCTCCGCTCCAGCCGAGCATGGGCCGGCTCTACTTCACTCCGTGCATCCAGCGCCGCAGCAGCGGCGCCAGCAGCAGGAACACCAGCGCGGAACCGAGGCCGATCCACAGCAGCAGCTGGAACAGGTCGCCGTACTTCGCGGCCGCGCCGGCCATGTCGATCGCGCCGCTCTCGCCGCCATTCGCAAGCACGCCGTCCAGCGAGGCGAGCTTGCCGAACTGCGCCGCGAGCATCTCCGAATACGCGGTCGCCAGCCAGAAGCCGCCCATCATCAGCCCGACCACGCGCGCGACCGACAATTGGGTCACCGCCGACAACCCGATCGGCGACAGGCACATCTCGCCGATCTCGAGGATGAAATAGGCCAGTACCAGCCACCAAACGCTCGCCATCGCGCCAGTGGCGGCGATGTCCGCGGCGGCCATCAGCGGCAGGAACGACAGGGCGGCGAACAGCAGGCCGATCGCGCTCTTCATCGGTTTGCCCGGGTTGCGTCCGCGCTTCTCCAGCCATGGCCACAGCCACGCGAACAGCGGCGACAGCACCACGATGAAGAACGAACCGAGGAAGGTCAGCGAACCCGCGGTCTGCGGCACCAGCACCACGTCGCGGAAGCAGGCCACCGCCATGGCCGCGGCGAGCAGCAGGATCAGGTTGCGCGCCAGCCCGCGCGCGCCACGGTCGCTGGCGCGCAACGCCAGCACCATCAACACCGGACTCAGCGCCATCATGTACAGCGACCAGGGCAGGGTGCCGCTGGCGTCGCTGACCAGCGACGGGAACATGTCCTTGGTCATCAAGCGGTCGGTGAAGGTCAGCCACGAGCCGTAGGTCTGCTCGTACAGGGTGAAGAACACCAGCACGCCGAGGATCATCACCAGCAGCGACACCATTTGCTGGCGCTCGATCCTGCTGCAGTGGCGGACCAGGAACCAGGCGAACCAGAGCACGAACGCGAGCGCCACCAGGTGCATCGCGCCCTGCACGGTCCAGGTCCGCTGGATCAGCTGCCACACCACCGCCACGCCGGCGAACGAGCCGAGGTAGATCCACCATTCCCGCGCCAGCGGCCCGACCCGTGCGCGCAGCCTCGCCGGGTCGCGCGGCTCGGCGTGCCCGTGCAGGTATTTCTGCCCCCACAGGAACATGCCCAGGCCGGCGACCATGCCGACGCCGGCCGCGCCGAAACCGTACTTCCAGCCGTAGGTCTCGCCGAGGAAGGCACAGATCAGGCCCGCGAACAGGCCGCCGACGTTGATCCCCGCATAGAACAGGGTGAAGCCGGAATCGCGGCGCGGGTCGTCTTCCGGGTACAGCTTGCCGACGATCGTGGAGATGTTCGGCTTCAGGAAGCCCACGCCCATGATGATCAGCGCCAGCGACAGGTAG
The DNA here is from genome assembly GCA_036676625.1 of Lysobacter sp. Taxonomy (GTDB): domain Bacteria; phylum Pseudomonadota; class Gammaproteobacteria; order Xanthomonadales; family Xanthomonadaceae; genus Cognatiluteimonas. Next base: position 66,475 of record JAKFCN010000029.1, on the reverse strand, counting down.
AACACCTGCAGCGCGCCTTCGTCGCGCACCATCACCCCGTCTACCATGCGCGCGTCCGCACCCTCGAACGCCATGCCGAAGTGGCCCAGGCACAGCAGCACGCCGCCCAGCACCACCGCCTTGCGCATGCCCAGCCAGCGGTCCGCGATCAATCCGCCGATCACCGGCACCGCGTAGACCAGGCCGCCATAGGCGCCGATCAGTCCGTAGCCGGCGTCGTCGCCGAAACCGTGGTGCTTCAGCAGGTACAGCAACAGCAGCGCCTTCATCCCGTAGAACGAGAAGCGCTCCCACATCTCGGTGAAGAAGCAGACGAAGACGCCCTTGGGATGGCCGAGGAAATCCTCGCGGGCCGGGATCTCGGAATAGGCGGTGACAGGCAAGGGCGGGTCCCGGCGGCGGTTCGATGGATCGAAGCTCGCCGGAGTATAGCGAGGGCCGAATCCGCGACGCCCGCCCGGTTTTGCGCCCATCGCCGGTGGATGCCATCATCGACGGGTTGCCACGGGGAGCCCAACCGATGAGTGCGCCAGATCCGAACCTGAACGCCATGCCCGCGGGAGGTCGCGTCCCGCAGCTGACCGTCCGCGCGATCCTGCTGTCGGTGGTGCTGGCGATGATCCTCGCCGCCGCCAACGCCTATCTCGGGTTGTTCGCCGGGCTGACCATCGCCACCGCGATCCCGGCGGCGGTGGTGTCGATGGGGGTGCTGCGCCTGCTCGGCGGCGGCACCATCCTCGAGAACAACATCGTCCAGACCGGCGCCTCGGCCGGCTCTTCGATCGCAGCCGGCGTGATCTTCACCATCCCGGCGTTGATCATCCTCGGCTACTGGCAGGACTTCCGCTATTCCTGGGTGCTGGCGATCGCCGGCCTCGGCGGCCTGCTCGGCGTGCTGTTCTCGGTGCCGCTGCGGCGCACCATGATCGTCGAGAACCCGCTGCCGTTCCCCGAAGGCAAGGCCGCGGCGGAAGTGCTGAAGGCGGGCGAGAATCCCGGCCCAGGCCTGAAGATCCTGGCGTTGTCGGGCGTCGTCGGCGCAGCGATCAAGCTCGCGGCCGCCAGCGGCCTGCGCATGATCCCCGACGCCGCGATCGGTTCGGGCTTCATCGGCAAGTACCTGGGTTACATGGGCACCGGGCTGTCGCCGGCGCTGCTGGGCGTGGGCTACATCGTCGGGCTCAACGTCGGCATCGTGGTGGTGTCCGGCAGCATCCTCTCGTTCAACATCGCGATCCCGCTGTACCACGCGTTCTTCATGGCCAGCGATCCGGCCCTGGCGGCGTCGGTCGCGGGCGCGGCCCCGGCCGACATCGCCGGTGCGATCTGGTCGGCGAAGATCCGCTATCTGGGCGTCGGCACCATGCTGGTCGGTGGCGTGTGGACCCTGTTCTCGCTGCGCAACTCGCTGGTCTCGGGCATCCGCAGCGGCTTCGCCGCGGCGCGCAAGGGCGCCGGGCACATCGTCGCCGAGACCGACCGCGACCTGCCGATGAAGTGGATGCTGATCGCGCTGGTCGCCTTCGTGGTGCCGCTGGCCGTGCTCTACCACGCGATCGTCTCTTCCGATCCTTCGGTGGGCAATCCGTGGGCGATCGGCATCCTGATGACCATCATCATGATCGTCACCGGTTTCCTGTTCGTGTCGGTCTCGGCGTACCTGGCCGGCCTGGTCGGCTCGTCGAACAACCCGGTGTCCGGCATCACCATCGCCACCATCCTGTTCGCCTCGGTGGTGCTGATGCTGCTGCTCGGGCGCGAGTCGCCGATCGGCGCGGTCGCCGCGATCATGATCGGCGCGGTGGTGTGCTGCGCGGCCGCGGTCGGCGGCGACAACCTGCAGGACCTCAAGGCCGGCTACATCGTCGGCGCGACGCCGTGGAAGCAGCAGCTCATGCTCGCCATCGGCGCCTTCTCCTGCGCGCTGATCATGGCGCCGGTGCTGAACCTGCTGGCCGCTGCTTATGGCATCGGCGCACCGACGGCGGAGCATCCGAATTCGCTGTCCGCGCCCCAGGCGACGCTGATGGCCTCGGTGGCCAAGGGCATGTTCGGCGGCGAGTTGCCCTGGACCATGATCGCGATCGGCGCCGGCATCGGCGTGCTGGTGATCGCGCTGGACGAATGGCTGAAGTCGCTCGGGTCGAAGTTCCGGGTGCCGGTGCTGGCCGCGGCGATCGGCATCTACCTGCCGCTGGAACTGATGGTGCCGATCTTCATCGGCGGCCTGCTGTCGTATTTCGTCGAGCGCAAGAAGGGCCTGCATGCCGACGACGAGGAAGGCCGCGACCGCATCCACCGCCCGGGCACGCTGTTCTCCGCCGGCCTGATCACCGGCGAGGCGCTGATGGGCATCGCCATCGCGATCCCGATCGTGGCGTCCGGGCGCGCCGACGTACTGGCGTTGCCGGAGGGCTTCCAGTTCGGCCAACCGGTCGGCCTGGTCGTGCTGGTGGGGGTCGGCTGGATGCTGTATCGCAGCGGCACGAAGCGGACGCTGGGCGAGGCCGAACCGGGGCCGATGTGAACATTGCAAAAGGACAAGACATGAAGATCCGTAACGCCATCCTTCCCGCCATGCTGCTGCTGGCGCTGCCGTCGCTCGCGCTGGCCGAGCGCGGCTTCCAGGCCAGCGACCTGGTGTCCATGGACCGCTATTCGTCGCCGGTGCTGTCGCCCGACGGGCGCAAGGTCGTGTTCGCCAGGCGCGTGGTGGACATGGACGCGAACAAGGCATCGAGTTCGCTGTGGATCGAGGACCTGTTCGCGCGCGACGCGGCGCCGCCGCAGCGGCTGACGCCCGAAGGCTGGAACGTCAACTCGCCGGCGTTCTCCCGCGACGGCAAGTCGGTGTATTTCCTCAGCGGAAAATCGGGGACCTCGCAGCTCTATGCGATCCCGGTAGCCGGTGGCGCGCCGGTGCAGGTCACCGCCTTCGCGCTGGACGTGGATGGCTATTCGCTGTCGCCCGACGGCAGGCGCATCGCGTTCGCGGCATCGGCGTTCGCCGACTGCAAGGGCGACATGGATTGCAGCCGCAAGCAGCTGGATGCGAAGCCGGCGAGCAGCGGCGTGGTCTTCGACCGCATGTTCATCCGCCACTGGGATACCTGGGCCAACGGCAGCCTGAACCGGATCTTCGTCGCCACGCTTGCAGACAGCATGTCCGGTGGCAAGGCGCCGGTGAAGACCGCGACGCTGGTCGGTGCCGACCTGATCGCCGACGTGCCCTCCAAGCCCTTCGGCGACCTGTCCGACCTGGCGTGGGCGCCGGACGGCAAGTCGCTGGTGGTGAGCGCGCGCCTGTCCAACGGCGAGGAGCCGCGCTCCACCAACTTCGACCTGTACCAGTTGCAGGCCGACGGTAGCGGCACCGCGCGCAACCTCACCGCGGCGAACAAGGCCTGGGACGCCGGCCCGGTGTTCAGCGATGACGGCAAGACCCTCTACTACCGTGCGATGAAGCGTCCGGGCTTCGAGGCCGACCGCTTCGCACTGATGGCGATGGACCTGGCCAGCGGCGCCACCCGCGAGCTCGATCCGCAATGGGACCGTTCGGCGGACAACATCGTGCTGTCGGCCGACGCCAACACCCTCTACACCACCGCCCAGGACATGGGCCAGCATCCGCTGTTCGCGGTCGACCTCGCCACCGGCCACGCCACCCGGGTGATTGCCGACGGCAGCATCGGCGACTTCGCGATCGCCGGGCCGAGCACCGTGTTCACCCGCAATTCGATGCAGAGCGGCAGCCAGGTCTTCACCGGCGGCATCGGCGGCGTGCCCGAGCGCGCGATCACCCCGAGCGCGTCGGAAATGCTGCCGGACGTGAAGTTCGGCGAGTACGAGCAGTTCGAATTCAAGGGCTGGAACGGCGAGACCGTGCACGGCTACGTGGTGAAGCCCTGGAACTACCAGGAAGGCAAGTCCTATCCGGTCGCGTTCCTGATCCACGGCGGCCCGCAGGGCAGCTTCGGCGACGGCTGGAGCTATCGCTGGAACCCGCAGACCTACGCGGGCCAGGGGTATGCCGCAGTGATGATCGACTTCCACGGTTCCACCGGTTATGGCCAGGCGTTCACCGACGCGATCAGCCAGCACTGGGGCGACCGCCCACTGGAGGACCTGCAGAAGGGCTGGGCCACGGCACAGGAGAAGTATGCGTTCCTCGATGGCGACAACGCCTGCGCGCTGGGCGCCAGCTACGGCGGCTACATGGTGTACTGGATCGCCGGCGTCTGGAACCAACCGTGGAAGTGCCTGGTCGACCACGACGGCGTGTTCGACAATCGCATGATGGGCTACGCCACCGAGGAACTGTGGTTCAGCGAGTGGGAGAACGGCGGTACGCCGTACGACAACCCGCAAGGCTACGAGCAGTTCAACCCGATCAACCACGTCAAGGACTGGCGCGTGCCGATGCTGGTGGTCCACAGCGCGAAGGACTACCGGATCCCGGTGGAGCAGGGCATCGCCGCGTTCACTGCACTGCAACGCAAGGGCATCGAGTCGAAGTTCCTGTACTTCCCGGACGAGAATCACTGGGTGCTGAAGCCGGCCAACAGCCTGCTCTGGCACGACACCGTCAACGCCTGGCTGCGCGACCATATCGGTGGTGGCGCGCAGTGACGGCGGACTGACGACAGGCCGCCGGAGCCACGCGGGGTCGCGATGGGCGACGACAGGAAGCGGCAGTGGGGCCGGCGCTGGCTGCGCGACCTGGCCGCGGAGGATCGCGCGCACCTGACGGCGGTGCAGGTTGCGGCGACGCGACCGGCCTTCACCGCGGTGCTGCTGGGCGGCGCCGCGATGCTCGCCGTCACCGCCGCGCTGGAGTGGTTCGGCGCCGCGCCGGGGATCGGATATCCCTCCTGGCTGGTGCTCGCCGCGGGGATATCCGTGGCGGTGCTCGCCTGGGTCAATTGGCGACTGCGCGACTGGCGGTTGCGGTTGCTGGCGATGTTGGTGGCGACGACGGTGATCGGCGTGTTCCTTTCGGTCCCGCTGCCGGGTGCCGGCGACAACGGTGCGCAGTTCCCGATCCGCACCGGCCTGTTCCACCTGATTCCGATCGCGTTGCTGGCGTTGACGGTCCGCCCATGCTCGGTGGCCTCGCTGGTCGCCGTGGTGGTGGCGCTCGCCGGCGGACGGCTCTGGCTGTACGGTCCGCCCCCCTCGGGGCAGGCGCTCTACTGGCTGTACACCGCAACCACGATCGCGTTCGGACTGATGCTCTCCGGCTACCGCACCGATTTCGCGGTGGAGGCGTTCCGCATGCGCCAGCTGCTGTGGAAACAGGCGGCCACGGACGTGCTCACCGGCTTGTCCAACCGCGCCGGCTGGGAGCGCGACGCCGCGGCCGTGTACGAGGCCGCGGGTCATCGCGGATCGCCGCGCAGCCTGGTGTTCTTCGACGTCGACCACTTCAAGGAGGTCAACGACCGCTGGGGCCATGCCTGCGGCGACGAGGTGCTGCGCAGGCTCGGCGCGGCGATCGCCGTGCGGTTGGGACCCGACGCCTATGCCGCGCGCCTGGGCGGCGAGGAATTCATCGTGCTGCAGATCGATGCGGTGCCGGCCTCGGTGGAGCGCTTCGCGCGACGCGTGCGCGAGGACTTCGCGCACGCCAATGCGCAGCAGGGCTGCACGCTCAGCGCCGGGATCGCCTTCGCCGCGTCCGGCGAAGCGCTCGCCGACTGCATGCATCGGGCGGACGCGGCGCTGTATGCGGCCAAGGAGGCTGGCCGCGACCGTATCGTCATCGCCCCGTAGCTATTGCCCGTAACTACAGCCAACGCACCTTGCGCAGGTAGCGGTAGAGCGTCGCGCACACCACCACCACCACGCCGATCAACACGTAGTAGCTGTAGCGTCCGTGCAACTCCGGGATGTTGTGGAAGTTCATCCCGTACCAGCTGGCGATCAGGGTCGGTGCCGCCAGCAGCGCGGCCCAGCCGGCGAGCCTCTTGACGATTTCGCCCTGGGCGATGGTCACCAGCGACAGGTTGACGCTCATCGCCGCGGTCAGCATCTCGCGCATGGTGTCGGTGGACTCGTTGACCCGCAGGGCATGGTCGAGGACGTCGCGGAAATACGGCCGCACCTCGGCGGGCACCAGTTCGCCGTGCATGCGGGTGAGCTGGGCGAGGATGTCCTGCATCGGCGCCGCCGCCAGCCGCAGCTGGGTCAGTTCGCGCTTGAGGTCGTACAACGCGATGATGGTCTGGCGGCGGAATTCCTCGGCGAAGATGTCCTTCTCCAGCGCGACCAGCGCGTCGCGGAATTCGTCCACGATCGGCAGGTAGTTGTCGACGATCGCATCGAGCACCGCGTACAGGCCGTAGCTCGGCCCCAGCACCAGCAGTTCGGGCTCGCGCTCGACCTGGGCGCGGACCGGTGCATAGGAGGCCGACGCGCCGTGCCGGATCGTGACCAGGTAGCGCTTGCCGAGGAAGGCGTGGGTCTCGCCGAAGGCGATGCGCCCGCCTTCCTGCACCTGCGCGGTGTGCGCGACCACGAACAACGAGTCGCCGTAGGCCTCGATCTTGGGCCGCTGGTGCGCGTGCTGCGCATCCTCGATGGCGAGATCGTGCAGGCAGAACTCTTCCTGCAGCTTGTCCAGCAGCGCGTCGGCGGGCTCGTAAAGGCCGAGCCAGACGAAGCTGCCGTCGTCGTTGGCGAGCACGTCGCTGATCGCGTCCAGGCCGATGTCGCGGCGCCGGCCCTCGCGGTCATAGGCGACGCAATTGATCACGCACTCGGGCAGGGCGGCGTTGTCCATGCCGCGCATCCTACTAGCGCTTGCGCAAGCCTGCGTAGAACGCCAGGTGCACGGGCAGCAGCAGGGCGATCCAGGGCTGGTTGACCTGGGAGAACAGCAGCACCCATTTCAGCATGAGCGCCGCGACGGCCGCCGCCGCCACGGCCGCGAGGACCCTGCGGAAGCCGCGCCCCGGTGTGCGCCCGCCGGCGATGCGCCAGGCGCCGGGCAGCAGCAGCAGGCAGAGCGGGTCGAACAGCAGCAGGTTCTCGTTGGCCCAGGCGAAGCGGTGCTCGGTGCCCAGCCACAGGAACAGCATGAGCGCACCGAGCAGGCCGCATGCAAGCCAGACGACCGCAGCCGCCGCGCCCGCCAGGCGCGGACGCACGCGGGCCAGCCACAGCAGCGCCCAAGCCAGGGCCAGTCCGGCAAGCAGCCAGGGCCACCACGGCCGCGGCGATTCTGGCGGTTCCGGCGCAATGCGATGCGGCAGCAGTACCTGCTCGCTGGCCACCAGCGGGCGACCGTCGGCCAGGCGCGTTTCGTCGAGGCTGTCGGCCAGGCGCATCGGCACGAAGGCTTCCTCCCAGCGCGACAGTTGCTGGTCGGCCTTGCGCGACATGCCGATGTCGAAGCCCAGCCACATCCATGGCGCCGGCGACGCCAGCCGGACCGCCTCGCTGCGGTAGGTGTTGCCGCGCGAGCGCCCCGCGATCTGGTGGTGCAGCTGGCCGTCGAGCGCGACGTCGATGGCATCGCGGACCTTGGTCGAGCAGTTGGCGGTGAAGTAGTCGTAACGGTAGCGGGCGTGTTCCGGGCGCGCAGCCTCGGCCAGCGCGTTGGAAAGGCGCGTCGCCTGTTCCGGCGTGAGGTTCAGCCACTGGATGGAGACGCCGCGGCCTTCGTCGCGATAGGTGGCCAGGTCCTGCTCAAGCGGCAGCGCCACCAGCATGTATTCCATCTCGCCGCGCGCGAAGCGGCCGAGGAAGCCGGGTTCGGATGGGTCGAAGAAACCGTAGTTGTACGAGGTCGCGGCGCCGGTGGCGGTGTCCTCGACCACGATCGCGTCGTGGCCGAAACGTTCCCAGAAGATCTCGCCAGGCTGCATCGTCATCACGCCGATGCGGGGGGCGGCCGGCAACGGGCCGGCCTGCACCCATCCGGCAAGCAGCAGCAACAGCAGGAGCAGCCAGCGCCTAGTCGCCATGCACGCTGACGTGCAGGGCATGCAGCCGGCGCGCGTCCGCGCGTGCGACCCGGAAGCCGAAGCGGCCGAGGGTCAGTTCCTCGCCGGCCTCCGGCAAATGACCGATGGCGGCGGTGACCAGGCCGCCTATGGTGTCGTATTCGTCGTCGTCGAAGTCGGCCCCGAAGCGCTCGTTGAAATCCTCGATCGGCGTGAGCGCATCGACCACGTACTGGCCGTCGGCCTGCGCCGCGATCAGGGTGGTGACGTCCTCGGCCTCGTCGTGCTCGTCGTCGATCTCGCCGACGATCTGTTCCAGCACGTCCTCGATCGTCACCAGCCCGGCAACGCCGCCGTACTCGTCGATCACGATCGCCATGTGGTTGCGCGACTGGCGGAACTCGCGCAGCAGCACGTTGAGCTTCTTGGAGTCGGGGATCAGCACCGCCGGCCGCAGCAGCTCGCGGAGGCTGGCGTGCCCATGGTCGGACACCACGCCGCGGAGCAGGTCCTTGGCCAGCACGATGCCGAGGATGTCGTCGCGGTCCTCGCCATGCACCGGGAAGCGCGAGTGGCCGGATTCGACCACCTGGCGCATCAGTTCCATGAAGGGCAGTTCCGCGGACAGTGCCACCATCTGCGAGCGCGGGATCATCACGTCGCCGACGCTGAGGTCGGAGACCGCGATCGCGCCCTCCATCATCCGCAGGGTGTCGGCCGCGATCAGGCCATCGGCCTGGGTATCGCGCAGCAGCTCGACCAGGTCCTCGCGGGTGGTCGGCTCGCCGGACAGCATCGTGCCGATGCGGTCCAGCCAGGAGCGTCGCTCCGGGCGTTCCGGGGGGTTACTACTGTCGTCCTCTGGCATGGCTTGGTTCTGGTCCGGGTCCGGCCCGGATGGGCCGTGGGGCTAGTCTACCGGTTGTCGCCTCCTGGAACATTCGCAGGCACCGTCTTAGCCCCTGCTAGCATCATTCACATCTGTGGATGGCCATCTTTTCCACGCCTTATCCTGTGCTGCGACGCCGTTCGATACATCGTAGACGAAACCCTTCAGCCAGCTGCGGACATTTCCGATATCCGGTAGTGCCAAGACCCAATAGGGTCGATCGCGGCACCCGGTACGGGCGCCGAGATTGCCTCCCACCAATTATCAGTGGAAGGCGGGCCCAACATGTCAATTGGAGGATCCTATGATCGAGTTGAGCGTTGAACAATGCGAAGCCGTCCCCGGCGGTTTCATCATGGGTGCGATCGCTATTTCCGTGTTCTTTACCCAGGGTGGCTATCGCGCCGCCGTCGACTTCACCTCGGGTGCGATCGAGGGATTCATGGAGGCCGGGCAATGAATCAAGTAGAGCTTTCCACCAACTATTTGCTGGACGACCAGCAACTCCTGGCTGTGTCAGGCGGTATGGCTTACGAGGACGGCATGATGTTCGGCGGTGCCTTGGGTGACATGTACTGGGGTGCCCGGAATTATCTGTCGGGGACCGTGTATCCGTATTGGTTTGGTTGAACCACCGGCGTTGCCAGGATCCGTCCTGGCAACGCCACTTCGCCACCAAGGAAGGTGAGGAAGTCCATGAACTCGACTTTTCGACATCGAGATGTCGTATTTGCCAATCGACTCAGCGAACCAGTATTCGTGATCCTGGCTTATTTGCTCGCGCAATTTTCAATATTGTCAATCAGCGAATATTTTCCGGGCGATCACCCCATCCTGATAGCTTCCATCTCATCGATATTCGGCGCGTCCATTGCTGCAATTCTCGCAGGAACTTGGATTGATCGATCGAATGGCGGCCGCTTCATTGGTCGAACGAAATTGTCCGGTGCACAGTTCGCCATGTGTGTTTGCGGTGGTGTTGTGGCCTCGGTCGTCGCTCACACAATCGTATTGGCGTTTCCAGATGTTGGCCCAGCAAATCCGATGCTTGCGAAGGCATTTCTGAACAAGGGTCCGGCGATCCTGTTGGCATGGATGGCGAGCATTCTGATCGTCGCCCCTGTCGGTGAGGAAATGGTGTTCCGTGGTGCCATTTATGGCTATCTATCCGCGCGCATCGGAAGCCGTATCGCAATTTTCGTGGCTGCGCTGTTGTTCGTGCTCATTCATGTGCCACAGCTGGATGGATATTGGCCTGCAATGCTCGGGATCTTCGGCTTGGGAATCGTTGCCGGAGTCGCACGTGAATGGACCGGTTCGCTGCTCGGTGCGGTGCTGGTGCACGTTGCCTACAACAGCGTCACGATGGTTTCCGTAATTGCCGGCCGACCCTGAATTTTGGTAGTGCCAAGCGCGCCGGCAACTGGATATCAATCAAAGAGAATCGGACATGGAAAATGTTGATGTTGTTTTGGCATTGATGGCTGCGGTTTTCGTGATGCTGGTTGCGATCTTCATGCGGCAAGCAGAACTGATGTCCGTCTTGCGTCGGATCCTCTCGCGGACGGACAGCATGGCTGGCGATGAGGAACGACGGATTGAGAGGGAAATCCACGGTTTGATGGAAGAGAACCGGAAGCGTGAAGCCATAAGGCTTTATCGGAAGAGCTACGGCGCATCCCTGGCCGACTCGATATCGGCCGTGGAGAAGCTCGCGCAACGCAAAGGTTGAGGATACGGGACGGCAGGGAGCTGTCTATTCATGAAATTTGAACTTCAGGCCGAGGCCAGCGAGTGCGGATTGGCCTGTTTGGCGATGGTGGCTGCCAGCCATGGGATGAACCTGGGGCTCCACGATCTGCGTAGTCGCCACGGCATTTCCTTGAGCGGCGCGAATCTCAAGAGTTTGATTGGCATTGCTGCGGCAATCGGATTGAAGGCCCGTCCCTTGCGGCTGGAACTGGGAGAGCTGTCCAGATTGTCGACTCCTTGCATGCTGCACTGGGATCTCTCGCACTTCGTGGTGCTGATCAAGGCCGGGAAGTCGCGTGTCACGGTCATGGATCCGGCCTCCGGGAGGCGCGTACTGGGATACGAGGAGGTGTCCGCCCATTTCACGGGCGTGGCACTGGAGCTGGCACCGGGCCCGGGTTTCCGGCCATGCGCGCCGCCGCCAGCGATATCCGTGCGACAGATGACGGGTCGCGTCAGTGGATTATGGCGCTCGCTCGGGCTAGTGCTGCTGCTGTCGGCGGTGCTGCAGGGCTTTGCAGTGCTTGCGCCTTTCTACATGCAATGGGTCGTCGACCAGGTGCTGGTTTCCGCGGACCACGGCCTGCTGACGATGCTCGGTCTGGGCTTCGGTCTCCTGCTCGTGTTGCAGGTCGTGACGGGGCTGCTGCGCGGCTGGGCCGTGGTCTATCTATCAAATCGCCTGGGACTGCAGTGGATGGGCAACGTGTTCGCCCATCTGCTCAAGCTTCCGCTGGCGTTCTTCGAGAAGCGGCACCTGGGCGACGTCGTTTCGCGCATGGGCAGCGTGCCGGCGATCCAGAAGACCCTGACCACGAGTTTCGTGGAGGCCCTGGTCGACGGCCTGATGGCGATCGCCACGCTGGCGATGATGTTGCTCTACAGCTGGAAACTGGCGCTGGTGACGCTGGCGGCGTTGGGGCTTTACCTCGCATTGCGCGCGTTGTCGTTCCGGCCGCTGCGCGATGGCACCGAACGCCAGTTGGTGGCGGCGGCACGCCAGCAAACCTATTTGCTGGAGAGCATCCGCGGCATGCAGTCGGTCAAGGTGGCATGCGTCGAACGGCAGCGCGAATGCGGATACGCCAACCTGATGAACGAGACCGTCAACCGCGATATCTGGCTGGCGCGGCTTGGCCTCGGGTTCAACGGGGCCAACCAGCTGGTGTTCGGCGTCGAACGCATTGCCGTGGTCTGGATCGGTGCGTTGCTCGCGCTGCAAAACGTGTTCTCGGTGGGCATGCTGGTGGCCTATCTGGCGTACAAGGACCAGTTCGCGGCGCGCATCGGCTCGCTGGTCGACAAGTGGATCGAGTTCCGGATGCTGCGCCTGCATGGCGAGCGCCTGGCCGACATCGTATTGGCGCCGCCGGAGGCCGATACGCCCCAAATGCTGGATCCTTCCGCCACCGGCGAAGCGACGCTCGAAGCCATTGGTTTGTCGTTCCGCTATGCGGAAGCCGAGCCATGGGTGCTGCAGGATTGCAGCTTCAGGGTCGAGCCAGGCGAGTCGCTGGCGATCGTAGGTGCATCGGGCTGCGGCAAGACCACGTTGGTAAAATTGCTGTTGGGCCTGCTGCAACCAGATGCCGGAACGGTGGGATTCGGCGGCCGCGACATCCGCCGGATCGGCTATCGCACCTGGCGCGGCGCGATCGGTGCGGTGATGCAGGATGACCAATTGTTCGGTGGTTCCATCGCCGAGAACATCGCTTTCGGCGACGACACCGTCGACCAGGCGCGGGTGGAGGCATCTGCGCGGCTGGCCTCGGTTCACGATGAGATCGCGGCCATGCCGATGGGCTACGACAGCCTGATCGGCGACATGGGGACCACCTTGTCCGGTGGACAGAAGCAACGGGTGATCCTCGCGCGCGCTCTGTACCGCGAGCCGCGCATCCTGTTCCTGGACGAGGCCACCAGCCACCTCGACGTCGAACGCGAGCGCATCGTCAACCAGGCGGTTCGCAAGCTCAGGATCACGAAGGTGATCATCGCGCACCGGCCCGAGACCATCGCCAGCGCGGATCGGGTGTTGGTGATGCATGGCGGGCGCATCGTCCAGGAATTGCGGCCGCCCGGCAATGTGGCGGCCTAGCGATGCGCGGGCAGCTGTTTCGCCGCGAGGTTCTGGAGGCCAGGCGCCAAGCCTGGCTGGGCGGCATTTCGCTCGCGCAGCCGCTGCATCTGTGGGTGCTGGCGATATGCACGGCGCTGGCGGCGTTGGCCATCGGTGCGTTTCTCGCGTTGGGCAGCTATACGCGCCGTGCTCATGTCGCGGGGCAACTTGTCCCGGACCTCGGACTGTCGACGGTGGTCGCGCCCAGCGATGGCATCGTCGAACGCATCTACCGGCATGAAGGCGAGCGCCTGCTCTCGGGAAGCGCGCTGGCGTTGGTGGCCGTTCCGCGTGCCACCGCGAATGGAAACGACGCCCGGGCCAGCATCGCAGCCGGTATCGATCTTCGCCGCGAGAGCCTGAAAGCCGCGGATGCCTCGCAGGCAGCACTGGCCGCGGTGCAGGCGGCCGGCTATCGCGCCCAACTCGAGGCGGCGCGGCATGAGCTGGCGCAGGCCGGTGCACAGGTGGACGGCCACCATCGCCAGGTCGCGCTGGCACGCGAGGCCCTGGAGCGATATCGCGCGCTGGAGCGCGACCACTACGTGAGCGAGCTGCAGGTTCGTGGGCAGGAGCAGGCTGTGCTCGACCAGATCGATGCGCAGCGGCAGCTCGAGCGCCAGGCAACCGCGCTTCGACGGCAAATTGCGCAACTCGAGCAGGCCTTGCGGGAGTTGCCGGCGCGACGGGCCACGCAGGCGTCGGCGACCGCGCGCGATCTGGCGGTGCTCGAACGCGAACGGGTGCAGAACGAAGCCAGCGGCGAACTGCTGGTGGAAGCGCCGGTTGCTGGCCTGCTCGCCAGCCAGCTGGTGGAGCCGGGGCAGGCGGTGCGGGCAGGGCAGCCATTGTTGAGCGTGCTTCCGGCAGGCTCACGCCTGCGTGCACAGCTGTTCGTGCCCAGTCGCGCGATCGGTTTCATCCGTACCGGTGACAGGGTGCTGCTGCGCTACCAGGCGTACCCATACCAGAAATTCGGGCACCAGGAAGGCGTGGTGGCCAGCATCTCGCGCAATGCGCTGGGCAGTGCGGAACTGCGTTCACTGGTGGGAAATACGCAGCCGGCGGAGCCTTACTATCGGATCCTGGTCGACATCGAACGCCAGTCCATCCTGGCCTATGGCAAGGAAGAAGCGTTGCGCCCGGGAATGTTGCTGGACGCGGACATCCTCGGCGAGCATCGCAAGCTTTACGAATGGGCGCTGGAACCCTTGTATTCGTTGACGGGCAGTTTGTAACGGGAGCAGACGCGACGGGAAACGAGTCTTTCCGCGATCGCTACGCTTCCCGATAGGGATCGGGAATGCCCAGCCCCGCCAGGATCTCGCGCTCCAGCTTCTCCATGCATTCGGCGTCGCGGTCGTCCTCGTGGTCCCAGCCGAGCAGGTGCAGCGCGCCGTGCACGGTCAGGTGCGCGTAGTGGTCGTTGAGGGCCTTGCCCTGTTCCTTCGCTTCCTTCGCGACCACCGGCGCACAGATCACCAGGTCGCCCAGCAGCGGCATGCGCACGCCCTTGGGCAGCTTGACGCCTTCGGCGGCACCGGCCGGGAAGCTGAGCACGTTGGTGGCGTAGTCCTTGCCCCGGTAATGGCGGTTGAGGGCGCGGCCTTCCTTGGTGCCCACGAGGCGGATGGCGAGGTCGGCTTCGCGGATGCGGCCCGCGAGCGCGGCGGCCACCCACTTGCGGAAGCTCACCGCCGAGGGCAGCCCGGCGCGGGGCAGGGCGTAGCCGACGGCAACCTCGAGGCGCACCGGTCCCCGGGTCATACGCCTTCCCCGAGGTGGTCGCGCTGTTCGTAGGCATTGACGATCCGCGCCACCAGCGGATGCCGCACGACATCTTTCGACTCGAAGAAGGTGAAGCCGATGCCTTCCACGCCGCGCAGGACTTCGAGTGCGTCCTTGAGCCCGGACTTCTGGTGCTTGGGCAGGTCGACCTGGGTGAGGTCGCCGGTGACCACCGCGGTGGAGCCGAAGCCGATCCGGGTCAGGAACATCTTCATCTGCTCGATCGAGGTGTTCTGCGCCTCGTCCAGGATCACGAACGCGTCGTTGAGGGTGCGCCCGCGCATGTAGGCCAGCGGCGCGATCTCGATGACGCTCTTCTCCAGCAGCTTGACCACCTTTTCCACGCCCAGCATCTCGTACAGCGCGTCGTACAGCGGGCGCAGGTAGGGATCGACCTTCTGGGCCAGATCGCCGGGCAGGAAGCCGAGTTTCTCGCCGGCCTCGACGGCGGGGCGCACCAGCACCAGCCGCTGCACCCGGGATTCGTTCAACGCTTCCACCGCCATCGCCACCGCGAGGAAGGTCTTGCCGGTGCCGGCCGGGCCGATGCCGAAGTTGATGTCGTGGGTGGCGATCGCGTGCAGGTATTTCGCCTGGTTGCGGCCACGGCCGCGGATGGTGCCGCGCTTGACCCGCACCGCGACTTCCTGCGGCTCGATGTCTTCCTCGACGATGCGGTCGGCGGTTGCCGCGCCCAGGCGCAGGTGGATCGCGGGCTCGCTCAGGGCCTCGCCGGCGGCGTCGCGCCAGAGATCGTGCAGCAGGCGCTCGGTGGCGGCCACGACGGCTTGCGGGCCGGTGACGCGGAACACGTTGCCGCGGTTGCCGATCTCCACCCCCAGCCGCAGTTCCAGCAGGCGCAGGTGCGCATCGAATGGCCCGGTGAGGTTGGCCAGGCGCTCGGCATCCGGCGGCTCGAGGGCGAATTCTGAGGTGGCGTGTTGCGGCATCGGGTCTGGCGTGTGGGTTGGCTGCCCCGGCGCGCAAGCTTGCGCCCGCGGGCGGTTTTTCGCAAAGTGGGGCGACATGCAGCGGCGAGGGGGAAAGGCGATGCGCGGATTGCGGAGTGTGCTGGGGACTGCGGTGATGGCCCTGTGTGCGATTGGCGCAGTGCCTGCAGGGGCGCAACCCGCCGACGCACGGCCCGCCGACGCGCAGCGGGTGACGGTGCTGACCGCATCGCGGATCGACACCATGGACGTCGCCGTGCCCCGCGCCGAAGCCATGGCCTTCGACGCCGGCGGCAGGATCCTGGCGCTGGGCGATCGCGATGCGCTGTTGCAGCGTTATCCCGGCGCTGCGCGCATCGACGCCGGCCCGGCCACCGTGATCCCCGGCCTGATCGATGCGCATGGCCACATGCTCGGCCTGGGCATGACCCACCTCACCGCCGACCTGGTCGGTACCGCCAGCAAGGACGAAGTGGTCCGGCGCCTGCGCGAGTTCGCGCGCGAGCTGCCGCCCGGGGCCTGGCTGGTCGGTCGCGGCTGGGACCAGAACGACTGGCCGCAGCATGATTTCCCGACCGCCGCCGATCTCGACGCCGCCTTCCCGGATCGCCCCGTATGGCTGGAACGCATCGATGGCCACGCCGGTTGGGCCAACAGCGCGGCGATGCGCGCGGTCAAGCGCGACCTGGCCGGCAGCGCGCGTGATGGAGGCTGGCAACCCGACGGCGGCCGCATCGTGCGCGATGCGCAGGGCAGGCCCACCGGCGTGTTCGTCGACGCCGCGATGGCGCTGGTCGACGGCGTGGTGCCGGCGGGCGATCCTGCCCTGGTCGAGCGCGAACTCAAGCTGGCGATGCAGGATGCCGTCGCCCACGGCCTCACCGGCGTGCACGATGCCGGCGTATCGCTGGCGACGATGCGCGCCTACCAGGGCCTTGCCGACCGCGGCGAGATGCCGATGCGGATCACCGCCATGGCCGATGGCGACAGCAGGGCGCTGGCCTGGCTGTGCGACGACGGCCTGTACCAGCATCCTTCGCAGCGGCTGAAGATGCGCACGGTCAAGCTCTACATCGACGGCGCACTCGGCAGCCGCGGCGCGGCGCTGCTGCAGGAGTACAGCGACGACCATGGCAACCTCGGCCTGCTGATGATGCAGCCGGAACAGATGGATGCGGCCGCGGCCAAGGCGAAGGCCTGCGGTGTGCAGGTCGCGACCCATGCGATCGGCGATCGCGGCAATCGCGTGGTGCTCGATGCCTATGAAAAGGTGCTCGGCGCCGATGCCACGGCCAGCGACCATCGCTGGCGGGTGGAGCACGCGCAGGTGCTGTCGCCGGCGGACCTGCCGCGGCTGGCGCGGATGCACGTGATCGCCTCGATGCAGCCGACCCATGCGACCAGCGACATGCCCTGGGCCGAGGACCGGCTCGGTCCGCAGCGCATCGTCGGCGCCTACGCCTGGCGGCAGCTGCGCGACAGCGGTGCACGACTGGCGCTGGGTTCGGACTTCCCGGTCGAGTCGGTCGACCCGCGCCTGGGCCTGTACGCCGCCGCCACCCGCACCGACGCCGGGGGGATGCCCGTTGGCGGCTGGCATCCGGAGGAAACGCTGACCCCGTACGAGGCGCTGCGCGGGTTCACGCTGGACGCCGCCTACGCTGGGTTCGCCGAGGACGAGGTCGGCAGCCTCGTGCCGGGCAAGCGCGCCGACTTCGTGCTGCTGGCCGAGGATCCGCTCGCCGTGCCGGCGGCGCAGTTGCGCGACCTGACCGTGCTGGCGACCTATGTCGATGGTCAGGCTGTCTTCCAGGCCTTGCGGTCAAATTAAACGCCAAATTAATATTGGGCATGCCCGGCCCAATCCCCCATTCCGCCACCGTCCCCAAGCCGCGCCGCCGCGCCGGCCGGCCGGCCGGCACCGGCGTCGATCTGCGCGAACGCCTGCTCGACGCAGCCCTCGGCTGCTATGTCCGCAAGGGCATCGCCGCCACTTCGTTGCGCGCGATCGCGATCGAGGCGGCCGTCACCCCGGCCCTGCTGCATTATTACTTCGGCGACCGCGCGCAACTGCAGCAGGCGGTGGTCGAGGAGCGACTGATGCCCGTCTTCGCCGGAATGCGTGAGTCCCTGGGCGCCACGGACGATGTCGCGGCGCTGGTCGCCGCATTCGTGCGCGGCATCGGCGAGCTGATCGTGCGCCATCCCTGGCTGCCCTCGCTGTGGGTACGCGAAGTGCTGTGCGAGGGCGGCGCCCTGCGCGAACTGTTGTTGACGCGGATCGGGCCGCTGATGCCGTGGGTGCTGGCGCAACGCTTCGCCGAGGCGCAACGCGCAGGCCGGCTCAATCCGGACCTGGATCCGCGCCTGCTGGTGGTATCGCTGGTCGGGCTGACCATGTTCCCGGCCGCGGGCGCGCCGATCTGGCGCCAGTTCTTCGACGCGTCCGAGCTCGACGCCGCTGCGCTGCGCTCGCACACCATCGCGTTGCTCGACCGCGGAATCGGCGTCGGATGAACGCGAAGCCCGCGGCCCTCCTGCTGGCCACACTGCTGGTGTTGCCGTTGGCGGGCTGTCGCGACCAGCCACCGCAAGCGCTGGGGACCCTCGAATACGACCGTATCGCGCTGCCGGCGCCAGTGGCCGAACGGATCGTCGCGATCGACGTGCGCGAAGGCGAGCGGGTCGCAGCGGGGCAACCGTTGCTGCGGCTGGAAGCGACACGCATTGCGGCGACGACCCGGGCCGCGCAGGCCGAGGCGCAACGCCAGCGCGCCGCGTTGACGGAACTCGAAGCCGGTCCGCGCCTGGAGCGCATCGCCCAGGCGCGCGCGCAACTCGCGGCAGCGCAAGCCCAGGCGCGCGATGCCCAGGCCTATTACGCGCGCCTGCAGCCATTGGGAGCACGCAAGCTGGTGGCCGCCGCCGATGTCGATCGCGCGCGCGCCGCCGCCGGCAACGCGCAGGCGCAGGTGCGTGCGGCACAAGCCGCGCTGGACGAGCTGGTGCATGGCACCCGCAGCGAAGAACTCGCGCAGGGCGAATCGGCGTTGCGCGCCTCCGAGGCTCGGGCCGGCGCGGAGCAGGCAACGCTCGCCAAGCTGTCGCTGGTCGCGCCGCGCGCCGGCGTGGTCGACAGCCTTCCCTACAAGCTCGGCGACCAGGCGCCGGTGGGCGCGCCGCTGGCGATCCTGCTGGTGGGCGATGCGCCGTACGCGCGCGTCTACGTGCCCGAGCCGATCCGCGCCGGCGTGCACGTCGGCAGTGCCGCGCAGGTGTATGTCGCGGGGCGTGCAGGCGCATTGCCGGGCAGGGTGCGGATGATCCGCAGCGAGCCCAGCTTCACCCCGTATTACGCACTCATCGGCAAGGATGCCGCGCGCCTGAGTTACCTCGCCGAGATTGCGCTGACACCTGCGGACGCGGGCAAGCTGCCGGCCGGATTGCCGGTGCGGGTCGAGTTCGGTCCGTGAACATTGCAGTGCCGGGCAGCGATGCCGGCGAACCTGCGATCCGCGCGCGTGGCCTGACCCGGCGCTTCGGCGATCTGGTCGCGGTCGACCGGATCGACCTCGACGTGCCGCGTGCCAGCGTCTACGGCTTCCTCGGCCCCAACGGTTCCGGCAAATCGACCACCATCCGCATGCTCTGCGGCCTGCTGACGCCGACCGCGGGCGAAATCGAAGTGCTCCGCCTGCGCATTCCCGAACAGGCCGAGGAACTGCGCCGGCACATCGGATACATGACCCAGAAGTTTTCGCTGTTCGAGGACCTGACGGTGCGCGAGAACCTCGAATTCCTCGCCGCGGTGCAAGGTGTAGCGAAGGCAGGCACGAAGGCGCGGGTGGACGAACTGGTCGACGAATACGACTTCGGCGATCGCCAGCGGCAGCTCGCCGGCACCCTCAGCGGCGGCCAGAAGCAGCGCCTCGCGCTGGCCGGCGCGATCGTGCATTCGCCCGAGATGCTGTTCCTCGACGAGCCCACCAGCGCGGTCGATCCGGAATCGCGCCGCGACTTCTGGGAAAAGCTCTTCGAACTTGCCGACGCCGGCACCACGCTGCTGGTGTCCACCCATTACATGGACGAGGCCGAACGTTGCCACCACCTGGCGATCCTCGATCATGGCGCGCTGGTCGCCAACGGCACGCCGGCGGAGCTGACCGGCGCGCTTGCCGGTCGCACGTTCGAGGTGCGCGCTACGCAGCCACGCCAGGCGCAGCACGCGCTGCAGCCGGTCGCGGGCGTGCTCGGCGTCGCCCAGATCGGCAACACCCTGCGGGTATTGGCCGATGCCGATGCCGACGGCATCGAGGCGCGATTGCGGCAGGCGT
Organism: Lysobacter sp.; assembly: GCA_036676625.1. Lineage (GTDB taxonomy): Bacteria > Pseudomonadota > Gammaproteobacteria > Xanthomonadales > Xanthomonadaceae > Cognatiluteimonas. The sequence continues at coordinate 46,697 of JAKFCN010000029.1, read as the reverse complement.
TGTCCGGCACCGAAGCCGATATCGCCGGCACCGAACCCAACCTCGAGGACGTGTTCGTCGCCGCCACCCATCGCGAGCGTGTCGCATGAACTGGCGCCGGCTCTGGGCGGTGATGTTGAAGGAGGTGCGGCAGCTGCGCCGGGATCGCATCACCCTGGCGATGATCGTGGGCATCCCGGTGATGCAGCTGGTGCTGTTCGGCTACGCGATCAACCTCAACCTGCGCGGGCTGGACGCGGCCATCGCCGACCAGGCCGGCACCGCAGGGTCGCGCGTGCTGGTGATGGACATGCTCGCCACCGGCGTTGTCGTGCCGGTGCGCGATGCGCGCACGCCGCAGGAACTGATGACGATGCTGCAGCGGGGGGAGATCAGCGTCGGCATCGCGATCCCGCCGGACTTCGAGCGCCGTCGCGTCGACGGCCGCCAGGTAGCCCAGGTGCTGGTCGACGGCAGCGATACGGTGGTGCAGAGCGCCGCCATCCAGCTCGCGCAGGTACCGCTCGAATCGCGTCCGGCGGATCACCTGAGATCGGGCAGCGCGCGTCCGGACAGCGCGCGCGCCGGGCCGATCGACGTGGTCGCGTTCTACAACCCGGAGCGGCGCTCGGCGGTCAACATCGTCCCTGGACTGATCGGCATCATCCTGACCATGACCATGGTGATGTTCACCTCGGTGGCGATCGTGCGCGAGCGCGAGCGCGGCAACATGGAACTGCTGATCGCGACGCCGCTCAGCCGCAGCGAACTGATGGTCGGCAAGGTCCTGCCGTACGCCGTGATCGGGCTCATCCAGACCACGTTGGTGCTGTTGCTGGGAATCTGGCTGTTCCAGGTGCCAGTGCATGGCAGCGTGCTCGACGTCTACCTGGCCTCGATCCTGCTGATCGTCGCCAACCTGACCCTGGGCCTCCTGATCTCGACCAAGGCGCGCTCGCAGTTCCAGTCGATGCAGATGACGATGTTCGTGTTCCTGCCGTCGATCCTGCTGTCGGGGTTCATGTTCCCGTTCGCGGGCATGCCGAAGGTGGTGCAGTGGCTGGCGGAGATATTGCCGCTGACGCACTTCCTGCGCCTGATCCGCGGCGTGATGCTGCGCGGCGCGAGCCTATGGCAGCTGTGGCCGGAAGTGGCCGCGCTGCTGGTCTTCACCGTGGCGATGATGACGCTGGCGATCCTGCGCTTCCGCAAGCGCCTGGATTGAAGCCAGCCGGGCACGGCTCGGCCCTGCGTCTACTTCGTGGCCCTGCGGTGGCGCCCATAGGAGATCAGCGCGCTGAGCAGGAACACCGTCGCCAGCCCCGGCCACAGCCAGCTGGGCAGCAGTTCCCAGTTGGGGTTGTCGAGGCGGAAGGTGCCGGTGTGTGCGGCCATCGCTGCCCCGGCCAGGATCAGGTCGAGCAGGGCAGCGTGCAGGTGTCGACTGGGGTGTTTTCCGGAAGCGAGCATGGAGCGCCACGCAGGGAATTGGACAGGGCCTCAGTAATTACCACATCGACGAACTGCCCGATCAGCTGTTTTGGCCCGGAAAAGTTGACGGACTTCATGTTTTCGGTTTTTCCCGTCAATTCCGCCGGGTCCTTGCGCGACGGACCCTCCACCAGCACCCGCTGCACGCTGCCCACCATGCCCCGCGCGATGGTCGCGGCATGGGCGTTGATGCGGGCCTGCAGGCGCTCGAGCCTGGAGTGCTTCACCGCATCCGGCGTGTCGTCCTCGAGGTCGGCTGCGGGCGTGCCCGGGCGGCGCGAATAGATGAAGGAGAACGACTGGTCGAAGCCGACGTCCTCGATCAGCTTCATGGTCTTCTCGAAATCCGCATCGGTCTCGCCGGGGAAGCCGACGATGAAGTCCGAGGAGATCGAGATGCCGGGGCGCACCGCGCGCAGCTTGCGGACCTTCTGCTTGAACTCGAGCGCCGTGTAGCCGCGCTTCATCGCCGCGAGGATGCGGTCGCTGCCGGACTGCACCGGAAGATGCAGGAAATTCGCCAGCTTGGGCACGTCGCGATAGGCCTCGACAAGCGAGTCGGAAAACTCCAGCGGGTGCGAGGTGGTGAAGCGGATGCGGTCGATGCCCTCGATCTGCGCGATCGCGCGGATCAGCAATGCGAGGTCGGCGACGTCCCCGTCGCCATAAGGTCCGCGATAGGCATTGACGTTCTGCCCCAGCAGGTTGACCTCTCGCACGTCCTGCGCCGCGAGCTGTGCCACTTCCACCAGCACGTCCTCGAACGGCCGGCTGACTTCCTCGCCGCGGGTGTAGGGCACCACGCAGAACGAGCAGTACTTGGAGCAGCCTTCCATGATCGAGACGAACGCGGCGGGGCCGTCGGCACGCGGCTCGGGCAGGCGGTCGAACTTCTCGATCTCCGGGAAGCTGATGTCGACCTGCGGCACGCCGGAGGCACGCCGCGCGCGGATCAGTTCCGGCAGCCGATGCAATGTCTGCGGCCCGAACACCAGGTCGACGTAGGGCGCGCGCTTCACGATCGCCGCGCCTTCCTGGCTGGCGACGCAGCCGCCGACGCCGATGATCACCGGCTTGTCGCCGGCCTTGAACGATTTCCAGCGCCCGAGCTGGCTGAAGACCTTCTCCTGCGCCTTCTCGCGGATCGAGCAGGTGTTGACCAGGATGACGTCGGCTTCCTCGACCCTGTCGGTGAGTTCCAGCCCGTCGGAGGCGGCGAGCACGTCGGCCATCCGCGCCGAGTCGTACTCGTTCATCTGGCAACCGTGGGTCTGGATGTAGAGCTTGCCGGCCATGGGAGCGAAGTCTAAAGGATCGGCCGCGCGGCCCATCCGATGTGCGGGATTGGGCGGCCTGTCACGGAATTCCCTGAATCCGGGCCTTGTTCAGCAAAATCAAGCACTTGTCATGGCCGTGTGATGGTAGGACACTGCTGTCATGAACAAGGGGGTTCGGGGAATCCTGGCGGTTGCGTGCATGTTGCTGGCGGCTCCGGCCGTGGCCGGCAGCGTGTATCGCTGCGACAGCGCCGACGGTAGCCGCGCCTATTCCAGCACGCGGATTGCCGGCGCCAAGTGCGTCGTGGCCAGCCATTACCAGCAAAAGGCCGCCACCCGCAAACCCTGGCCGCGCGCTTCGGTAGCGTCGGTCACCACCTCCACCGAACCGTCCTCCCGGGCCACCCTGCGCGCCAGCCAGGCCTCGGTCGATGCCGCCGCCCCGCGCCGGGTCAGCGGCCAGGTGTATTCCTACCTGCAGGGTGGCGTGCGCCACTACACCAGCGCCCGCCCGCGCGGCCGGGTCGATGCCCTGCGCACGATCAGCTACAGCTACATCGAGACCTGTTACGCCTGCAGCTCCCGCCCCGGCGTCGATTTCTCCAGGGTGCGGCTCAACACCAGCGCCTACGACAACGAGATCGCCAAGGCCTCCCGCGAGTACGGCGTGGACGAAGCCGTGGTCCGCGCCATCATCCACGCCGAATCGGCGTTCAATCCCAAGGCCCTGTCGCGGGTCGGCGCCCAGGGCCTGATGCAGCTGATGCCCGCGACCGCGCGCCGGTTCGGCGTCGGCGATGCCTTCGACGCCGGGCAGAACATCCGCGGCGGGGTCCAGTACCTGGCCTGGCTGCTGAAGCGCTTCGACGGCAACCTGACCCTCGCCGCGGCCGGATACAACGCCGGCGAAGGCGCCGTGGACAAGTACAAGGGCGTTCCGCCTTACCGCGAAACCCAGCGCTACGTGGAGCGGGTCGGGCAGCTGGCGCAGCGGTACCGCGGCTCCCTGGCCACGCGCTGAGGCGCGCAAGTCCTTGTTTCGCGCGGCTTCGCGTGCGGAAGATTGTCGGCCTAATTCACGTTCCGTTACACTTCCCTGTCTTTGCGGCTGAACCCGCCGTGCCGGTAACGGGCGGGCAGCCGGATCTGTCATCGAGTCTTTGCGGAGTGCCTGATGGGCAATGATGGTGAGCCTCTCGAGAGTCTGGGCCGGCGCCGGTTCCTGACTGCGACCACCGCCGTGGTGGGAGCGGTGGGTGCCGGGTTCGCGGCGGTCCCGTTCATCAAGTCCTGGAACCCGAGTGCCCGTGCCAAGCTGGCCGGTGCCCCGGTGACCCAGGACATCGGTGCGTTGGCCGAAGGCCAGCAGCTGACCCTGAAGTGGCGCGGCCAGCCGGTCTACGTGGCGCACCGCTCCAAGGCGATGCTGGACATCCTGCCGACCATGGACAGCCTGCTGCTCGACCCGAAGTCGGACAACACCGACCAGCAGCCGGCCTATGCGAAGAACGAGTGGCGCTCGATCAAGCCCGAATACCTGGTGCTGGTCGCGGTCTGCACCCACCTGGGCTGCGCTCCCGAGTTCGTGCCGGAGCTGAAGCCGCAGCCGTTCGACCCGGAATGGAAGGGAGGCTACTTCTGCCCCTGCCACAAGTCGCGCTACGACCTGTCCGGCCGCGTCTATTCCGGCATGCCCGCGCCGGCCAACCTGCCGGTGCCGCCGTACCACTTCGAGAACGACACCACGCTCGTGATCGGTGTCGATCCGGCGTCCGCCGCGGGAGCCGCATAAGCCATGGCCAACGTCATTACCCGTACCGCCAACAACGTGATGGACTGGGTCAACGCGCGCGCGCCCGGCATGATGCCGATGTACCGCAAGCACATGACCGAGTACTACGCGCCGAAGAACTTCAACTTCTGGTACTTCTTCGGTTCGCTCGCGATCGTCGTGCTGGTCAACCAGATCCTGACCGGCATCTTCCTCACGATGCACTACAAGCCGGATGCGGCCGAGGCCTTCGGCTCGGTCGAATACATCATGCGCGACGTGGACTGGGGCTGGCTGATCCGGTACATGCATTCCACCGGTGCCTCGCTGTTCTTCGTCGTCATCTACCTGCACATGTTCCGCGGGCTGCTGTACGGCTCCTACCGCAAGCCGCGCGAGCTGGTGTGGCTGCTGGGCATGGTGATCTACCTGGTGCTGATGGCCGAAGCCTTCATGGGCTATGTGCTGCCCTGGGGCCAGATGTCGTTCTGGGGCGCCAAGGTGATCATCTCGCTGTTCGGCGCGATCCCGGTCGTCGGCAACGGCCTGACCGAGTGGATCATGGGCGACTACATCCCGTCCGACGCCACCCTCAACCGCTTCTTCGCGCTGCACGTGGTGGCGTTGCCGCTGGTGCTGCTGCTGCTGGTGGTGCTGCACCTGGGCGCGCTGCACGAAGTCGGCTCCAACAACCCCGACGGCGTCGAGATCAAGAAGGGCCCGAAGGGCAACCGCTGGTCGACCACCGCGCCGACCGACGGCATCCCGTTCCACCCGTACTACACGGTCAAGGACCTGATGGGCGTCGGCTTCTTCCTGATCCTGGCCGCCTTCATCATCTTCTTCGCTCCGACCTTCGGCGGCTGGTTCCTCGAGCACGACAACTTCACCGAGGCCAACCCGCTGGTCACGCCGGCGCACATCAAGCCGGTGTGGTACTTCACCCCGTACTACGCGATGTTGCGCGTGGTGCCGTCGTTCCTCGGCATCAAGCTGTGGGGCGTGCTGGTGATGTTCGGCGCGATCGTGCTGCTGTTCCTGGTGCCATGGCTGGACAAGAGCGCGGTCAAGTCCTACCGCTACCGCGGCAAGCTGTCGTGGCTGATGCTCGGCATCTTCGTGGTCTCCTTCCTGTGGTTGATGAAGATCGGCGCGGGCCCCGGCACCGATCCGGTCGAGACCATCATCGGCCGCGTGCTGACCTTCCTCTACTACGCCTTCTTCATCACCATGCCCCTGTGGACCAAGCTCGACAGGACCAAGCCGGTGCCGGAACGGGTGACCACGCATGACTAAGTTTTTCGCCACGCTCTTCGTCGCCGCACTTTCGCTCGGCCTCGCCACTCCGGTCCTGGCGTCCGAGGGCGGAGGCCTGCCGAACGCAGGCACCGACCTGGGCGACCGGGCTTCGCTGCAACGCGGCGCCAAGCTGTACATGAACTACTGCTCCGGCTGCCACTCGCTGAAGTACCTGCGCTACTCGCGCATCGCCGAGGATCTCGGGCTGACCGAGGACCAGGTGCAGGCGAACCTCAACTTCACCGGTTCCAAGGTGGGCGACCAGGTGCGCGTGGCGTTGACCGACGCCGATGCGACGAAGTTCTTCGGCAAGATGCCGCCGGACCTCAGCGTCATCGCGCGCGTGCGCGGCAGCGACTGGATCTCCGCTTACCTGAAGTCGTTCTACCTCGACGAGACCCGCCCGGTGGGCTGGAACAACACCGTGTTCCCGAACGCGTCCATGCCCAACCCGCTGTGGCAGATGCAGGGCCTGCAGCACGCCGGATACGGCGCGGCGGGCGCGGGCGGCGATCGCCCGGTCGAGAAGCTGGTGCTGGCCCAACCGGGGACGCAGACCCCGGCGCAGTTCGACCAGACCGTGCGCGACATCACCGCTTTCCTCGAGTACGCCGGCGAACCCGCCGCCCTCAAGCGCCAGTCCCTCGGCGTCTGGGCAGTGTTGTTCCTGGCGTTCTTCACGTTCCTCGCCTGGTTGCTGAAGAAGGAATACTGGCGCGACGTGCATTGAGGGGGGAGACCGTGGCGACCGCCTGCACGGGGTGGGCGGCGTCGGTGCGGCCGGCGGTTCCGGTCGCCGGAGATGGCCATGATGGCGACGAGCTTGCGCATGCGTAACGCACTCACCCTGTTTTCCTCCGTCGACGACGTGTTGTGCCATCGCGTGCGCCTGGTGCTGGCCGCGAAGGGCGTCACCTACGACTTCATCCCGGTCGATCCGCAGAATCCACCGGAAGACCTGATCGACCTCAACCCGTACCATTCGGTGCCGACCCTGGTCGAGCGCGAGCTGGTGCTGTACGCGGCGAGCGTGGTCAGCGAATACCTCGACGAGCGCTACCCGCACCCGCCGCTGATGCCGGTGGATCCGTTGTCGCGCGCGCGCCTGCGCCTGGCGATGCTGCGGATCGAGCACGACTGGGTACCGCAGGTGCAGGCGATCCAGCTGGGCAACAAGCAGCAGGCGGAAGCCGGGCGCAAGCGTCTCAAGGAGCTGCTGACCGCGGCGGTGCCGCTGTTCAAGGCCAGCAAGTTCTTCCTCAATCCCGAGATGAGCCTCGCCGACTGCGCGATGGCGCCGATCATCTGGCGGCTGGATTCGCTCGGCATCGGCCTGCCGAAGGACAGCAAGGCGATCGAGGATTACGGCAATCGCATCTTCCGCAATCCCGGCTTCGCCCGCAGCCTGACGCCGCAGGAACGCAACTTGCGCCCCTTGCCCGAATGATGACCAGCCACCGCCCCTATCTCCTGCGGGCGCTGTACGAGTGGATCGCCGACAACGGGATGACGCCGCACCTGCTGGTGGACGCCACCCAGCCCGGCGTGCGCGTGCCCGCGCATACGGTCAACGACGGCAAGGTGGTCCTGAACATCGCCGCGCGCGCGGTAGCCCACCTCGAGATGGACAACGATTCGGTCGCATTCACCGCGCGCTTCGGCGGCGTGAGCCACGCGGTGATCGTGCCGGTGTCGGCGGTGCTGGCGATCTACGCACGCGAGACCGGGCAGGGCATGGCGCTGCCCGACGATGCCGGCGCGGCCGATGCCAGCCCGGAAGTGCCCGGCGACGAGCCGCCACCGGATGACGGCGGCGAGCCGCCGCCCAGCCCCAAGCGCGGCCCGCATCTCAGAATCGTGAAGTGAGCGGTGGAGCCGGGCACGGCTCGGCTCTACATGGCGCGTACGGGACCGCTGAACGCCACCAGCCGGCCGCCGCGCAGCACCAGCCGGCCGACGTGGCGGTCGTGGCCGTCCTCGGAATACTCGAAGCGGAACGTGCGCTCGAAGCCCAGCCGCCCGTCGCTGCCGCGCCGCAAGCGGATGCCGCTGGCGTGCACGGTCTGGTCCAGCCATTGCACGTTGGCCGCGTTGCAGGCGTCGCGTCCGACCTCCTCGGCCCGTTCGGCGGCCGCACGGGCCGCGCTCCAGAACGCCCAGCCCAGCGACACCGCGATCAGCAGGATCAACAAGCCGGGCATGGCGGCGGCCCCAGTTTCATGGACAGGTCGATCGCGTGCACATGCTTGGTCAGTGCGCCGATCGAGATGAAGTCGACGCCGTCCTCCGCGATCGCGCGCAGGCCGGCGAGGCCGACTCCGCCCGAGACTTCCAGTGGAATGCGTCCGTCGAATGGCGCACCGCGTGCGATCCGCACCGCTTCGCGCCGGGCGGCGACGTCGAAGTCGTCGATCAGCACACGTTCGCAGCCGGCGGACAGGGCCTCGCGCAGCTGCGCAATGGTTTCCACTTCCACCACCAGCGGCAATGCGGGATGGCGCGAGCGGGCCGCGGCGACGGCCGCGGCGATCGACCCCGCGGCACGCACGTGGTTTTCCTTCAGCATCACCGTGTCGTACAGGCCCATGCGGTGGTTGTCGCCGCCACCGACCCGCACCGCGTACTTCTGCGCCGCGCGCAGCCCGGGAATGGTCTTGCGGGTGTCGAGGATGCGCGCGCCGGTGCCGCGCACCGCATCGACATGGGCTGCCGTCGTGGTGGCGGTGCCGGTGAGCGTCTGCAGGAAGTTGAGCGCGGTGCGCTCGGCCGTCACCAGTGCACGGCTGCGGCCGGCGAGGGTGGCGAGCACGGTGCCGGCGTCGATCCGGTCGCCCTCGGCCACGCGCCAGTCGATCCGCACGCCGGCGTCCAGGGCGCGGTGGCAGGCGTCGAACCAGGGGCGGCCGCAAACCACCGCCGGTTCCTTGCACAGCAGGTAGGCGACATCCGCCGCATCGGGCAGCAGCGACGCGGTGACGTCGCCGCTGCCGATGTCCTCGGCCAGGGCGCGGGCGACGTCGGCATCGACCTGGCCGGCGGGCGGGGGTGCGAAGTCCACGGCCGTCACCGGTCAGTGTTTCGGGAAGTCCGGCACCTGCGAGGTGGCGATCGCCTCCTCGACCAGCAGCACCGGGATGCCATCGTCGATCCGGTACACCAGCTTGTGGTCGCGGGTGACCAGCGCCTCGCGCAGTGGCGCCGCCTGGGCCGCTTCGTCGACGCGGCGCACGCCGCCGCCTTCGATCGCGCGGTTGAGCGCCTCCAGCCCCGGCTTGTCGAGCAATGCCAGCGGCTGGCGCGTGGCGGGGCAGGCGAGGATGTCGAGCAGCTTGCGGTCCATGGCGGGTGCCCATGCGTGGGATGACGGCTAGAATACCGTTTTGCAGGCCAGCCACCGGAGCCACCATGGTTGCCACAGGGCAGTCCCCGCTCGTCGGAATCGTGATGGGCTCGCGCTCGGACTGGGAAACGATGCAGCACGCGGCCGCGCGCCTGGAGCAACTGGGCGTGCCGCACGAGGTGCGGGTGGTCTCGGCGCACCGCACTCCCGATGTGCTGTTCGACTATGCGGCCACCGCCGCCGGCCGCGGACTGCGCGCGATCATCGCCGGCGCCGGTGGCGCTGCGCACCTGCCGGGCATGCTCGCCGCCAAGACCGCGCTGCCGGTGCTCGGGGTGCCGGTGCAGGGCAAGGCGCTCAACGGCATGGATTCGCTGCTGTCGATCGTGCAGATGCCGGCGGGCATCCCGGTGGCCACGTTCGCGATCGGCCAGGCCGGCGCGGCCAATGCGGCGTTGTTCGCCGCAGCCATGCTCGCCCACGGCGATCCTGCGATCGCCGCCGCACTTGCGGAATTCCGCCAGCGCCAGACCGCCGACGTCATCGCCGGCGACGACCCCCGTAAATGAGCGGCCGGAGCAAGTGACCACCGTCGGCATCCTCGGCGGCGGGCAGCTGGCCCGCATGCTCGCGCTTTCCGGCGCCCCGCTGGGCCTGCGTTTCCTGGCGATGGACAGCGCGGCCGACGCCTGCGCCGCGCAGTGCGTGCCGATGGTCGTGGGCGATTACCGCGACGAGGCCGCGCTGGGCGAGTTCGCCGCGCGTATCGACGTGGCGACCTTCGACTTCGAGAACGTACCGGCCGAGTCCGCGCGCTGGCTGACCGAGCGGGTGCCGGTGTTCCCGAGTCCGCGCGCACTCGCCACCGCCCAGGACCGGCTGGTGGAGAAGACACTGTTCCGCGAACTCGGCATCCCGGTGCCGGAGTTCGCGCCGATCGCCACCCGTGCCGACCTCGATGCCGCGATCGAGCGTATCGGCGTGCCGTGCATCCTGAAGACGCGGCGGCTGGGGTACGACGGAAAGGGGCAATTCCGGATAAAGCGGGGAACGGGGAACGGGGAGCGGGGAACAGGAGATTCGCGGGGCACGGTTGACGCGGCGTGGACGGCGCTTGGAGCACAGGCGGAGACGGTGGGGCTGATCCTCGAGCAGTTCGTGCCGTTCGAGCGCGAGTTGTCCGTGGTGGCGGTGCGCGGTCGTGATGGCGCATTCGACACCTGGCCACTGACCGAGAACTGGCACGTCGACGGCGTGCTGTCGGCGAGCCTGGCGCCGGCGGTGGTGGACGAGGCGCTCGCGCGCACGGCCGTCGGACATGCCCGCAAGCTGGCCGAGGCGCTGGACTACGTCGGTGTGTTCGCGCTCGAGCTGTTCTGCAAGGACGGTGTGCTGCTGGCCAACGAGCTGGCGCCGCGGGTGCACAACTCCGGCCACTGGACCATCGAGGGCAGCGAGACCAGCCAGTTCCAGAACCACCTGCGGGCGGTGACGGGGTTGCCGTTGGGAACCACACGCATGCTCGGGCACGCCTGCATGCTCAACTGGATCGGCGAGCTGCCCGATCCCGCGGCGGTCCTGGCCGAATCGGGCGGGCACTGGCACGACTACGGCAAGGCGCCGCGCCCCGGGCGCAAGGTCGGCCATGCGACGTTGCGGGCGGACGATATCCCCGAACTGGCCGGTGCATTGTCCCGCGTTGGCGCCGCCCTGGGCCGCGAGGTCCAGGTGGCGCCGGTGATCGAACGCATCAACGCATGTTGGACGCGACGAAATCCCAGTTGACCAGGTTCCAGAACGCCTCGACGTACTTCGGCCGCGCATTGCGGTAGTCGATGTAGTAGGCGTGCTCCCACACGTCGCAGGTGAGCAGCGCGGTGTCCTCGCTGGCCATCGGGTTGACCGCGTTCGGGGTGCTGGCCAGCGCCAGCGAACCGTCCTGACGCTGCACCAGCCAGGCCCAGCCGGAGCCGAAGGTCTTGGCCGCGAGGTCGCTGAACTTTTCCTTGAACGTGGCGAAGTCGCCGAACGCCTTGTTGATCGCCTCGGCCACCTTGCCGGTGGGCTCACCACCGCCATCCGGCGACAGGCAGTTCCAGTAGAAGGTGTGGTTCCACACCTGCGCGGCGTTGTTGTACATGCCGCCCTGGGCCTTGCGGATGATCTCCTCCAGCGGCATCGACTCGAACTCGGTGCCCGCGATCATCTTGTTGAGGTTGTCCACGTAGGCCTTGTGGTGCTTGCCGTAATGGAAGTCGATGGTCTCGCCGGAGATGTGCGGCTCCAGGGCGGTACGGTCGTAGGGCAGGGCAGGCAGTTCGATGGCCATGGGCGGGGCTCCTGGGCAGTGGAAGGGGCTTACAATGACGCAATTCTAACCCCCAGCTCCGTAGCCGGCCGTGAGCCCGCCGCGGCGCATTGCAGGAGACGGCCATGCAGGTGTCCGAACGGATCCAGGCGGAAATCGAGGGGCATCCGGTGGTGCTCTTCATGAAGGGCACGCCGCAGTTCCCGATGTGCGGGTTTTCCAGTCGCACGGTGCAGGCGATGAAGCAGGCCGGCGCCACCGCCTTCCACACCGTCAACGTGCTCGAGGAACCGGAGATCCGCGCCAACCTGCCGCGCTACTCCAACTGGCCGACGTTCCCGCAGTTGTTCATCAACGGCGAACTGATCGGCGGTTGCGACATCACCCTGGAGTTGTACGAGTCCGGCGAACTGGCGCGGATGCTGGCGGAATCGCAAAAGGCGTGAACGCGTTGGCGGCAACGCCCGACGCCCCGCAGGCCGGCGCGCTCGCCGGGCGGGTGGTGCTGGTCGCCGGTGCGCATGGCGGCCTCGGCAGCGCAGCCTCGCTGGCCTGCGCGCGAGCCGGCGCCAGCGTGGTCCTGCTCGGCCGGCGCATGCCGAAGTTGAACCGCCTGTACGACGCGATCGCCGCCGAGGGCGCGGAACCCCTGCTGTATCCGCTGGACATGGAAGGCGCTTCGCCGGACGACTACGCCGAAATGGCGCAGCGCATCGAGCAGCAGCTGGGCCGCCTCGACGGCGTGCTGCATTGCGCAGCCGAGTTCCGCGGCCTGACGCCGCTGCTGCACACGGACCCCGCCGACTTCGCGCGCGCGCTGCACATCGGACTGACCGCGAAGTGGTGGCTCACCCAGGCCTGCCTGCCGCTGCTGGCGAAGGCGCCGGACGCCGCGGTGGTGTTCGCGCTCGACGACCTCGAACTGACCGGTCGTGCGTTCTGGGGCGGTTACGGCATCGCCCAGAACGGACTGGCGACCCTGGTCGGCATGTTGCACGCCGAGCTGGGCAATTCCGGCGTGCGCGTGAGCGGCCTGCAACCCGGACCGATGCGCACCACGCTGCGTGGCCGCGCCTTCGTGGCCGAGGACGACCGCGCCGCGCGCGATCCCCAGGCGTACGCGGGCGCCTGCGTCGAGCTGTTGTCGGCCGCGGGCGCCGCGCATCGCGGCAGGGTCTGGAAGCCGACAGCTCCATGACCATCGCTTCCGCCGCCCTGCTGCTGTTCCTGATCCTGGATCCGCTGGGCAACATCCCGGTGTTCCTGAGCCTGCTGCGCGGCATGCCCGCGCACCGCCAGCGGGTGGTGCTGGTGCGCGAGATGCTGATTGCGCTGGGCGTGCTGATGGCCTTCCTGTGGGGCGGGCGCTACGCGCTGGAACTGATGCACCTGCGCCAGGAGTCGGTCTCCATCGCCGGCGGCATCGTGTTGTTCCTGATCGGCATCCGCATGATCTTCCCGCCGCCCGAAGGGCTGATGGGCGAATTGCCCGGCGGCGAGCCCTTCATCGTGCCGATGGCCATCCCGCTGGTGGCCGGGCCCTCGGGCATGGCCGCGGTGATGCTGATGGGCAGCCAGGAGCCGGACCGGATGGGCGCCTGGAGCCTGGCCCTGCTGATCGCCTGGGCGGCCACGGCCGCGATCCTGCTTTCGGCGACCTACCTTTACAAGGTCCTGGGCGGTCGCGCGCTGACTGCGATCGAACGGCTGATGGGCATGGTGATCGTGGCCATTTCCGTGCAGATGTTCCTCGATGGCCTGGCGGCCTATCTGCGGCTGGCGCCGCCGCTCGCCGGGTAACCGTTTGCAGCGCATTTCCCGCGTCACCACGCTGTCTCCTGCCTGTAATGGGCCCCGGGTAGCGTGTTAAACTGGCGTTAACCCCAGCGGGCACCGCCGGGGTCGGGGAACCACCCTGAAAGCCGCCGCCGCAGCGATTCCGCGGACGGTCGGCCTGCGCCGATGTCCGCCAGAGAACTTTTTACTTCCTTGCCTCCTGAGGTATACGAAATGACCCATCGCAATCGTGCACGGCTGTCCAGGCTGTCGCTCGCCCTGATCGTGGCCCTTGCCGCGGCGCCCGCATTCGCACAGAGCACCTCCGCCGGCATCGGCGGCCAGGTGGTCGGGACCGACGGCGCGCCCGTGGCCGGCGCCGACGTCACCATCGTCCACGTCGAGTCCGGCACCGTCAGCCGCGTCACCACCGACGCCAGCGGCCGCTACAACGCCCGCGGCCTGCGCGTGGGCGGCCCGTACACGATCACCGCGACCAAGGCCGGCTCGGGTACCGACACCGAATCCAACGTCTTCCTGTCCCTCAACCAGGTCAACACGGTCGACGCGCAGTTGAATGCCGACGTCACCACGCTCCAGTCGGTCCAGGTGGTCGCGACCGGCGACTACGACATGTTCAGCTCCACCAGGATGGGCACCGGCAGCAACGTCACCCGCGACCAGATCGACGCATTCCCCTCGATCGAGCGCAACCTGCAGGACTACGCCCGCCTCGACCCGCGCGTGGTGCAGACCGACAAGTCCCGCAACGAGATCTCGGTCGGCGGCCAGAATCCGCGCTACAACGCGATCCGCGTCGACGGCGTGAGCACCAACGATGCCTTCGGCCTGGAATCCAACGGCCTGCCGACCCCGCGCCAGCCCTTCTCGATGGACGCCATCGACGAGATTTCTGTCGACGTCGCCAACTACGACGTGACCATCTCGGGCGGCACCGGCGGCGTCATCAATGCCGTCACCAAGTCCGGCACCAACGAATTCCACGGCTCGGTCTACGGTCTGTACCGCAACAACGACATGGTCCGCGACAACGAGGACGGCTCCAAGTTCTCCGGTTTCGACGACGAGAAGACCTACGGCATGACCTTCGGCGGCCCGCTGCTCAAGGACAAGCTGTTCTTCTTCGTCAACTACGAGAAGTACGAGCAGGCTGCCGCGGGTCCGACCTTCGGCCCGGTGGGCTCCGGCGCCTCGAACATCGTCGGCATCACCCCCGATGACATCGCCGAGGTCAAGCGCATCGCCCAGGGGTACGGCATGGATGCCGGCGACTATGCCGTCGGCGGCGCCGATACCACCGGCGAGGAGTACGGCCTCAAGATCGACTGGAACATCACCGACGGCCAGCGCTTCAGCTTCCGCTACGGCACCTCGGACCAGAGCGTCGCCCAGTTCCCGGACTTCTTCGACGACACCATCTCGCTGTCGACCCACGCCTACCAGCGCGACTACAAGTTCGACACCTACACGGCGCAGCTGTTCAGCGACTGGAGCACCAGCTTCTCCACCGAGGCCAAGGTGTCCTACCGCGACTACTCGGCGGTGCGCACGCCGACCGCGAACCTGCCCGAGGTCGAGGTCCGGTTCGACGACAACAGCATCATGTTCGGCACCGAAGAGAACACCCACGTCAACGTCCTCGAGACCCAGACGTGGAACGTCTTCTTCGCCGGCAACCTGTTCCTGCAGGACCACACGCTGAAGTTCGGCTTCGATTACGAGGACAACGACATCTACAACCTGTTCGGCCGCCGCACCAACGGCGTCTACAGGTTCAACAGCGCCGCCGACTTCGAGGCCGGGCGCCCGAGCTTCTACCAGCTGTTCTATCCGGCCGAAGGCAACCTCGACAACATGGCCGCGATCTGGGGCCTGAAGAACCTCGGCATGTTCGTCCAGGACACCTGGACGGTGAACGACAACCTGACCCTGACCTTCGGCCTGCGTTGGGACAAGCCGTCGGTGGGCGACGAGCCCAAGTTCAACCAGACCGCGTTCGATGCGTTCGGCTTCGACAACAGCTCCACGATCGACGGCAACGACCTGATCCAGCCGCGCTTCGGCTTCAACTACACCTTCGACAGCGAGCTCAGGACCCAGCTGCGGGGCGGCATCGGCCTGTTCCAGGGCGCGGCGGCCAACGTATGGCTCTCGAATCCGTTCACCAACACCGGTTTCGGCTACACCGACTACCGCTTCTCGTCCGGGTTCCCGGCCACCGCTCCCTGCATGCAGCCGGGCCAGCAGTGCTTCAGCGCCGATCCCGCGTCGCAGATCGACCTGATCCCGCCGGGCGCCCGCGCCGGCACCCAGGCGATCGACTTCGTCGACCCGGCCCTGGGCCAGCCCTCGATCTGGAAGGCCAACCTGGCATTCGACAAGGAGCTGCCGTGGGCAGGCATCGTCGGCAGCGCCGAGCTGGTGCTGACCAACGTCAAGGAAGGCATCTACTACCAGCACCTCAACCTGGGCGATCCGACCCGGGTAGGCCCGGATGGCCGCCTGATGTTCTGGAACGCCGCGGGCTACGACCCGGCGCGCTGGAGCCAGTCCGGCAGCAACCCCAGCGGCGGCGCCAGCGTGCGCAACCGCAGCGGCGCGCTCTCCACGTTCAGCGACGCGATCATCGCGCGGCCGACCAACAAGGGCGAATCGCAACAGCTCACCGTGTCTTTCACCAAGCCGTTCAACGACAGCGACTGGTACTGGATGCTGGCCTACACCTACACCAACGCGAAGGAAGTCAGCCCGCTGACCAGCTCGACGTCGGGATCGCAGTGGGGCAACAACAGCACCTTCGACCCGAACGAGGAGCTCTCTGCGACCTCGAACTACGAGATCCCGAACCGCTTCACCGGCGCGCTGAGCTGGAGGCATGCCTTCTTCGGCGACTACAAGACCAGCGTCTCGATGTTCTACGAGGGTCGCAACGGCCGCCCGTACAGCTATGTGTTCGACAACGATGCGAACGGCGACGGCCGCTTCGGCAATGACCTGCTGTACATCCCCGCCGGCCCCGGCGACGTGCTGTTCGGTTCCGCCGCGGAAGAAGCGGCGTTCTGGGAGTTCGCCTCCAACGACGACTACCTGAGCGAGCACATGGGCGGCGTCGCGACCCGCAACGGCGCCCGCTCGTCGTGGGTCAACCAGTTCGACCTTCGCATCTCGCAGGAGCTGCCGGGCTTCTTCGGCGGGCACAAGTCCGAGGTGTGGCTGGACGTCCTCAACGTCGGCAACCTGCTGAACAAGGACTGGGGCCGCATCGAGGAGATCGGCTTCCCGTTCAACCGCGGCGTGGTCGAGTACGGCGGCATCGACTCGGCGACGGGCAAGTACGTCTATCGCTTCAACCAGCCGGACGAGCTGCGCCTGTACGACGACCGCGGCATCTCGCGCTGGTCGGTCCAGGTCGGCTTCCGCTACAAGTTCTGAGCCGCCGCGATACCGCTCGAAAAGGACGGCCGGGGAGACCCGGCCGTCCTTTTTTCTGACACCGGCCGCAACCCATATACTGGCCCCATGGACGAAGTAGCCACCCACAAGCTCCCCACCGTCGACGCCCGGATCTTCCCGCGGGGCGGCCTCGATATCCTGTCCCGCGAAGAAGTGGCGCGCCTGCGCGACGCGTCTTCCGGCGGCATGCACGAACTCCTGCGGCGCTGCGCGCTGGCGGTGCTGACGACCGGCAGCACCTCCGACGACCCGCGCGCGGCGCGCGAACTCTACCCGGACTTCGACATCCAGGTGCACCAGCTCGACCGTGGCCTGCGCCTGGACCTGCGCAACGCGCCGGCGATGGCATTCGTCGACGGCCAGATCATCCGCGGCGTGGCCGAGCTGCTGGCCGCGGTGGTCCGCGACCTGGTCTATACCGCGATCGAACTCGCGCCCGAGTACGCGGACGAGCTCGATTCGTCTCCGGGCATCACCGACGCCGTGTTCCGGCTGCTGCGCAACGCGCGCGTGCTGCAACCGTCGGAGCCGAACCTGGTGGTGTGCTGGGGCGGCCACTCGATCAACCGCGACGAGTACATGTACACCAAGGACGTGGGCTACCAGCTCGGCCTGCGGGGGCTCGACATCTGCACCGGCTGCGGCCCGGGCGCGATGAAGGGGCCGATGAAGGGCGCCACCATCGCCCACGCCAAGCAGCGCCGCCGCAACAGCCGCTACATCGGCATCACCGAGCCGGGGATCATCGCCGCCGAGTCGCCGAACCCGATCGTCAACCACCTGGTGATCATGCCGGACATCGAGAAGCGGCTCGAATCGTTCGTGCGCCTGGGCCACGGCATCATCGTGTTCGCCGGCGGCGTGGGCACCGCCGAGGAGATCCTGTACCTGCTCGGGATCCTGCTGCGCGAGGAGAACGCGCACGTCCCGTTCCCGCTGATCCTCACCGGGCCGACCGCGGCCGCGCCGTACTTCGAGCAGATCGACCAGTTCCTGCGCATGACCCTGGGCGACGCGGCGACGCAGCGCTACCGCATCGTCATCGGCGATCCCGCCGAGGTCGCGCGGCAGATGGCCAGGGGCGTCGAGCAGGTGCGCAAGTACCGGATCGAGCAGAAGGACTCGTTCTTCTTCAACTGGGCGCTGGACATCCCGCTGGCGTTCCAGAAACCGTTCGCGCCCACCCACGAAGCGATGGCCGCGCTCGACTTGCACCACGGCCGCAAGCCGCACGAGCTGGCCGCCGACCTGCGCCGCGCGTTCTCCGGCATCGTCGCCGGCAACGTCAAGGAAGAGGGCATGCGCCGGGTCGAGGAACGCGGTCCGTACCAGGTCCATGGCGACCGGGACATGATGCAGGCGCTGGACGCGCTGCTGCGCGCCTTCGTCGAGCAGCGCCGGATGAAGATCGCCGGGGAGTACAAGCCCTGCTACGAGATCGTGGCCTGATCCTTGACGCGATCGGGGAGCAAAATGTGACCATGGTCACATCGACAGACCGTTCGGGGGTTGAATTCGACCGCCTGTCGACTGACAGTAGCCCCTGGGGAGACGGGGAGCGCTTGTGGAAACGCCCGCGCGGGGTTTCACGCTGATCGAGTTGCTGGTGACGATCACCGTCATGGCGATCGTCCTGGGCTTCGGCGTGCCCGGGTTCCAGTCCGTGGTCAACGGCAACCGCCTCGCTGCCGCCGCCAACGAGGCGGTCGCGAACCTGCAGACGGCGCGGATGGAGGCGATCCGCCGCAATCACCGCGTGGTGGTCTGCGCCAGCAGCAATGCCAACGCCGGCACCGCCGCGACCTGCGCCAACAGCGACATCGACGGCTGGATCATCTTCGTCGACAAGGACCGCAACGATGCCTTCAACGCCGGCGACACCTTGTTGCGCAATACGACGGTCGACCGCACGCTCGAGATCGGCGGCACGATGACGGTCGTCTACCGCTCCGACGGGCTGGCCCGGGACACCGCGGGCAACCTGCTCAACGGTGCTGTCCGGATCGCGATCGACACCAACCGCCCGGTCCGCAACGTGCGCTGCGTCGGGATCCGTACCAGCAGCGGGATCGCGGTGCAGGTGCCCACCGCCAACGACGCGGCATGCGGCTGATGTCGACCCCACGCAACATCGCCGGCGTCGGCCTGGTCGAGGTCCTGGTCGCTGTCACCGTCCTTGCCTTCGGCATGCTCGGCATCGCCGCCCTGCAGGCAACCGCGCTGCGCAACGGGCAGAGCGCATCGCAACGCAGCCAGGCGGTGGTCGCGACCTACGCGATCCTCGAGCGCATGCGCGCCAACTATGCGGTCGCCGGGAATGGCGGCTACGACCTGGCGGCGATGACCTGCGCGCCACCCAACACCGGCGACCTGGCCGCCACCGACCTGCACGACTGGATCGAGTCGCTGCACGAGAGCCTCGGTCCGGAGGCATGCGGCCAGATCGTCGATTGCGGTGGCGAAACCTGCAGGATCATCGTGCAGTGGGACGATTCGCGCGGCACCGGCGGCGTGGCCGCCCAACAACTGGTGACGGAGACGCGGCTGTGAGCCCGCGCCGCGCCATGGCCGGCGTGACGCTGGTGGAACTGATGGTCGCGCTGGTGCTGGGCCTGATCGTCGCCGGCGCAGCGATGTCGTTGTTCCTGGCCACCCGCCAGACCTATGTCGCCTCGGAAGGCCTGGGCCGGATCCAGGAGAACTCGCGCGTCGCCTTCGAACTGATGGCGCGCGACCTGCGCGAGGCTGCGTCCAACGGTTGCGGCACCGACCTGTCGGCGGCCGTCAACGTGCTCAATGCGCCGGCCAGCCGCTGGTATACCGATTTCGGCGGCGGCATCCGCGGTTACGACGGCGCCACGCCGTTCGCGGATGCGGCATTCGGTACCGGCGCGGGACAGCGCGCCAGCGGTACCGAGGCGGTCGAGCTGAAGTCCGCGCAGTCCGACGGTGTGACCATCAAGAAGCACAATCCGCTGGCGGCACAGTTCGAGGTCAATACCAAGACGCACAAGCTGGCGCCCGGCGACCTGGCGGTTGCCTGCGATCCCGCGCATGCCGCCATCTTCCAGGTCACCAATGCCTCGCCCGGGGTCAATGCCACCATCGTCCACCAGACCGGCAGCGGGACGCCTGGCAACTGTTCGCAAGGGCTCGGCGCACCGGTGGTCTGCTCGCCGCCGACCGGCACCAGCTACCAGTTCGGTTGTGCCTACGGCGGGACCGACGCATCCAAGGACTGCAGCCTGGACGAGAACAAGTGGTCCGCGTTCCTGGCCAGGCTCAAGGCGATGCGCTGGTACGTGGGCTGCAACGGACGCGCGGCCTGTTCGGAACCGGGCGGACGTTCCCTGTACCGCAGCCGCTTGACCAACACCGACGGCGTACTCGGCGTG
This sequence comes from Lysobacter sp., assembly GCA_036676625.1. Classification (GTDB taxonomy): domain Bacteria; phylum Pseudomonadota; class Gammaproteobacteria; order Xanthomonadales; family Xanthomonadaceae; genus Cognatiluteimonas. The sequence continues at coordinate 26,587 of JAKFCN010000029.1, read as the reverse complement.
CAGAACGACGAAATCGTCGAGGGCGTCACCGGCATGTCGCTTCGCTATCTGGTGGAAGGCGGATCGGCATACACCGCGGCGGCCGGGATCGGAGCCGCCGACTGGAGCAAGGTGGTCGCGATCGACGTGGAATTGCGGATGACCGGCCTCGACCGGGTCGACGGCGCCCCCCTCGAACGCACCCTGCACCATGTCGTCGCCCTGCGGAGCCGCGCGCCATGAGGCGGGTCGTCCCGCCACGGCGTTCGCGGCAGCGGGGCGTGGCCTTGGTCGTGGTGCTGATCCTGCTGCTGGTCGCCACGCTGCTGGCGCTGGCGAGCGTGCGCAACACCTTGCTCGAGGAGCGCATGGGCGCCAGCGTGCTGGACCGCAGCCTGGCGTTCCAGGCCGCAGAAGCCGCACTGCGCGAGGGCGAACGGGTAGCGGCCGGCAGGCCGATGCCCGCGACCGGCAGCGGTTGCGTCGCCGGCCTGTGCAGCAAGCCGGATCCGGACGAGCCCAACGACAACGAGCGCTGGCTCGCCGCGGGATTCTGGGACGACGGCTCCGGCAAGTGGCGCGAGGCCACCGTGGAAGTCGGCAGCCGGACCGCCACGCCGCGGTTCATCGTCGAACTGCTCGACACCGGGTTGCCGGCGACCGGCGACTGCACCACCAGCATCGACGTATCGCCGGATGCCGCGTGCTTCGGCACCGTCAACCATTACCGCATCACCGCCTACAGCCACGCCGAAGGCCGTGCCGACGTGATGCTGCAATCCATCTACGTCGCGCCGTGAACGGGAAGAAGCGCATGAACCGATCAAAGCGCCTGCTGCCGGTTTGCATCGCATTCGCGGCCACCCTGGTCGCCGCGCCGGGCCATGCCATCACCATTCCGAACCTGCCGCTGCAGACCGGCACCGCGTATCCGCCCGCGAACGTGATGTTCATCCTCGACGATTCCGGCTCGATGAACTTCGTCGCCATGCCGAGGGACGTGAAGGACGACGAGGACCACACCAACTACGGCAGCGTGCAGGACGGATTGAACGACAACCCGCGCGACCGTTCATGGCTCAACAACACGATCTATTACGACCCCCGCCAGACCTACCTGCCGTGGGCCACCGGCGCCGGCTCCGCGCGGCTGTCGGGCGGCACCTCGGTCGACAGCGTCTACACATCGTGGAGTGCCGTGGACGGCAGCGACATCGCATGCGGCTGGAGCTGCGTGGTCAAGGGCACCCGCGATCTCAGGGGCAGCATCGAATCGGTGTTCTATATCCCGAAAACCGGCGTGACCGGCTCCACCAGCGCCTCGGATTTCACCCGTTACCGGATCAGCGCCGCGGGAAGGGTGGTGATCCAGGGCAGTTCGACCAGGACCCGGGTTGCGGGCTTCCCGAAAGGGCCGCTCTCGTCGAGCATGGATCCCAACACCGAACGCACCTTCCAGATCGTCGTGCCCGCCGGTGCCACGAGGATCGATGTCGCCACCAGCGGTGGCAGCAACGACGTCGAGCTCAACCTGGTGGATCCGGACGGCGACCTGGCCTGCCGTTCGGACGACGGCAACGGTGGCGAGTCGTGCGCGGAGAACAACCCGGAGGCGGGTACCTGGACCGTCCAGGTCTATCGCGACAACGGCAACACCTTCTCCGGCGTGACGCTCGATGCCTACCTGACGACGTATTCGGAGACCGAGCAGACGCCGACCGGCCGCACCCAGGAAGCAGAGCTGACCAACATCGCGACCTGGTATTCCTATTACCGCACCCGCATCAAGACCGCGAAGGCCGGCGCCAGCGAAGCCTTCAGCCAGCTCGGCTCCTCGATCCGGGTCGGCTACGACTCGATCTGGAACCGCAATCCGCTGCAGATCCCGGTTGCGAACGACGACGGCCTGTTCCGCGACGACAACCGCAGCGACTGGTTCTCGCACCTGCAGGGCGCGGGCGCCGGTGGCGGCACGCCCTTGCATGGCGCCCTGCAGCGCACCGGCGAGTACTTCCAGGACAAGAGCGCTTCGGCGACCGGCCCGTGGTCCGGGCCGGGCACCACGCGCAACACCCAGCTCAGCTGCCGCCAGAACTTCGCCATCCTGACCACGGACGGTTACTGGAACGACAAGTCCGGCTACGACACCGGCATCGGCATCGGCGATTCGGATGCGAAGGAAGGCGTCGCGATCCTGTCCGAGGACGGCAACACGAGCCTGAAATACACGCCGGTCAATCCTTACAAGGACGACTTCGTCAGGACCCGCTTCGGCAAGAAGACGCTGTATTCCGAGGGCGACACCCTGGCGGACATCGCCAACTACTACTGGAAGCGGGACCTGGTGACCGATCTCGCCAACGATGTCCCGGCATCCACCGCCGATCCGGCGTACTGGCAGCACATGGTCACGTTCGGCGTGTCGATCGGGTTGCAGGGCACTCTCAACCCGAAGTCCGACCTGCAAAGCGTCACCAACGGCAGCAAGCACTGGCCGGACCCCTACGAGAACACCGGCGCGGGCCGCATCGACGACCTCTGGCATGCCTCGGTCAATGGCCACGGCAACTTCGTCACCGCGAGCAGCCCGGCCGAGTTCGTGCAGGGCCTGATCGACGCGCTCGCGACCGTCGCCCAGCGCCTGGGCTCGGCTTCGAACGTCACCGCCAACAGCACTTCGTTCCAGACCGACACCCGGGTCTACCAGGCCAGCTACGTATCCGGGAAATGGACCGGCGAGCTGGCCGCGTACGAGGTGAGCTCGGCCGGTGTCTCCAGCAAGGACGCGGACGGCGACGGCATCCCGGACGCGGCCTGGAAGGCGTCGCAACACATTCCGGCGTTCGGGTCCCGCGAGATCTTCACGTCGTCCGCGGTCGGCGTCGGCAACGGCATTGCCTTCCCGACCAGCGCCCAGCTGACCGCGCTCGACCAGGGGTCCCGCGCCGCCGTCAACGGCGGCCCGACCACGGGCCAGCAGAACGCCGACTACGTCGCCGGATCGCAGGCGCGCGAAGTCCGCCAGGGCGGCACGCTCCGCGATCGCGACTCGCTGCTCGGCGACATCGCCAACTCGTCGCCGATGTACGTGCAGGACAACGAAATGATCTACGTCGGCGCCAACGACGGCATGCTGCATGCGTTCTCGGCGAAGGATCGCGGTGCACCGGGCAAGGCGGTCGGAGGCCAGGAATTGTTCGCCTATGTCCCGGCCGGGATCGATTTCGCGGCCCTGGGCACCCTCAGCGATCCCCAGTACAGCCCCAACCATCGTTACTTCGTGGACGGTCCGGTGGTGGTGACGTCCCAGGCGCAGGCGGCGGGCAAGAACTACCTGGTCGCCACCCTCGGTCGCGGCGGCAACGGCCTGTTCGCGCTCGACGTCACCGACCCCACGGGTTTCGATGCCGGCGACGTGCTCTGGGACCTGACCGGCGGCGCCCTCGGCGACGACATGGGCCGGGTGCTGGGCGAACCGTTGATCGTCACCCTCAACGACGCCGACGCCACCCGCGCGGTGATCGTCGGCAACGGCATCAACAGCAGCAACGGCCACTCCGTGCTGTTCGTGCTCGACCTGGCGACCGGTGCGGTGATCAGGAAGTTCGATACCGGCGCGGCCGGCGACAACGGCCTGTCCGCACCGCGCGGCGCCGATACCGATGGCAACGGCACCGTCGACTACGTCTACGCGGGCGACCTGCAGGGCAATGTCTGGAAATTCGACCTGCACGCGGGCACCACGGCCGAATGGGGCATCGCCAACGACAAGGCGATGTTCACCGCGGTCGACGCCGGCGGCACCGCGCAGCCGATCACCGCCGGTCTGGCGATCGCCCGGGATCCGGCGACCGGCAGGATCTGGGTGTTCGCCGGCACCGGCTCGTTCATCGAGTCCGGCGATGTCACCGACGAAAACGTGCAATCCCTCTATGGCCTGATCGACAACGACTACGGCGCCGCCGGCAGCGACGTGCCGATCGTGCGCAGCGACCTGGCCGAACGCAGCATTGTCGCCGTCGGAATTTCCGACGCAGGCGACAGGATCAGGGGATTCGAGGACAGTGCGGCACTGCCGTCCGGCGTGCGCGGCTGGTACGTCGACCTCGATTATCCCGCCGCGGACGGCGAACGCGTGGTCAGCAATCCGCGCGTGCAGGGCACCGTGCTGCTGGCGGCCAGCCTGGTTCCGCCGGAGACCGGTACCTGCGACGCCGGCGGCAGCGGCTTCATCAACGCGCTCGATGCGTTTACCGGCACCAGCCTGTCCGCCCCGTATTTCGACGTCAACAACGACGGCAAGTACGACGACGAGGACAAGATCGCGGACGCCGGCGGCAACCTGGTCGCCGTCGGCTCGATCGATCTCGGCGTCGGCATGCCGACCCTGCCGACCCTGATCGAGAAGCTGCTGGTGGTCGGCGGCTCCAAGGGTACGCTGGGTTCGGTCTCGATGAACCCGCAGGGCGGCGCGGCGCGGCGCATTTCCTGGCGCGAGATCCTCGGGGACTGACGTGCAGCCGATCGACCGCCGCGCCGGCTTCAGCCTGATCGAGCTGCTGGTGACCCTCGCGGTCGCGGCGATCCTGGTGGCGATGGCCGTGGCCAGCTACGACTTCGCCACGGTCAAGACCCGCCGCGGCGCCGCCGAAGGCTGCCTGGTGGAGGCGGCGCAGGCGATGGAACGCCATTACACCGCGAACTTCAGCTACGTCGGCGCGACGCTCCCGGCCTGTTCGTCGGACGTCGCCGACCACTACGCGATGGGCTTCGCGGCGGGCGGGCCGACCGCTTCCAGCTACCGGCTCGAAGCGGTGCCGCAAGGCCGGCAGGCATCCTCGGACGCGACCTGCGGCACGCTCACGCTCGACAACACCGGCGTCAAGGGCGCGGGCGACGACACGGCCGCCACGGTCGACGCCTGCTGGTGATCGGGCCTGCTTCGAGCCGGGCCTAGTTCCAGCAGCGGGTGGCGCCGGTGCTGGTGGTCTTGTCCAGCTGGCCGGCGGGCGCGCTGTCGTTGTCGTTGTCGATCCGCAGCAGGAAGTTGCCGCAGCGGTCGCCGGCCTGGGCGTTCTTGGGCGTCGCCGTCAGCAGCGCGTCGGTCCCGGTATTGCCCGATACGCTGAAGTCGTAGTTGTCCTGCGCGGCATTGAATGCCGTTGTGGCCGTGGCGCTGCCGGTGAGTTCGTCCATCGTCGCGTAGGTGCCGTGGCTGGCGCGCCAGCGCTCCTGCCTGAGCTGCAGGTCGGTGAGGGTGCCCATGGCCTGGGAGCGACGACCTTTCGCCATCTGCTCGCCGAACATGGGAAGGGCGATCGCGGCGAGGATGCCGACGATGGCGATCGTCACCATCAGTTCGATCAGCGTGAATCCTGTCCTGTGGTTCATGGCGGCTCTCCCCCTTGGGTCGCGGCATCCTACCATCGCCGCATGCGGCCGCCGGAACCGTGACGGCAGGCACGGAACGGCGGCGTCCGTCGCTCGGGGCAGGCCGTTCGTCGCTCCCCCGTTGCGCCCCGGGGAAGGCTCTGTTGTCATGCTGTCGGGGAAGGGAGCGTTCCATGCCGATGCGCTTGCGCACCAGGGGTTTCACACTGATCGAACTGATGGTCACGCTGGCGGTGCTGGCGGTGCTGCTGGTGGCGGCCGTGCCGTCGTTCATGGAGTTCCGCCAGCGCACCGTGCTCGAAGGTGCCGCGGAGCAGCTGGTGTCGACCTGGAGCGATGCGCGCTTCGAGGCCCTGCGCCGCGATCGCAACCTGTTCGTCACCCTGCGCAACGACAGCGGCAATGTCTGCATCGGAGTGGACACGGACAGTGCCTGCGACTGCCGGCTCGCTTCCACCGCCACCGGAGCATGCGATGTCTCCGCCTACCCGGGCGACAATGCGACCCTGTCGGGTGTCACCGCAGTGGGGATGCCGACGCTCGGTCCCGACGACACCGATGCCATCGGCGTTGCCGTCATCGACCCCAAGCGCGGCGGACTGACCGACACCGGCGACTGGGGCGGCATCGCGCTCAAGGCGCCGGCGGGACGGACGGATTACCGCCTGAACTTCTACGTCGACATCCGCGGCCGTGGCGTGGTCTGCGAGCCTGCCGACGCGCCCCACAAGATTCCCAGGTACAGCGATCGCCGATGCGCACTTTGACCGCCCCGCGCCGCCGGAACGGCGGCTTCAGCCTGATCGAGCTCATGGTGGCGATGGTCATCGGCCTGATCGTGTCCGGCGCGGTGCTTGCATTCACGGTGTCCAGCGTGCGTGCGAACTCCGAATACGTGCAGGCCGTACGCCTGACCCAGGAATTGCGCGCGGTCGGCCAGTTCGTCGACAGCGAACTCAGGCGCGCCGGCTACGACGAGGCTGCACTGTCCTACGTGGCGAGCACCAGCGCGACCGAGTTCTCGGACTTCTCGCCGATCCTGGTCGACGACACCGCCGATGCCAACTGCGTGATCTATGCCTACGACCGCAGTCCGGGCAACCCCGGACAGGTGGATCTCGCCAACCAGGAGGTTCGCGGGATCCGTCGCTCCACGGTCACCATCGACGGCGAGGAAGTGGGCGTGATCGAGATGGCGGAAAGCGACACCGCTGCGCCGGCCTGCGACGGGGCCGCGCCCGACTACACGAAGTTCCCGGTGGGCTGCAATACCACCAGCGGCTGGTGCGCCTTCAGCGATCCGCGCACGGTGGGCATCGACACCTTCGACATCAATGTCGGAGGCGATGCAGGCAACAGCCATGGCACCCAGGAGCTGACGTCGATCGGCTATACGCCGATGCAGATCCGGGAGTTCAAGGTATCGCTGGTCGGCCACCTGCGCAGCAATGCGGCAGTCACCCAGAGCCTTTCGCTCAACGTCAAGGTGCGCGCCAACTGCCTGCGCGAACTCATGACCAAGTGCAATGCCGTGCCTGGCGCCTGACGGAGGGGAACGCGTGAACCACGAGCCAACCATGATTCCCACCGCATCCCGCCATCAGCGCGGCGCCACCACCCTTGCGGTCACCATGATCCTGCTGGTGGTGATCACCGCGATGGTGTTGTTCTCCGCCAGCGTCGGCTATTTCGAACAGCGGGCGACGACCAACCAGAACCGGGCCCAGATCGCGCAGAAGGCGGCCGAATATGCGCTGGGGCTGGCGGGCGAGTACATGAAGGCGAACCGCGGCCGGCTGATTTCGAAGGATGGCGACGGCTGGTTCGGCACCACATCCCCGCACTGGGCGAAATGCGACGATGTAGACACGGCTGCTGCCGGAGCCCTCGACAGCGAATTCCCTGCGGGCCACCCGTGCCTGTCCGAGCGCGACACCACGCGCCGTGCCCAACTTTATTTCTGGACGGTAGATGGTTCAACTGCCGGTTCGCGCACGCTTCCGTATACCGCAGTGATTCCGGCCGACGCACAAGTCGAGAGCGGCCTGGGCGGTACTGCCGATTACGCCGCCAGTACCACCGTCGGCGCACTCTTGTGCCGGCTCGACACCAGCGACCTGAGCAACGTGCAATGCAAACTGGAGCCAGTGGCGGGCAACCGGGTGGCACTGACTCTGGTGGCGCAGGCCGCGCTCAGCGGCGAAGGCGCGGACGCCGAGGTCAAGGAAGCATGGGCTACCTACAACAGCTTCGTGCCCAGTTCGGCGGTGCCGCTGGTGGCGAGCGGCTTTGTCAAGGGTCTCGGCGATGCCCAGATCGTGGCGGCTCCCAATGCGGGTGGATACGGTTTGCCCGGCTCGATCTGGTCGCCAGAGGACGCAAATGTCGATGGCAGCGGTGGCGGCGGTATCGGCAGCGTGCTCACCTGCCACATCGGCGATTACCTGAAGGGAACGCCGGAGACGGAGCTGAAGACCACCTGCGCCACTACCGATGACTGCAGCTGCGGCGGCGGCAGTAGCTCCGAGTTCCTGTCGGGCCACGCTGGCTCCACGCAGCGCGAAGTCGAGGACATCATCGATGCCGACGGTGGCAAGGGCGTGCTTCCCGACATCACCTTTTTCCCCGGCAATGGGATGGACAAGGCAACCGATCCTACCGACGATTCGCTGTTCGAATACACCTTCAATGTCGATTACGTCGTTTCCCCGACGTTGAGCGATCCACCTGGTCCGGGCGACGTCACTAGCACGACCCTGCAGAATTGCCCGGAAGACGGTACCGATACATACCCCTCTTGCGTCGATTACGCGATGAAGGAGGAATTCGACGCACAGGTGATTGCCAGCTGCGATTTGCTGGACGCCAATTCCAGCGGGATCATTTATGTTCCGAGTGGCTGCACCAGCCTGCCGGGGCAAGTGGGAAGCGCCGACAATCCGGTAATCCTGGTGATCAACCAGACGAACCAGGCAAACCCTGCCGGTGCGGGCATCCAGTTGCAACTCAACGGATCCGATGCGCTGCTTTATGGCCTGCTGTTCGTCCACGACGACGTACCGAAGACCTCCAGCACGGCTACGCCGCTGGTGACGGGCAACGGCGACCAGAAGATCTTCGGTGCGTTGGTGGTGGAGGGCAATGTCGAAATCAGCGGCAACATCACCGTCGTCTATGACGACACCTCGGTGAGCGGCGACACCCATAAGTTGCCGGCCAGCGCCAGGTTTGGCCGCGTCGCCGGCTCATGGCTCGACTCCGGGCGGGCCTTCTGAGGAACTGGACATGAATTCTCGAGCGGTTTCCACGCGCGCTGGTTTCAGCCTGATCGAAGTGCTGGTTTCGGTGGTGGTGATGAGCTTCGGCCTGCTTTCGCTCGCCGCGCTGCAAAGCACCCTGTTCAAATCCGGAGCCGAATCCCGGGCGCAGTCGGTCGCGCTTTCGATGGCCAGCGAGAAGCTCGAATACTTCGATGGCTACCGCGATCGCGCCGAGTTCCAGGGATTTACCGATGGCAACGATACCGCAGTCACGGTCGATGGCATTGGATACACGCGATCGTGGGTCGTCGATCGCTATGCCTATCCGGAGCCCACAGCCACGGTGCCGAATCCCAGCTTCGAGAAGCTGACGGCGGATACCGGAGAAACGCCGGCTGGTTACGTCTCCAACAACGAATTCAAGCGCATCCAGGTCAAGGTCGCCTGGACCGATGCCACTGGCGCCAGCCAGGAAGTTGCATTGGAAAGTGCGATCGCGGCGCTGTCGCCGCAGGACACGGCGAAGGTTGCCAAGGTCTCCAGTACCGGGGGTCCGCGCGGCCCGGAAATCATCATCAAGAATCCCGCCAATGAGGAGGGCGTGATCCCGATCGCGGTCGGCGACGGCACCGACACGGCCGCTACCAACCCCAAGCCCGAAGTGGCGGGCAAGAGCAACAGCCAGCGTGTCATCGAGACTCGCTTCGATGTGTTGACATACGCGGCGCTCAGTGGCACCGAGAATGCGTTGGCGCAATCCAGGGTGGAGACGATTGTTGCCGGTTGCACATGCGACTATGGCAACGCGCCGCCCACATCCAGCCGCGGCAAGCGCCCGACCTACTGGAATGGACTGCGCTACGTGGCGCCAGCAGACGCCACCTATGCCCCGCCCGCTGGTGTCGCCACCGCCGTCGAGATCCAGAGCGCACAGTGCACGATCTGTTGTCGCGACCACCACGACCCATCCGGGGTCAAGGGCGCGAAATTCGATCCGCGGCGGGCCGACCACACCGCGCACCAACTGTTCAACGCATCGACGGGGCAGCTTGGCGATCTATCGAACGCCGGCAAGTACACCGAAGCGTGCCGCCTGATCAGGGTGGACGGAATCTTCCGTGTCGCTGCCGACATGTACAACGACTATATGAACTTGCTGCAGACCGACAATGGAACCGACAGCACCGTCAGCGACTATGTCCCGACGGCAGCCGCCACCACCAACTATCAGAACTTCGTCCTGGAATACCTGGATACCAAATTCGTGGATGGCGCCTCGGGTAGCTACAACACCGTGCTGGATCCCTCGGGAACGGTGGTCGCCGGCTTGGAGAGCACCTACAGTATCAACAATCCGACTTCGCCGATCCTGATCCCGCGGCCGACAACCAGCAGTGGTACCACTACCGAGAAGTGGCTGCACGACCGCGGTCTGTACGTGGATTACCTGGAAGACGAAGCCCGGCAGGCAGTGATCGATGCCAAAAACGATTGCCCGGGAACGGGTACTGCATCTCCGACCGCCGAGCAGTTGCGTACCTGCGTGCTCAAGGTATTGCCGTTCACCACCATCAACTTGACCGAGCTTGCGGATTGGACACCCGCCTCCGGCAGCCAGATCGTGGTCTCGAACAACGATTTCCGCACCACACTCGACTCGCAGGCTCCGGTCCGCGGCAAAGTCGTACCCGGCAGCAAGCCGTCGCCGAGCACGACCACCAATGCGGTTGCGATGATCCGCAAGTCGAATTCCGGCGTTGCGGTGATGCGCGGCGGCATCGACACGGATGACGCGGCATATCTGAGTGATGCACAGCCATTCCAACCGGACGGCTCCTGGAGCGGAAGCGACACCAACGCCGGCTCCGGCGGCACCTTCACGATCACGCTGAACTCGTACGGCTTCAGCAATGTCAACCCGACCTTCAGCATGGCGCCGACGGCCACCTGCAATCCAGCCACCAGCGGCACGACGCAGCCGAACCCGTTCACCTGCACAACCCAGTACATCGGCTCCACGCAGGCGCTCACCATCGCCAACTACAACTATCAGATCAACGGCACGAGTTCCGCCTCACTGTCGTGCTCCGGCACTGGTGGGCCCAAGAATTATCCGGGCAGCTCGTATACCACCAAGACCTGCCGCAACTACGACGTGGGCACCATTACCCTCAACGGTACGGCGGTTACCGCCACGCCTACCGTAAGCAACGCAGGCAGCGTGAAGGAAACCACGACGGTGAACCTGCCTGTCGTCGCCCAGGATGGCGCCGTCGTCATCGGCTTCGGGACGCCGGTGGACACCGTGCAGGCTCCGGTCTGTACCTTCAACGGCAATGGCAACAACCTCAACCAATACAACATCACCGTCGCTGACTGCCCCTGACCGACGGGTTTAACCTTTGCCTCTCGCGCAAGCGCGGGCGGCGGCGGCAGTGGGCTTCCCCGCCCGCAGCCGCCCGCTGTTGGCCAGCACCAGGGTGACCGCGCTGGCGGCGCCACGCCCGTCGCAGAGCGTGAACGTCACGTTGGAGCCGGCATTGCCGCCATTCGGCTGGAACACCAGCCGCTTGCGCCCCTTGCTGGTAAGCAGGTGCACGCCGTCGGCCAGCGCCGGTTCGGTGCGCAGCAGGGTTTCGCCGCCGTCGTGCCTGTGGTCGCCATCGATGTCGGCATAGGCGATCCAGCCGCCGCTCCAGTCCCAGCTGTTGCGGCAGTCCTGCCCTTTGGCGGGGCACAGCACGACTTCGGTGCCGGTCACGGCCGCGTGCCGGATCGCCTGCGTCAATGAAGCCAGCAGCGCTGCCCGGGTGGCCGCGGCGCGGGACCGGGCGAGCAGGCCCGCACAGGCCGGCACCGCGATGCACAGCAGGAGGCTGGCCACGGCCAGCACGATCATCGCCTCGATGAGGGTGAATCCCCGGGCCCTGGCGGCTCCGTTGCGTGCTTGCGGCATGGTTGCGCTCCAACCCGATGGCGGTGCGCAAAGCTTCGGTGCGGTGGGCGTGCCAGCGAATCGGGCCAGACCCCCAGGGAAGGTAGGGAAACTGCCCGCCTGCGAATCCGTAAGCGATTACAGCGCGGCGGCACCGCTTCCGGGTTTGACACGGCGAAAATCCGCGCAGTAATGTGATATCCGTCGCATCGCTCCGCCCTATCGGATTGTTGCGGAAGTACGGCGAGCCGTGGGGACGGGTCGCCGGTGTCGTCCAGGCGTCCGCAGAGAACGTCGCGATACGAGACAGGGAAGTGCGTCAGGGATGGACCGGCAGGAAGCCACGGCACGGATGCCGGTTGAATTTGGGGCAACTTTTTCGGTATTCGGAAACACCCGGCCTTCGGGCCGGGTTTTCTTACAGCAGGATGTCGAGGCCGCGCGCCGCCATCGCCGCGAACTTGCCCGACAGCACCCCGAACACCGCCACGGCGATGCCGCCGCCGGCCCACGCCACCAGCATCAGCGCGCCGTCGCGCTCCAGCAGCGCAAGCGCGAACAGCAGCAGCACCGCCCCGAACAGGTAGTTGGTGAACGGGATCGGCAGCGACAGCAGCAGCCCCAGCAGCACCAGCAGGAAGCCGCTGAAAATCGTGGCCGCGCGATGCTGCAGCACCCACGACATGCGCGGTCGCACCAGCCGTTCCAGCCGCGCCAGCCAGGGTGCGACGAGGCGGTCGAAGCGCACGAGCGCGTGCCGATGCGGCCCGCGCGTGGCCATGAAGCGCGGCAGCCACGGTCGCCGCCGGCCCCACAGCAACTGCCCCCCGATCAGGACCACGATCGGCCCGCTGATCGCGCCGCCGATCGGGATCGGGATGAAGGCAGGCAGGGTGGCCACGAACAGCAGCATGCCGAAGGCGCGGCGGCCGAGGCCGGCCAGCAGCACCTGCAGCGTCAGGATCTCGTCGGGGTCGCCGACGGTGTAGCCGTCGAGCAACGCCCGCAGGCCGTGCTCAGCCATCGTCGTCGCGGTCGTCGACTGCCACGTGCTGTACCAGCAGCTTGTCGATGCGCGGGCCGTCCAGGTCGACCACCTCGATCCGCCAGCCGTTCCAGTCGAAGTGCTCGCCCGCGTTGGGGATGCGGCCGAAGTTGGCGATCACCATGCCGGCAGCGGTGTGGTAGTCGTGCTCTTCCTGGCCGGGCAGCAGCCCGCCGCCGAGCAGTTCGTGCAGGTCGTCCACCGGCAGCGAGCCGTCCACCAGCAGCGAGCCGTCCTCGCGCGTCACCACCAGCGCCTCGGCGTCCTGGTTCTCGCCGGACTGCACGCGTCCGAGCACCGCGCCCATCAGGTCGTTGAGCGTGACCATGCCGGTGACGTCGCCGTATTCGTCCACCACCAGCGCCAGCGATTGCTGTTCCTCGCGGAAGATCTCCAGCAGCTTCAGCGCATGGGTCGACTCGGACACGAAGACGGCCGGGCGCAGGGTGGCGAACAGTTCGGGGGCGCCCAGTTGCAGATCGTCCAGCAGGGTCTTCACCTCGAGCACGCCGAGCACCTCCGAATCGCTGTTCCTGTACACCGGATAGCGCGAATAGGGCGTCTCGCGCATCGCGGCGAGGTTCTCCTCGAGGCTGGCCGCGGCATCCAGCCAGGCGATGCGCACGCGCGGAGTCATCAGGCTGTCGGCGGTGCGGTCGCCCAGGCGCATCACCCGCTGCATCATGTTGCGTTCGTCGGTGTCGATCACGCCCTGCTCGTGGCTTTCGCTCACCAGCATGCGGATCTCTTCCTCGGTGATCGCGTTCCTGGCGTCGTCGCGGATGCCGAGCAGGCGCAGGACGAGGCGGTTGATCGCGCCGAGGGTGGCCACGATCGGCTTGGCGATGCGCGCAAGCCAGTCCAGCGGGATGGCCACCGCGCTGGCGATGCCTTCGGCATTGGTCAGCGCCAGGCGCTTGGGGATCAGCTCGCCGAAGATGACCTGGGCCGCGGTGATCAGGCCCACGGCGGTGCCGATGCCGATCGGCGCGGCGTATTCGCCGGCGCTGGGCCACAGCCAGTCGATCCAGTTGGCGATGCTGGCGCCGATGGCTTCGCCGCCGAAGACGCCGGTGAGCACGCCGATCAGGGTGATGCCGACCTGGACCGTGGACAGCAGGTTGTCCGGCTGCTCGGCCAGGGCCAGCGCCACCCGCGCGCCCCTGCTGTGTTCCGACAGCTGCCGCAGGCGCGACTTGCGGGACGTCATCAAGGCCATTTCCGACAGGGCGAAAAAGGCGTTGAGGACGATCAGGGCAGCGACGATCAGGAGCTGTAGCACGTGGGTCCAGTGGGGGCGAGGGGCTCGCGGCCGGGATCATAGCAGCCGGCCCCCGCGCGGCCGTGACACGAAAACGTCATAATTCGGCCATACCATTGTCACTTCCAGCGCCCAGGGGCACCCCGGATGTTCTCCCTCCAGACGATCTTCGGCCAAGGCAAGCAGTTCTACGCGCTGCTGGACGAGGCGGCCGCCGCCGCCCACGACAGCACCAAGGCCCTGCACGCGATGCTGCGCGAACCCGGCCGCGACCACGCGCTGGACGCCTTCAAGCTGGCCCGCCAGCGCGAGCGCGACGCCTCGGACAAGATCAGCCAGGCCCTGGTCGACACCTTCATCACCCCGATCGAGCGCGAGGACATCGAGGCGCTGGGCTCGGCCCTGTACAAGATCCCCAAGCAGGTCGAGAAGTTCGCCGACCGCTATGCGCTGGCCCGGCAGCGGCTGGAAGGCATCGACTTCGCGCCGCGCGCGGCGATGCTGGAGAAGGCCTCGGCGGTGGTGGTGGAGATGGTCAAGGAACTGCCGCACCTGCGCCTGGAGCCGATGAAGCAGCTCAACGACAAGCTGCGGGTGCTGGAAACCGAGGCCGACCGCCTGATCCTCGAGCTGCACCGCGACATCTACTCCGGGCGCCTGGAAGCCGGCGAGATGTTCCTGCTCAAGGAGTTCTTCGAGATCCTCGAGAAGGCGATCGACCGCTGCCGCGAGGCCGGCGTGGTCGCCTACGAAATCGCGTTGAAGAACAGCTGAGCCCAAGGCAGGTATCCCGATGCTGACCCTGGTGCTGGTGGTGGTGGCGGCCGCGCTGCTGTTCGAGTTCGTCAACGGCTTCCACGACACCGCCAACTCGATCGCGACCGTGGTCGCGACCAAGGTGCTGTCGCCCGGACAGGCGGTGATCCTGGCGGCGACGATGAACCTGATCGGTGCGTTCATGGGCACCGCGGTGGCCAAGACCATCGCCTCCGGCCTGATCGACACCGAAGTGGTGAACGTGACCGCGCAGGTGCTGCTGTGCGCGCTCGGCGGCGGCATCACCTGGAACCTGATCACCTGGTGGCTGGGCCTGCCGTCGTCCTCCTCGCATGCGTTGATCGGCGGTCTGTGCGGCGCCGCGCTGGCGGCCGCGCACAACGACTGGGACGCCCTGATCTGGTCGCAGAGCGTCGGCGACTGGACCCAGAACAAGGGCCTGCTGTGGAAGGTGTTCGTGCCGATGATCAGCTCGCCGATCGCGGGCTTCGTGCTGGGCATCGTGATCATGGTGCTGCTGTGGGCGATCATCTCCGCGATGGCGAGCGCCGGCGGCCCCTTGGCGCGACTGGCGCGGCCGCGCTGGGTCAATGCCTTCTTCGGCAAGGCGCAGCTGGTGTCCGCCGCCTACATGGGCTTCGCCCATGGCACCAACGATGCGCAGAAGACCATGGGCATCATCGCGCTGGCGATCTTCGCCGCGCAGGCGTCCGGCGCACTCGACGATCTGCCCGGATGGCTGGCCTTCATGCACCCGAATGGCGGCGAGAACGACATCGACAGCTGGATCATCGCGACCTGCGCGCTGGTGATGGCGGCCGGTACCGCGGCCGGTGGCTGGCGCATCATCAAGACCATGGGTCACAAGATGGTCAAGCTGCATCCGATCCATGGCTTCGCCGCGGAAAGTGCCTCGGCGACGATCCTGACCCTGGCCGCGCATTTCGGCATGCCGGTGTCGACCACCCACAGCATCTCGACCGCGATCATGGGCGTGGGCTTCGCCAAGAATCCGCGTGCGCTCAAGTTCACCGTGATCGAACGCATCATCTGGGCCTGGATCCTGACGATCCCGGCCGCGGGCGGCATCGCCTACCTGCTGCTCAAGCTGTTCGCGCTGATGGGCTGGACGTAGGCGCGGGCGCGTGGCCGCGACTGCGTCGACCGCCATCGATCGCATCCTGGCCGCGGTCCGCGCGATCCCGCGCGGGCAGGTGGCCGGCTATGGCGAAGTGGCGCGTCGTGCGGGGCTGCCGGGACGGGCGCGGCTGGCGGCAAAGGCACTGAGCGGCAATCCCGACCCCCGCCTGCCCTGGCATCGAGTGTTGCGTTCGGACGGCCGCATCGCCTTCCCGGAAGGCTCCGAGGGCTTCCGCGAGCAGGCCCGGCGCCTGCGCGCCGAAGGCGTGAAGGTGGAGAACGGCCGGGTGCGCATGCCGAAGGCCGGACCGGACCTGGATGCGGAGATCTGGGGCATGCGCTGAAGCGCGCCACGCGGGCCTGCCCGGTATCATTGCGCGATGTTTTCCAACCTTCCCCCGGTCACCAAGGCGCTGCTGATCGCCAACGGCGTCGTGTTCCTGCTGCAGCAAGTGCTGGGCGACGCGATCTTCGCCGCGTTCATGCTGTGGCCGCTGGGCGGCACCGGCGCAGGCGATCCGTTCTCGCTGTCGACCACGTTCCTGCCGTGGCAGCTGCTGACCTACGGGTTCCTGCACGGCGGCTTCGCCCATGTCGCCTTCAACATGCTGGCGTTGCTGATGTTCGGCGCGCCGCTCGAATACACCTGGGGCAACCGCCGCTTCCTCGTCTACTTCCTGGTGTGCGTCGCGGGCGCCGGCATCTGCCAGCTCGCGGTGGGCTCATGGGCGGTGGCGCACGGCGGCGGTGCCTATCCCACCATCGGCGCGTCGGGTGGCGTGTTCGGGTTGCTGTTGGCCTACGGCATGCTGTTCCCGAACCAGCGGGTGATGCTGCTGATCCCGCCGATCCCGATGAAGGCGCGCACGCTGGTGATCGTGTACGGCGCGATCGAACTGCTGCTCGGCGCCAGCGGCCTGCAGCCGGGCGTGGCCCATTTCGCGCACCTGGGCGGCATGTTGTTCGGCTGGTTGCTGATCCGCTATTGGCGCGGGCAGCCGCCGTTCGGCAGGGGCGGCCCGCGCCGTCCGCGCATCGTCCGCTGATCCCGTAGAGCCGAGCATGGCTCGGCTCTACAACAACGGTTACCTCCAGATTTTCACCTGCTCCGCTGGCGCGCGCTGCATCGGCGTGCCCGGCTTGCACGAGAACACGGTGCCGAAGCCGGGATCGTCGGCGAGCGGCCCGTTGGCCCGCCATTGCCCCGGCGCGTGCACGTCGGTGGCTGCCGTGCGGGTGGCCACGTCGGTCGACATCTGCTGCGCCCACAGCCGCGCCCAGCCCTGGTAGAACCACTGCCTGCCGACCGGGTCCAGCGTCGGTTGCGCGGTGGTCAGCGCATCCAGGGCCAGTTCCACGCCGCCGAGGTCGGCAGCGTTCTCGTTGCGGGTCCGGTTGCCGTCGACCCGGGTCGTGGCGAGACCGGGCCAGGCATAGCCGCCGTACTGCGTGGCCAGTGACGCCAGCACCGCATCCCAGGCGGCGGCGTCGGCCGGCGACCACCAGTCGCGCACCGTGCCGGCGGCATCGACGTGGCGGCCGACGCCGTCGAAACCGTGGGTGAGCTCATGCCCCACCAGTGCGCCGAACGCACCGTAGTTGGCGGCGTCGTGGCGGGCCATGTCCAGCACCGGCGGCTGCAGCATCGCCGCGGTCACGATCAGCCGGTTCTGTGCCGGGTCGTAGGCCAGCGCGGGTTGCTGCGGCAACACGTTCCAGCGGCGGTCGGCGTTGCCGCGGCCGATCCGCTTCATTTCCTCCCGATGGCGCCAGGTCGAGGCGATCAGCATGTTGCCGCCGAAGCTGCCGCGGCCCATCGGTTGCACGGTGTAGTCGAGGTCGCGCGCCGGTGCGCCGATCTCGATCTTGAGGCGCGCCAGCTTGGCCTTGGCCTCGGTGCGCGCGGCGGCATCCATCCAGCCGTTGCGATCGATGCCGCGGCCGAGCGCGTCGCGCACCTGCGCCGCGATTTCGGTGGCGCGGGCGCGGGTCGCACCCGGCAGGTAACGGCCGATGTATTCGCGGCCCAGCATCGGCCCCGCCGCCAGGTTCATCGCATCCAGCACCTGTTGCCGCCGCGGCGGCGGTGCGGTCTCGCCGCGCAGCACCACGCCGCGGAAATCGAAATCGACCTCGCGCCAGGCCTTCGACAGATAGGGCGCCATTGCCGCGCCGACCTGGTAGCGCAGGTAGGTCTTCCATTGCGCCGGCTTCAGCCCTGCGACCAGTGCGTCGAGCTGGGCGAACAGCTGCGGGTTGGCCAGCGAAATGCTGTCGTCGGCGACGCCCTGCGCGCTGAGGAACTCCGGCAGCTGCAGGTTGCGGTATTGCTTGCCCAGCCCGGCGACCGGCACCAGTGCGTAGTTGGCGCGCGGGTCGCGCAGCAGGCTCAGCGGCTTCGACGCCTGCGCGATCCGGGTCTCGAGGTCGAGCACGGCCCGGGTGTCGACCTGCAGCTGTTCGGGCTTGCTGCCGGTGAGGGTGAGGATCTTGCCGACGTAATCGGTGTAGCGGCCGAGCAGGGCGCGGGCGTCGGCGTCCTGGCGGGTGTAGTAGGCCGGATCCGGCAACCCCAGGCCGCCCTGGCTGAAGTAGCCAACGTGGCGGCCGAGATCGGCCAGGTCGACATCGGCGCCGAAGTTGAACAGCACCGGGATGCCGACCTGGTGCAGCGCCGCCACCGCGGCAGGCACGTCCTTGCCGCGGCGGATCGAGTCGATCCGCGCCAGCAGCGGTGCGATCGGATTGGCGCCGTCGCGCTCGATCGCGGCCTCGTCCAGGCCGCTGGCCCAGAAGTCGCCGAGCAGCTTGGCGATGCCGCCCTGCGCGTTCTGCATGTCGTCGTCGAGCAGCGCGACCTGTTGTTGCTGCGCCCGCGCCGTGAGTTCGCCCAGTGCGGACTGCATGCCGGTGCCGGCGACGATCAGGTTCGCCTTCAGCCAGTCTGCGTTGGCATGGGCGTAGAAGTCGCTGCAGACGGGATCGACGGCAGGCTTCTTCGCCGCCTTCTTGCGCGCGGCGTCGACATCCGGGCTTGCCAGCATTGCCGCGGTCGCGGCCAGTCCGAGGGAGAGTGCCAGCACGCGCAGCTTCGGCATCGGGGGGTCATCCTTGGAAGTCGCGGCGAGTGTAGCAACGCCCCGCACCGCCTTCGTGAACGCGCCGCAAAAAAACGAGGCCCGGCAATGCCGGGCCTCGATGGCTTGCGCAACGGCGGCCTGGGTTACCAGATCACGACGCGCTTGTCGTCCGGGCGCACCATCGCATCGCCGGCCTTGCACTGGAACGCTGTCGCGAACGCAGGCATGTTCGACGGCGCACCGATCGCGCGGAAGTTCGCCGGCGCGTGCGGGTCGGTGTTCAGGCGTACCTTCAGCTCTTCCGGGTTGAAGTTGCGGCGCCAGACGCTGGCCCAGTTGATGAAGAAGCGCTGGTCCTCGGTGTAGCCGTCGATCTTCTCGGCGGGTGACTTGCCGGCATCGGCCAGCGCTTTCTGCATCGCGTCGTAGGCGACGGTCAGGCCGCCGAGGTCGGCGATGTTCTCGCCCAGGGTCAGCTGGCCCTTGACGTGCAGGCCATCGATCGAGACGTAGTCGTCGAATTGCTGCACCAGCTTGCCGGTACGTGCCTCGAAGCCCTTCCTGTCGGCGTCCTGCCACCAGTTGGCGAAGTTGCCCTTGGCGTCGAACTGGCTGCCCTGGTCGTCGTAGCCGTGCAGCATCTCGTGGCCGATGACCGCGCCGATGCCGCCATAGTTGAGCGCCGGATCGGCTTTCGGGTCGAAGAACGGCGGCTGCAGGATCGCGGCCGGGAACACCACCTCGTTCTGCAGCGGGTTGTAGTAGGCGTTGACCGTCTGCGGGGTCATGCCCCACTCGGTGCGGTCCACCGGCTTGCCGATCTTGCCGAACTGCCAGTCGCGGTTGAACTTGGCCGCGGCGAGCGCATTCTGCGCATAACCCTCGCGGGTGGTCGCCAGACCGTCCCAGCTGCGCCACTTGTCCGGGTAGCCGATCTTGGGCATGAAGCTGTTCCACTTGTCGACGGCCTTGGCCTTGGTCTCGTCGCTCATCCAGTCGAGCTTCTCCAGGCGCGCCTTCAGCGAAGCGCGCAGGTTGTCGACCAGCTTTTCCATCGCCGCCTTGGACTCGGCCGGGAAGTATTGCTTGACGTAGATCTGGCCCAGCGCCTCGCCGACGTTGCCCTCGGTGGCGTCGAGCACGCGCTTCCAGCGCGGCTTCTGTTCCTTCTGCCCGCGCAGGGTCTGGTTGAAGAAGGCGAAACGCTCGTCGGCGAAGGTGTCGGCCAGGTACGGCGCCATGCCGTCGATGGCGTGGATGCGCAGGTAGGCCTGCCACTGCGCGACCGGCACGTCGCCGACCATCCTGTCGAACTCGGCGAAGAACTTCGGCTGCGACAGCGAGAAGCCCTCGACGGACAGGCCCTGCGATTTCATGAACTCCGACCACGGGAAGTTCTTCGCGTCCTTGTCGGCGTCCGCCACGGTGACGAAGTGGTACTGGTTGTTCGGGTCGCGCAGCTCGATCCGCGACAGCGAGGCCTTGGCCAGGCGGGTCTCGAACGCGAGCACGTCCTTCGCCTGCTGGTCGGCGGCATCCTTGGCGACGCCGGCGTTCTGCAGCTGCTTGCTGACGTGGGCCACGTAGGCCTCGCGGATCTTCCTGTAGGAACCGTCCGGGCCGTCCTCGAGGTAATAGGCCTTCTCCGGCAGCGACAGGCCGTCCTGGAAGGCGTAACCGATCACCTGCGAGGAATTCTTGAAGTCCGCCTCGCCGCCGAACGAGAACACCTCGCCGCGGCCCGCCGCGAATTCGTCGCGCAGATACCGGGCAACGTCGGCCGGCGACTTCAGCGCGTCGATGCGGTCGAGGATCGGCTGGATCGGTGCCACGCCGGCGGCATTGATCGCGGCGTCGTCCATGCCGGTGGCGTAGAAGTCGCCGACCAGCTTGGCCACGCCGGATGCGCCGGCGTCGGCCGCCGCGGCCTCGGCGATGTTGCGGCTCGCTGCCTCGGAGCGCTCGTCGAGCATCTCGAAGCTGCCCCAGGTGGTGCGGTCGTCCGGAACCGGGTGCGCGGCCAGCCACTTGCCGTTGACGAAGCCGGCGAAGTCGGCGCAGGCGTTCTTGCCGGTGTCGAGGTCGGTGATCGCGAATGCCGCGGTGGGCGGCAATGCCATGACCGGCGCGGCGGCGGGTTTGGTCGCATCGGCGGCCGGTGCCGGCGCGTCCTTCTGGCAACCGGCCAGCGCGGCGGTGACGGCCATGGACAACAGCAGGAGTTTGGGATTCATGCTCACGAGTGGCTCCGGTGTGAAGGATTCCCGCACCGGAGGCCGGCGCGGCAGCCCCGTACCGGGGCGTCCGCCGACTCTAGTCTCGCGCGCGCCCGGCCGGGGGTGTCGAAGGTCACGCCGGCCATCGACGGGCCGGGAATGCGAAAGGCCCGCGTCGGCGGGCCCTTGCTGGCGAATTCTGCGGCTGGATCAGTGGCGCCCGAAGCTGGACTCGAACCAGCGACCCCCTGATTAACAGTCAAGTGCTCTAACCAGCTGAGCTATTCGGGCGGGGGCGCTATTGTGCCGTCGGGGCAGGGGCGGCGCAACCGCTCCTACAGGAGGCGGTCATCCTGCAGCTGCGGGCAGCGATACACTGATCGGTCAGATGGCCGATACCCCTTCCCCTGCCGGCGATCGCTTCGAGCTGGTCGCCCCGTATTCGCCCGCCGGCGACCAGCCGCAGGCGATCGCGAAGCTCATCGCCGGCTTCGAATCCGGACTGGCGCGGCAGACCCTGCTCGGCGTCACCGGCTCGGGCAAGACCTACACCATCGCCAACGTGATCCAGTCGGTGCAGAAGCCGACCCTGGTGATGGCGCCGAACAAGACCCTGGCGGCGCAGCTGTACGGCGAGTTCAGGTCGTTCTTCCCGCACAACGCGGTCGAGTACTTCGTCAGCTACTACGACTACTATCAGCCCGAAGCCTACATCCCCTCATCGGACACCTTCATCGACAAGGACAGCTCGGTCAACGAGCACATCGAGCAGATGCGGTTGTCGGCGACCAAGGCGCTGCTGGAGCGCCGCGATGCGATCATCGTGTGCACCGTCTCCGCGATCTACGGCCTCGGCGATCCCGGCGAGTACCACAAGATGGTGCTGCACATGGTGCGCGGCGAGCGCATCGACCAGCGCGAGCTGATCCGCCGCCTGACCGAGATGCAGTACGACCGCAACGAGATGGACCTCACCCGCGGCACCTACCGGGTGCGCGGCGAGATGATCGACGTGCACCCGGCGGAACTGGATTCCGAGGCGCTGCGGATCGAGCTGTTCGACGGCGAGATCGAGAGCCTCAGCATGTTCGACCCGCTGACCGGCGAGACCCTGCGCAAGCTGCCGCGCTACACCATCTACCCCGGTTCGCACTACGTCACCAGCCGCCGCACCGTGCTCGACGCGGTGGAGACGATCAAGGTCGAGCTGCGCGAGCGGCTGGAACAGCTGTACGCCGACAACAAGCTGGTGGAGGCGCAGCGGCTGGCGCAGCGCACCCAGTTCGACCTGGAAATGCTGGCCGAGGTCGGCTACTGCAACGGCATCGAGAACTACTCGCGCCACCTCACCGGCTACATGCCGGGCGAGCCGCCGCCGTGCCTGTTCGACTACCTGCCGGCCGACGCGCTGCTGGTGGTCGACGAGTCGCACGTGACCGTCCCGCAGCTCGGCGCGATGTACAAGGGCGACCGTTCGCGCAAGGAAACGCTGGTGGAGTTCGGCTTCCGGCTGCCGTCGGCGCTGGACAACCGGCCACTCAGGTTCGACGAATGGGAGGGCCGCGCGCCGCGCGCGATCTTCGTCTCGGCCACGCCCGGGCCGTACGAACTGCGGATGTCGGAAGGCGAGGTCACCGAACTGGTGGTGCGCCCGACCGGCCTGGTCGACCCGCCGGTCGAGATCCGTCCGGTCGGCACCCAGGTCGACGACGTGCTCGGCGAGATCCACCTGCGGGTGGCGATGGGCGACCGGGTGCTGGTCACCACCCTGACCAAGCGCATGGCCGAGAACCTCACCGAATACCTGGCCGAGCACGATGTGCGCGTGCGCTACCTGCATTCGGACGTGGACACGGTCGAGCGGGTGGAGATCATCCGCGACCTGCGCCTGGGCCGGTTCGACGTGCTGGTCGGCATCAACCTGCTGCGCGAGGGCCTGGACATGCCCGAGGTGTCGCTGGTGGCGATCCTGGACGCCGACAAGGAAGGCTTCCTGCGCTCCACCGGATCGCTGATCCAGACCATCGGCCGAGCGGCCCGCAACCTGCGCGGCAAGGCGATCCTGTACGCAGACCGGGTCACCAACTCGATGCAGCGCGCGATCGAGGAAACCGACCGACGCCGGCAGAAGCAGCTGGAATACAACGCCGAGCACGGCATCACCCCGCAGAGCATCGTGCGCGCGGTGATGGACGTGATGGAAGGCGCCCGCACCGAACCCGGCACCGTGAAGGCGGGGCGGGGCAAGGGCCGCAGGGCGGCCGAACAGGCCGAGGACTACACCCTGCTGACCCCGGCCAAGGCCGCGGCGCGGATGAAGGAGCTGGAGCAGAAGATGTACCAGCACGCCCGCGACCTCGAGTTCGAGGACGCGGCCCGGGTCCGCGACGAGATCCGCCGGTTGAAGGAAGCCAGCCTGGCAGGCTAGAATTCGCGCCCCCGCAAGGGGAAGTCCCGATGTCCTGGGGCATGGGCGGTTAGCTCAGCGGTAGAGCACTACCTTGACATGGTAGGGGTCACAGGTTCGAACCCTGTACCGCCCACCACGCATGGGTTCCAGCCAGGATCCGGCGTGGCCAGACCTTACCCTTGCATGCCGATGAGGTGCGACATGGACACTACCACCGCCCAGCGCTGACACCTTCCCAGGGCCGTACCTTGCAGGCGCCCTTGGGCGCTTTTTGTTTTTCGGGCTCCGCACATGATCGCAATCACGCTCCCCGACGGCTCGCGCCGCGAATTCGACAACCCCGTTTCCGTGGCCGAGGTCGCTGTGGCGATCGGCCCCGGCCTGGCCAAGGCCGCGCTGGCCGGCAAGGTCGACGGCAAACTGGTCGACACCAGCTTCCGCCTCGACCGCGATGCGTCGCTCGAGATCGTCACCGACAAGCACCCGGACGCGCTGGACGTGCTGCGCCATTCCACCGCGCACCTGCTGGCGCAGGCCGTGCAGCGCCTGTTCCCGGGCGCGCAGGTGACCATCGGCCCGGTGATCGACAACGGTTTCTACTACGACTTCGCGTACGAGCGCCCGTTCACGCCCGAGGACCTGCCGGCGATCGAAGCCGAGATGCAGAAAATCGCCAAGGAGGCGATTCCCGTCAGCCGCAGCGTCAAGTCGCGCGACGAGGCGACGCAGTTCTTCCGCGGCATCGGCGAGGAGTACAAGGCGCAGATCATCGAGTCGATCCCCGCCGACCAGGAGCTGTCGCTGTACACCCAGGGCGAGTTCACCGACCTCTGCCGTGGACCCCACGTTCCGTCCACCGACAAGCTGCGCGGCTTCAAGCTGATGAAGGTGGCCGGCGCCTACTGGCGCGGCGACCACCACAACCAGATGCTCAGCCGCATCTACGGCACCGCCTGGTTGAACGACAAGGACCTCAAGGCCTACCTGCACATGCTGGAGGAGGCCGAGAAGCGCGACCACCGCCGCATTGCGAAGCAGCAGGACCTGTTCCACCTGCAGGAAGAGGCGCCGGGCCTGGTGTTCTGGCACCCGAAGGGCTGGTCGGTGTGGCAGGTGGTCGAGCAGTACATGCGCCGCGTGTACCAGCAGACCGGCTACGGCGAGGTCCGCTGCCCGCAGATCCTCGACGTCGAGCTGTGGAAGAAGTCCGGCCACTGGGACAACTACCAGGACAACATGTTCTTCACCGAGTCGGAGAAGCGCACCTACGCGCTGAAGCCGATGAACTGCCCGGGCCACGTGCAGGTGTTCAAGCAGGGCCTGCACAGCTACCGCGACCTGCCGATCCGCTACGGCGAGTTCGGCGCCTGCCACCGCAACGAGCCGTCCGGTGCGCTGCACGGGATCCTGCGCGTGCGCGGCTTCACCCAGGACGACGGCCACATCTTCTGCACCGAGGACCAGATCGAGGCCGAGGTCACCGCGTTCCACCAGCAGGCGATGCAGGTGTACGCGGATTTCGGCTTCAACGACGTGCAGCTGAAGATCGCGCTGCGCCCGGAGCCGCGGCTGGGCGACGACGCCACCTGGGACAAGGCCGAGGATGCCCTTCGCGCCGCCTTGCGCGCCGCCGGGGTGGAATGGGAGGAGCTTCCCGGCGAGGGCGCCTTCTATGGCCCCAAGATCGAGTACCACCTCAAGGACGCCATCGGCCGCACCTGGCAGCTGGGGACGATGCAGGTCGATTTCATGATGCCCGCCCGCCTCGGTGCCGAATACGTGGACGAGCACAGCCAGAAGCGCCACCCGGTGATGCTGCATCGCGCCATCGTGGGCTCCATGGAACGCTTCATCGGGATCCTGATCGAGAACCACGCCGGCCAGTTCCCGGCCTGGCTGGCCCCGGTCCAGGCGGTGGTGATGAACATCACCGATGCCCAGGCCGATTGGGTGGCCGAATGTCAGAAAACCCTTACGAATCAAGGGTTCAGGATCGAATCCGATTTGCGCAACGAGAAAATCGGCTATAAGATCCGCGAGCACACGCTGCAGCGCGTGCCATACCTGCTGGTGGTCGGGGACCGCGAGAGGGACAATGGCATGGTCGCGGTGCGCACCCGTGGTGGCGAGGACCTGGGGACCATGTCCGTCGCCGACTTCGCTTCGCGGCTGCGCGCCGAGTCGATAATGTAGAGCCGAGCCATGCTCGGCTCGTTTTTTCCATTCCGGAGATTGCAACATCAGCACACCCGAAAAGCAGAACCGCAAGAACAACGAGATCCGCGTGCCGCGCGTGCGCGTGATCGGCAGCGATGGCGAGATGATCGGCGTGCTCACGCGCGACGAGGCGCTGGCCATGGCCGAGGAGGACGGCCTGGACCTGGTGGAGATCCAGCCGACCGCGGATCCGCCGGTGTGCCGGATCATGGACTTCGGCAAGTTCAAGTTCGAAGCCCAGAAAAAGGCCAACCTGGCCAAGAAGAAGACCAAGCAGGTCGAGATCAAGGAAGTGAAGTTCCGTCCGGTCACGGACGAGGGCGACTACCAGATCAAGCTGCGCAAGATGCGCGGCTTCCTCGAGGAGGGCGACAAGATCAAGGTCAACATCCGCTTCCGTGGCCGCGAGATGAGCCACCAGGAGCTGGGCCGGGAAATGGCGGGCCGGATCGAGGCCGACCTCGGCGAGGACATCGTGATCGAGTCGCGCCCGCGCCTGGAAGGCCGGCAGATGGTCATGATGATCGCGCCGAAGAAGAAATAGGGCCTAGCGCCCTGATTTTTCTGGGAAACCGTTGCGCCCCGGGCGCCGGGGCCGCATAATGTGCGGCCCGGTTCGCGCCGGGGACAGGACCTGTCGCTGATCCATTCCGGATCAACGACTTACGACCGGCAAGGGCAGGACGGAAAGCGTGGCGCCTGCATTCCAGCAGAAGCCGCCGCCCAGGCCAGTAACGAGATTTCGCAAGGACATCCAATGCCCAAGATCAAGACCAATCGGGCGGCGGCCAAGCGCTTCCGGAAGACCGCTTCCGGCAAGTACAAGTGCGGCCACGCCAACAAGAGCCACATCCTCACCAAGAAAGCGACCAAGCG